>CAJBTU010000105.1 GCA_903958625.1 uncultured Ignavibacteriota bacterium | reverse complement strand
TCCCCGTAAAATGCCTGGGATTTATAAAGGATAACGGAGTCCGACATGATGATGCTCACACCTTCAATGCTCATCTCCGTCCATCCATGTTCAATCAGCATCCGCAGACGCGCTTCGTGTAGAATGGAGAGAACGGCATCGTTGCCAAGATGTCCGCCGTAATTGATGTCGGAAATACGTATCGGAATTTCTGTAGTGAAATGGAACGATGACGGCAGATTAATTTTTATACGTGGCATATCGGATATTCACCGGCAGATATTTTCGAAAGACAACCCTGTAGGCGGGTCCATATTTTTTTTCGTACATCGGCGAATGATGTACAGCAGGAAAACGATCGCTCCTCATGCGCCGGATGTATGTCTGCACAGTATCGGAATCGAACGGTAGCTTTTGTTCTTTCACGGCCTGCAATAACACGGTCAGATTATTTTCCAATGCGGTTTCCGATTGATGGAATTCATTCGAGGTCCTGACAAATGCTTCGGCAAGCGAATCAATATTACCGTGCATTGCTAAGTAAGGACGAAGGTTGATCCGTATCAATTCACTGTCCGGCGAAAGGAATTGACACAACGGCTGGGCGCTATCCTTTGATAACAACTGTATCTCTGAATTCAAATACCGGATCGCCATTTCAAAATCCATTTTCCAGTGTCCGGGACCCATAGACGATTGGTGGATGAACTTGTACATATCCTGTACTGTTCCCGCCGGATGTTCGCGGAACTCATTCAGCAATAATGCCTTGAACCGTTCATTCCGATCGCCGTTAATTGCTGAAGCATTCGACGAGAACATCAAAAACAACGAAATCGATATTATGGTCCACCGCAACCTTTTCATTGCATCACACTGCCTTATGATATTCCTGAATGCTCTTCACATTCAGCTTTCCCTGTTTAATTCGTTCGATTCCCTTCACCGCTGTTGCGGCCGCAGAAAGTGTCGTGATGAACGCGATCTTCTGTTGGATCGCTGCCCAGCCGATGGAATATTCGTCATAACGCGATTCCTCGCCAAGCGGCGTGTTGATCACCATCTGCACTTCGCCGTTCTTGATGGCATCAACGATGTTCGGCCGGCCTTCATTCACTTTGAAGATCGGACGTGCATCAACGCCGTTGGCCGTCAGAAATTTTGTTGTCCCTTCTGTTGCCATAACCTTAAATCCAAGCTTCACATATTCCTTCATAATGCCGATCGTCTCCTGCGTCTTGTCATTGTTGTTAACGCTGACAAAGATCGTCCCTTCTTTCGGCAGAGGATTACCGGCGGCAAGCTGCGATTTTGCGACCGATGCTCCGAACGACATCGAAATACCCATGACCTCACCGGTTGAACGCATTTCCGGTCCGAGAAACATCTTCACTTTCGGAAATTTGTTGAACGGAAAGACCGATTCTTTTATGGACATGTGCTTCACTTTCCGGAAATCGAATCCGAGCACGCCGAGATCCTTTAGTTTTCTTCCGATCATCACTTTTGCCGCGATCTTGGCAAGCGGAAGACCGGTCGCTTTTCCGACGAACGGAACCGTGCGCGATGCGCGCGGGTTCACCTCAAGCACATACACCTTATTGTTCTTCATGGCATATTGAACGTTGATCAAACCGCGGACGTGGAGCGCGTAGGAAAGTTTCTTCGTGATCTCAATGATCTCGAGAAGTTTTTCTTCCTTAAGCATGAACGGCGGGAGCACGCTCGAACTGTCGCCGGAGTGGATCCCTGCTTCTTCAATGTGTTCCATCACTCCGCCGATCAATACGTCGTCGCCGTCACAGACTGCATCCACGTCGAATTCAAATGCATCCTCTAAAAAGCAATCGATCAGGATCGGTTTTTCGGGAGAGACGTCAACAGCAAGTTTCATATATTCCGACAGCGCTTCGGTTGTGTAACAGATCTGCATCGCGCGTCCGCCAAGAACATACGAAGGCCTGACGAGTACCGGATATCCGATCTCTTCCGCGACAAGAAGCGCGTCTTTTACGGAATATGCCGTTCCATACTTTGGATGCTCAATTTTATTCTTCCGCAAAAGATCGCCGAAGCGTTCACGATCCTCTGCAAGATCGATTCCTTCCGTAGAGGTGCCGAGTATCTTCACTCCGTTCGCCTCCAGGGCTTTTGCGATCTTCAGCGGCGTTTGTCCGCCAAAACTGACGATGATCCCTTCCGGCTGTTCCAACTCACAGATATTCAGCACATCTTCAACAGTGAGCGGTTCAAAATACAGTTTGTCGGTCGTATCGTAATCTGTTGAGACGGTTTCCGGATTGCAATTGATCATGATCGTTTCGTAACCTTCTTCGCGAAGTGATTTCACGCCATGAACGCAGCAATAATCGAACTCAATTCCCTGCCCGATCCTGTTCGGACCGCCGCCGAGAATAATCACTTTTTTCTTTTCCGAACGCCTTGATTCATTCTCCTGATCATAGGTTGAATAATGATAAGGCGTATTCGATTCAAACTCCGCGGCACAGGTATCGACCATCTTATAGACAGGAATGATACCGAATTTTTTCCGTGCTAGACGGACATTGCTTTCGTCCGTTTTCCACAGGTGCGCAAGTTGACGGTCGGAAAAACCGTATTGTTTTGCTTTCAGAAATATTTCTTTCGTTACAGGTTTCATCATAATTTATTTTTGAATAATCATTTTTTTTGTTTCGGTGAACATATCCGTCTGCAGTTGATAGAAATATACACCGCTTGGCAAACGTGACGCATTAAAATCGATCGAGTAACTTCCTCCGTTTTGCACGCAATCCGCCAGCACCGTCAGTTCTTTTCCCAGAATATCAGAAACAGTGACCTTTACGTGCTGGGTGTGCGGCAATACATACTGTATAGTCGTTGTTGGATTGAACGGATTAGGATAATTCTGTTCCAGCGAATAATTTTGATAAGATATTGATTGAGCAGCAACAGCAGTAACGGCAGCAGTGTTCAATTCTCTTACGCTGCCGGGGATGTTGAACGAAGGTATTCCCTGCGGAAGCAATGCTGAAAATGCGGATTGTGCCGGCACTTTCGTTGTCTGCTGGATCTCTTTAACGATCCAATGTCCTTTTGCCAGATAGATCGTGTCCGTAATATCCACCAACGGGACAGGAAGTATTCCCAGGAATGGTACAGCCAAAAGAATGTTGATCTTGTACTTTACATCAAACGGTGTAGTAAGATAAAGCCCGGCCGGAACTGAAACCGAACGGTTTGTTTTTTTCGTTGATGTAACGAGAAATTGCAGCGGGAGTGAAAGCGTATCTATGACAATCGTCGTATCAAAACGTATCACCGTATCCGCGGAATTAACGTTCTTATTGAAGTTCATGATGGGATACCAGCCGGAAAAACGTTTCCCGATGTCAATCACATTCGTGTCCAACGTCAACACATTGTCGAGCAATCGGAATATCGTATTGTTGGAGAGCTCATATTGAACCGATTCGGATACGGCAATATTGTTGCTCAGAAAAATGTATCTGTCGCGTGACAAAATCGGGGCCATGCCGATAAGACTATCGAAGGTCAAGACCGGCTGTTCCGGATTGATCTTTTGTTGATTTGAATCGAGAATAAACTTGTTGTAATGCCACGACGTTCCGATCGTAGTAACGAAATAATCTCCGGCCGTTTGAGCCGACGCGGTGTTGAAGAAAAATACTATAGCAGCTATTAAAGCACTGAATCTCATACCGTAAGAGAATAGTTTTTGAGTTCGCTTTCAAAATCAACGATCTGTTTAATGTTGAAGAGAAACCATGGATCGATCTTCGTCAAACTGTGCACTTCATCGATTGAAAGACCCAGTTGAAATGCATACCGAAGATAAAAAATATTATCGGCTTTTGGCCTGCGAAGCTGCTCTTTCACATTTTTTGTCCACGTTGTTTTTTGTGATTTCGTCAGCGCGTCAATGTCAAAATGGTCCTTGCCGTCCGCCCCTAATCCTGCTCTCCCTTGTTCAAGTGAACGCAGCGTCTTCTGCAGCGCTTCTTTGAACGTGCGGCCGAACGCCATCGCTTCACCGACCGATTTCATCTGCACGCCAAGCGTATCATCCACCCCTTTGAATTTTTCAAAATCCCAACGGGGAATCTTTACGACCGTATAATCAATTGTTGGTTCGAATGATGCCGGGGTAAGTTTCGTGATATCGTTGGGTATCTCGTCGAGTGTATAGCCGACGGCAAGTTTCGCGGCGATCTTTGCAATCGGGAATCCTGTCGCTTTCGACGCCAGAGCGGAACTTCGTGAAACCCGCGGATTCATTTCTATCACATACATTTTTCCGTTCGCAGGATTCATCGAGAATTGCACGTTCGATCCGCCGGTATCCACGCCGATCGCTCGCATCACTTTCAATGCAGCATCACGCATATACTGATATTCTTTGTCGGTGAGCGTCTGCGCCGGAGCGACGGTGATCGAATCGCCCGTATGCACTCCCATCGGATCGAAATTTTCGATGGAGCATATGATAACGACATTGTCCTTCGTATCGCGCATGACCTCCAGTTCGTATTCTTTCCATCCAAGCACGGATTCTTCTACAAGCACTTCATGCGTCGGACTTTGTATCAATCCGTTCTCAACAATCGATTTGAACTCTTCTATATTATAGGCAATCCCCCCTCCGCTTCCCCCCATGGTGAAGGATGGACGGATGATGATCGGAAAATTTCCTATCCCTTGAACGACCTTCAAAGCTTCGTCAATGGAATAGACGAATCCTCCGCGGGGCATTTCCAAACCGATTTCAAGCATTGTCTTTTTGAAGAGCTGCCTGTCCTCCGCTTTTTTTATCGCCTGAAGATTCGCGCCGATAAGTTCAACATTATATTTTTCCAGCACACCGCGTTCGGCAAGCGCCACGGCAGTATTCAGTGCGGTCTGTCCCCCCATCGTGGGAAGGATGGCATCCGGTCTCTCTTTTTCAATGATCATCTCCACGAATTCCGGCGTGATCGGCTCGATGTAGGTGGCGTCGGCCAATTCCGGATCGGTCATGATCGTCGCCGGATTGCTGTTGATGAGGATGATCCGGTATCCTTCTTCGCGAAGCACTTTACACGCCTGGGTTCCGGAATAATCGAATTCGCAGGCCTGACCGATGATAATTGGTCCGCTGCCGATGATGAGAATTGATTTAATGTCTGTTCTTTTTGGCATTATACTCGTTCTATCGGATAGTCGTTACGATACACAAAAACCTCCGCGGTTATCAACCGACGGAGGTTTTCAGTTAGGTTTTACAATGATACGAAAATTATGAATCCGTTCCAACGAATTTTGTAATGATGTGTTCTCGTCACCCCGAACTTGTTTCGGAGTCTGCATAGATGCTGAAACAAGTTCAGCATGACGAATATTCAATGTTCAATCTCCCCTTCGTTTTCAAATTGTGTAACTTACTGTGGCTTTATCGGTCATCCTAGTCCATATCCCGGCGGGACAAATCCCGGCGCTGAGCCATCCACTATCTTACCATCGATCATAAATTCTTTTTTCACCAGCACACGGTACCATTTCCGCACTGCATCCGCAAGAATGATCACGGCGCAGAGAAGGATGATCACCGTCAGTATGCTGTTCACGTACCCCTGCGTTGCCGTTGCAGGGTTTTTCGTCAGCGGCCAAAAATTATCCAGGATATTCAGAACGCCGGCGGTGAGTGTGGTTACAGCGACAAAGAGAAGCGGAATACCGGGCACCCATACATACTTTTGCTTTCCTGCGTTGATGATGGCCGTGCTCACAACGGATAATGCTACAACGGCCAGCAATTGATTCGCAACACCGAACATGGGCCAGATGGTACTGACGTTCCCCGTATGAATGAAATACGCCCACGCGATAACGACTACACCTGTACTAATCAATGCACCGGGCCACCAGTTCGTCCGTTCGAACGGTTTATAAAATTTCCCAAGAAATTCCTGCACCAGAAATCTTCCAACGCGGGTACCGGCATCGATGGTCGTTAGGATGAAGAGCGCTTCAAACATGATCGCAAAATGGTACCAATAGGACATCAAACTTTTCATCCCGGGAATTGCGGAAAATATCTGCGCAAAACCGACCGCAAGAGAAACAGCTCCTCCCGGCCTTCCGGCAATCGTCTCTCCCACCTCACGCGCAAGTTCCTCCAGATTGACCGGAGTCATATTGAGTGTAGCAAATTTTTCCGGAAGGACGTTGATGGCAAAATAATCTTCGGGATGCAGTGAACAGGCAGCGATCAACGCGATGATGCCGACCAGCCCTTCCATCAGCATGGCACCGTAACCGATGAAGCGGGCGTCTGATTCCTTGGTGATCATCTTCGGCGTCGTACCGGAAGCGATCAACGAATGGAAACCTGAGATCGCTCCGCAGGCGATCGTTACGAATACAAACGGATACAGTTTCCCGGGAATGATCGGACCTCCACCCCCGGCGAACATTGTCACCATCGGCATCTTCAGATCTGGCATTACGATGAAGACACCGATTACAAGTCCGGCCACCGTGCCGATCTTCATATAGGAACTGAGATAATCCCGCGGTGCCAGAAGCAGCCATACCGGCAGAATGGATGCAAGAAATCCGTACGCAGCCATCCAATTGATGATCGCAGTGCGTGAGAGAGTAAAGTATGGTGCGAGAAACGATCCCGGAACATATCCGCCAAGAAAAACGCGGAGCATCACACCGAACACGCCGATGTAACTTGCTTCGGCAATTTTCCCTTTGCGGAAATTATTCATGTACCACCCGACAAACAGCGCAAGCGGAATTGTCATGGCAATAGTGAATGTTCCCCACGAACTTTCGTGCAATGCATTGGTCACCGCCATTCCGAGTCCGGCAAGCGCGATGATGATGATGAACAGAATTGCGATGGAAGCGATCGTTCCGGCAAGAGGGCTCACTTCCTTTCGTGCTATTTCCGCAAGTGATTTACCGTTGCGGCGGATGGATAACGCTAAAACCGTGAAGTCGTGCACTGCGCCGCTGATCACAACACCAATCAGCAGCCAGAGAAACCCGGGGAGAAATCCGAACTGGGCCGCCAGCACGGGACCGATAAGCGGACCGGCTCCGGAGATGGCGGCAAAATGATGACCGAACAGAACCCACTTGTTCGTCGGATGATAATTTTGTCCGTCATTAAATTGATATGCCGGCGTGATCCGTGAATCGTCGAAGGCAATGATCTTTGCGGAAATGAATGCGCTGTAGTAACGGTACATTATCACCATAACGCACAACGCAACAAGAAGGAACGGAAAGGCATTCATACGGTTTGCAATTGGTGATGAGATATTCGTGTCAGCCAAATGTAAAACAATATGAGAGCGGACTCAAGTTTAAAATATGCAATGCTTTAAACCTACCACCGTGAGGATTCCGGATCGTACGAAGCGTTGAAAACATTGTCAAACGGACAATACATTGCAGAAATGCGGTCGCGTAATTCATCGGCCACACTCTCATAAAAGACAACTGACCGAATGAATACGTTTACGGAAAGTGTTTGCGGAAAAGCAAGCGAATTTCGCTGATGTTTGCATACGCTATTCCAAGAAAAACAAGGAAGGCCCCGGCAAACAATTGGGCGGATATTTTTTCATCAAGGATGAATACTCCAAGCAATATAGCAATCACTGGCGTAACGAACGATGTCAGCGAAAGCAGTACGACCTCCACCCTTTTTAAAAGCCAAAAATAACTGACGAACGTAACGATCGTACCAAAGATCGCCAGAAAGAAAATACTGAAGAGCGCCATCGGCGTGAATTGCACGGCGGAGAAATCCTCAATGGCTACGCTGCCGGTAAGCAGGATTACTGCGCTGATGGACATCGGAACAAAACTGACAACAAACGGACTGATATCGTGGCCGAATTTTTTTATCAGTACCGCTGAAAATGCCTGGATCATCGCGCTCAGAATAACCGCACCCATGCCCAGTAAAGTTAATACATTCCCGTCGAATCGAAGATCATGATAGAAGATCGTCACCACACCTGAAAATCCAAGCAGAACGCCGAACACTTTAGGAGCGGTGATCCTGTCCTGCGGAATCATAATGCTGGACATGATCGCAACCCAGAGAGGAAACATGGCAAACAGGATCGAAGTCATCCCTGACGATATCTGATGCTCTCCCCAATACACAAGACCAAACGGAAATGAAAATGATGTGCACGCAGTGACAATAAAAAACCAACGCGTAGAAGAATTCCACGGGATATGAATTTTTTTAATCCGGATGATGATGTACAGGATCAATCCTGCCAGCGCAAAACGCAGTCCGGCCGACAACAGCGGCGTCATTGTTTGAAGACCGATTTTGATCACCAGCCAGGTCGATCCCCAAATGGTGCATATTGCTATGTAAGCGATAATTACTTTTAAGCGTTCAGTCATTTTCTTAACTACTCTATCATTTTGTTGAATACCAACCCTGATATCAGTTTGGGATAAAAGAACGTTGATTTTTGCGGCATGGTATTGCTGGATTTGGTCACATCGCGCACCTGTTCGATTCTTGTGGGATTCACAAAAAATGCAATTTGTGATGCACCGCTTGAAACTTCATCCACACAGTGTTGAACATTTTGGATGTAATGGATATTCAATTTCTTTTCCTGGGCTTCCTGCGAGATACCGAGCACGTTGCGGAGGATGTAATTGTGTAGCAGCACAACATCCAGATTTTTCACTTCGGCAGGAAGGTTGTCCTCCACCAGCGTGTTCAGCGATGACTCGTCTTTCAGCGATGCAACAAAGAACTTCGCGGAATGCTTCGAGACAAATCCGTATGCAAATTTGGGGAATTGTTTCAGTGCATCCATCATCATCTGTGGTGTCGGATAGACCTGCACATTAAAATGCTGCTGTAATGTCGCCATCAAAGCGTTTCCGTCATAATTCGGCAGACTGTGAACGACACGGTGCGTCGGAAAGATCACCAATCCCTCATCGTCCAGATTGGTGAAGAACATCATGATATAATTATAGAGCTCATTGCCGGTGTGGTTCGGATTCTGCGACCGCATCAAATCTCGGTACGCTAGTCCGGTCTCATACCGGTGATGTCCGTCCGCGATCAAAACCTGTTTCGGTTCCATCAGCGCTGCAATATGCTCGATCACGGAGATATCAAGAACCTGCCAAAGCTGGTTCCGGACCTCTTCGAATTGAACATCGATCACCGGAAATGTCGAATGGACAGCGTCCAGATATTTATCGATCTCTTTTCCCGCATCGGAATAAAGACTGAACACCTGACTGAAATTCGAACTGGTTGCTTTGAATAATTTAAACCGGTCCTCTTTTGCTTTCGATAATGTTTTTTCATGCGGAAGTACGATCTTCTTTTCAAATTCTTCCAGACGGCACAATGCGATGAATCCTTTGCGCTGCACCTCTTTCCCTTCCGTTGTTTTGAACGTCTGCACTAACGGATAGATCGACGGTGTAAGGTCGCGAAGCAGAACATCCTTCTTTTGCCATTCATCGTATGTCGCGGCGGCGGCCGCATAACGGTCTTCTTCCCTTCCCAAAATAAGACGAATAACGTTGAACGGATCCTTATCGTAGAAACCGTTCTGCTGTTCAGGTGAAATAACGTCGTACGGCGGCGCGACGACGGAAGAAATATTCACTTTCATTTGGTTGTATCGAATTCCGCGAAATGGTTTAATGGTTGCCATGGTATACCTCGTAATAGTCTGAAATCAGATGTTCGGGATTTTTACTTTTGTTTGGACGTAGATTTTTTTATTCCTCTTTGTAACCGAACCGGTCGAGCCAGTTCTTATCCTCGCGCCAGTCGCTCCGGACTTTCACATGCAGTTCCAAAAATACTTCATGCCCAAGAAAGGTTTCGATCGATTTGCGGGAAAGACTGCCGAGTCGTTTCAATGCGCGTCCCTCTTTGCCGATCAGGATCCCTTTCTGCGAATTCCGTTCGATCACGATATCGGCGGAGATATAATGTTTCCCCTTCTCCCGTTCCTTGAATTCCGTGATATCAACGGTGGTTGAATACGGTATCTCCTGTTCGTAGAGCTCAAATATTTTTTCCCGGATCATTTCACTCACAAAGAAACGTTCCTGAGCGTCGCTGACGATCTCTGTATCATAATATGGCGGATTTTCCGGAAGATATTTCACGAGCGTCGTCAGCAGTTCGTTGGTATTGAATTTTTTCAGGGCTGAAAGGGGGATGATCTCATCGAACGGAAAGAGCGACTGCAGGTCGGCAAGCATCGGCAGCACCTCTTCCTTCTTCAACAGGTCAATCTTGTTGACGATAAGAAATGTCGTCTTATTTGCCGCTTTAATCTTTTCTACTGCCTCATTGTTCCTGTCGTACGATCTGTCCTTCACTTTTTCCGCATCAACAAGCAGCATTACCACATCCGCATCCTCAACGGCCTGCGATGCAAAATGCATCATTACTTCCTGTAAGAGATATTTCGGTTTGATGATGCCCGGTGTGTCAAGAAAGACAATCTGGTAATCCGTTCCGCTGTGAATGCCAAGAATCTTATGGCGGGTTGTCTGCGGTTTATTGGTGACGATAGAGATTTTTTGCTGCAGCAATGTATTCATCAGCGTCGATTTACCGACATTCGGTTCGCCGATCAATGCCACATATCCTGCATGAAATTTTGTTGGTATAGTTTCCATTACACAAAATGTAACGAAAAAAGAGCTGGGAAAAAATGTCGATTTTGCGACGTCAGGCCTGTTTGATAATCATGAATTTCTTGATAACTTGAAGATATGAGCACACTCGCACAACACATCATTCTTAAAAAAAATGAGGACCGCCGGCTGATACACGGCCACCAATGGATCTTCAGCAACGAGATACAGCGGATCACCGGCGAACCGAAGAGCGGCGACGTTGTAGAGATCCTACGAAGCGACGGGCGTTCACTCGGGATCGGTTTCTTCAATGCCTCATCCCTTATTGCCGTCCGCTTCCTCTCTTCGCAGGTTGAAGAGGTGAACGAAGGCTTTTTTGAAAAAAGAATCGGTAATGCGTATGAATTACGGAAAAAACTCTTTCCGGAAAGCGGATCATTCCGCGTTGTCCACGGTGAAAGCGATTTCCTTCCCGGATTGATCATTGATAAATACAATGACTTTCTTTCGGTCCAAACATTCTCTATCGGTATGGACCTCCGCATTGAATCGATCTGTAATGTGCTCGAAGCAATTTTCCATCCTCAAGGGATCGTAGAACGTAACGAATCTCCTCTGCGCACGCTTGAAGGAATTCCGCTGCGGAAGAATCTTCTTCGCGGGAAAGTCATTCCGACTTCCATTGAATTGAACGGAGTGAAGTTTTCCGTTGATATTCTCGGCGGACAAAAAAGCGGTTTCTTCCTCGATCAACGCGAGAACCGGACAATGATAAAAACATTTGCCCGGAATGCAACGGTGCTCGATTGCTTCAGTAATGAAGGGGGATTTGGACTTTATGCAGCGGCGTTCGGAGCAAAGAGCGTTGACTGTGTCGACATTTCTGAAGAAGCGATAGCGAAAGCAAAAGAAAATGCCGCGATGAATAACCTTGCCAATCTTCAATTTCATACCGCCGATGTATTTTCGTTCCTGGATCAATCCGTAAAAGCAGGAAAACAATGGGACATCGTCATTCTCGATCCACCCTCCTTTACAAAAAGCAAAAAAACCGTATCGACCGCGATCAAAGGATACAAAGAGATCAATATGAACGGGCTGAAACTTACCGCACCGAACGGGTTATTCCTTTCGGCTTCGTGCTCGCATCATATCGACAGGGATACCTTTTTAAACATCATACAGGATAGCAGTGTCAAAGCAGGCAGAAGGATAAAATTACTGCAATTCACCGGTGCTGCGCCGGATCACCCGACGCTTCCTTCTATGCCGGAAACTCATTATCTTAAATGTGCGTTATTTAGTGTAGAATAATTTTACCGCATGAAAATGCAACATAGTGTTAAGAATCTTTATGCGTGAGGTTGATATGAAAACAATATTATCGGCACTGCTTCTTATGGCTTCAATGCTTTCGGCGCAAAGCAGGGATTCGTCGATCGTCTTCACTTCCCCGGAACCGGAAACAATTAAGCCGCAGCAGTCAGCAATGGATGATGCGTGGGGTGTTGATATCCTCCTGTCCAATAACGGATTCGGCATTGCGGGATTCTACCGCCATGAATATTCGCGAAATCTCTCCGGCACCGTAACATTCGGTATTGCAGAATCAAAAGATGATAACGAAGTGGAGTATTACGATTACTGGGGACAATCATTCGTGCCGGGAAAGATCAACCGGTTTTTGATGATGCCGCTTCTGTTCGGCGTACAGCAGCGATTATTTGCCGAAGACATAACCGACAGTTTCCGGCCGTACGTGAATGCAGGAGCCGGACCAACGGTGGTTCTTGCCGCTCCATACAATAAAGAATATTTTAACAGCCTTGGTTACGCCCGTTCGTATTACACTGTAGGAGGATTCGTCGGTCTTGGGGCATTCTTTGGCTCAGACATGGGAAGTTTATCGGGGATCAACATCCGATACTATTACGTTCCGTTCAGCGGAGGGATCGTCAGTCTGCAGGATGCCAGCGGAAGGGTCGCACGGAAAAAGGATTTCGGCGGATTCTTTATTACGATTAATCTCGGTTCTGCGTTTTGATATTTTGAATGTGACCGTCACCTTCCAGGCGACGGTCAAAAATATTTGTTCTACTTCTTCTTTACTTCTTCCGCCGTCTGCTGACTCATCCCTGAAAAGATCTTTGCTATCGCTCCGACCGTTCCGGCCACATCGGACAAGTTGGAAGGAATGATCATTGTATTATTCTTCTGCGCGAGTTTGCCGAATTCACCAAGGTATTGTTCGGCAATCCGCAAATTCACGGCGTCCAGCCCCCCTTTGTCATTTATTGCATTGGCGATCTCACGAATTCCCCGCGCCGTAGCCTGAGCAACGCGTTCAATTTCCTGAGCACGTCCTTCTGCCTCGTTGATCCGTTTCATTTTCTCGCCTTCGGACTTTGCAATAGCTTCGGCTTTATCACCATCCGCGCGGTTGATCTTTGCCTGCTTATCTCCTTCCGATTCTGCAATAAGTGCACGCTTCTCCCGTTCGGCCCGCATCTGTTTTTCCATTGCATCCTTAATGCTCGGCGGCGGAACGATGTTCTTTATTTCGTGTCGCGTTACTTTCAATCCCCACGGAGCGGCAGCTTTGTCAACCGCCATCACAATTTCCTGATTGATCTTATCGCGCTCTTCAAATGTCCGGTCAAGATCGATCCTTCCAATCTCGCTTCGCATGGTTGTCTGCGCCAATTGCGTCGACGCAAAAATATAATTATCCACGCCGTACGACGCTTTCACCGGATCAGTGATCTGAAGGTAGAGTATTCCGTCAACCTCAACGCTGATATTGTCCTTCGTAATGCACCCCTGAGGCGGAACATCGATCACCATTTCCTTCATTGAATGTTTATACGCAACCCGGTCGATGAACGGTATTAAAATATGGAATCCTGCATCAAGCGTGGCGCTGTACTTTCCAAGACGTTCGATGATAAATATTGTTTTCTGCGGCACAATACGTGCAGTTTTGCCAAGTAGAATGAACGCAAAAAGAATGAGACCTAAAAGAATGTAGACTTCCATAACGGCTCCTTTTACTGGATTGGTTTTACTTTTAATGTGAGATTATTCCGTTCAAGAACTTCAACAGACGCACCTTTGCTGATCGGCACATCGGATTCCGCATTCCATAACGTGCCGTGAAATTCTACCTTACCGCCGATGTTCGGCTGAATGTCGTACAAAACCACAGCTTTCTCCCCCCGAATATCATCGATGGAACTTGCGGCATCCGGTTTCACCAACTTGCCATGGGAATATTTCCTTCCGTATTTCCGGAACAGTATAAGGGAAGAAACCGAAGCAATCAAAAAGAGAAATAATTGTGTCGTAAATGTAATTGCCACACCTAGCCACAGCAGCAAAGAGATCAACCACGCACCAATGCCAAAGAAGATCAGCACAAAACCGGGTGTGATAATCTCTCCGATCATCAATGCAAGACCAAATAAAAACCAGACCAATTCGTTCGAGATAAATTCCATACGTGCTCCTTTTTATCGATTCAAAATTAGAGAAAGCTCCCGGAAATATCAACGCAATTTTAGAATATTTTTTGCCGTTACTATTTGAACAGAATTTCTGTCGGACTCGTTCCTGAAAAACAGGCACTTGAATTGGAAACGGGAAAATGTTTTGTATATTTCAAAAAAAGGAGCTCCAGTATGAAAGTAACACTTCGACGCATCAACGCCAATTATAAAATGAAAGCGGACAATGAAAATGGAAATACAATCGTTTTCGACAATACCAAAGGGGGCGGCGGTGATGACGAAGGTTTTCGTCCGATGCAGACTCTGCTTGCCGCGGCCGGAGGCTGCAGTTCCATAGATGTCATTTCCATTTTAAAGAAACAGCGGATCGAAATGTATGAATTGAATGTGACGATTGAAGGAGAACGTGAGACGGGAAAGGAAGCGAATCTCTGGAAGAGCGTTCACCTTCATTTCGAATTCAAGGGAGATGTGCCAAAAGAAAAAGCCCAACGCGCGGTTGAGCTTTCTGTTACAAAGTATTGTTCTGTTTCCAAAACACTCGAAGCGGCCGGTGCGGTTGTTACCAGTAGTGTGGATGTGATATAAACTTCCACACTACTCTCACCACGGCCTGTCGCTATTTTTTCTCCTTTTTTTCTTCTTTCGGCGACGAGTCCAATTTAAACTTTACAGGAACCGTTACGCGGGAACTGATCGGTTTCCCCTCCTTCAATGACGGCTTGAATTTCCACTGCCAAAGCGATTCAAGTGCTTCTTTCTCCATTTGATTCACCGCCTGGGGGTATTTTTGAATTACTTGCGCATCTTTCAGTTTGCCCTCTTCAGCATACACATTTCGTTCGACACATTTTGCGGAAACGATAGATCCCGTCTCCGATATATCAAGCATAAAGTAGAAAATACCCTGAACGCCGTTCTTCCTTGCTTCATCGGGATAACTGGGTGATTTCGTGCTGATGGGGACCGGCATGGTATTCTCGGTTTCCGCAGTTTCCTTTAGTCCTGATTTCTTCAACATGAAAAAAGCGGTGGCCGGTTTCCCCTCTTCAATATATAAATTGTTTTGCGTTTGAAGATCATATCCTGCGGCTGATGCACGCACCTGGTAAAAACCCTGGGCGACATTGGATATTTTAAATTGACCATCTTTCAGTGTATTGAATTTCAATCCGGTGCCTAAAATTTCGACCGTTGCATTGTCGATGGGATTCCGGTCGATAATATCAATAACCGTTCCGATGATCGAGCCCACTTGTTTTTGCTGTTCACTGGCAGGAATGTCCGGCACGCTCGCACTGAATAATCTATCGCTAACTTGAGAATATGCGAAATTCCACAAAGAAAAAATTGCTACTGTATAGAAAAGTGTTTTCATAGTTACTCCCCCTAATTATTTTTTATCGATTGATAGCTGCTTTGAACGACATACGCCGGCATTTCTACCACGTAGACATATTCCGTTTCCGGTTTCGGCCCAACTTCAACCGTTGAGACTGCGAAATAACTCCCGATCACCATCAGCAGAAGAGCCGCTGCAAGTGCCGGAACGGACATGGTGATTTTTTTC
>CAJBTU010000104.1 GCA_903958625.1 uncultured Ignavibacteriota bacterium | reverse complement strand
CAAACGGACAGTATCAACTCCCCAGCCCGCAAGGATCGGTTTCACCACAGTGCGTCCGCTCTCCATAGATCCTCTTCCGGCGCTTTCCTTCCCCATCGTGCGGTAAACCTGTTCGGTATAAAAGTTCTGACTTTGTTTATTGATTGTTCTGACCATCACCGAATACGGAACGGATGTGAACGATGCAAGCTGCTGGACATTATCATATTTCAGCGAATCCTTCAGTTCATCGGCGTCAACGGGATTCCCGTTCACCCGGATCCCTTTTGATTCCAGAATTTCTTTCAACACCGTTACTGTAAACAGTGTTGGATTGTCGATAGCAACCGATTCGGTAAGTTCTTTTTTACCGACCGACATTGCGCCGCGCACATAAATGGTATTCGTACCTCGCACCCGATAGAAAGAGATATCATTGACAGAATCCGTGACGGGTGCCGTCACCGTTTGATTGATGACATTCACATATTTTGTATTCGGTGTCCATGACAGCGAACAAACATCGGCTGCGTTCGCCGACGGAACGACGCGAAAATCGACGCAGTTATCATTGAAGGAAATACCGCTGATCTGTGCGGCATAGTAATCCGTCTCATATTCAGCGGCCCAATTGGAACCGTAAAACTCATCATCGAAACAATTATCATCGCCGATGATGCTGCCGTTGACCGCCTTGATGCCGTGCGACCGCAGACTGTCCGCCCATTGTGCAAATGTTTCCGTCACATTCCCATCGTTGTATCTGCCGGAAATTGTCGGATCACCGCTACCAACAACAATGATGGAACCATTCAAGACGCTGTCTTTCACCGAACCGGTTGTAACAAGCCGGGTTGTGTAACGATAATCCGGACCGAGCGCCTTCATCGCGGACGATGTCGTGAACAATTTCATATTCGATGCCGGCATGAACATTTTCTTTTCGTTACGGGAATAGACCGTCTCTCCCGTTTTCAGCGAACGGATCAGCACGCCCCAGTGTGCATTTTCAAACTCCGGATCATCGAATTTTTGAGAGAGTTCATATCCCAGTTTACCGATCGGACTGCTGACATCGAACTTTGTCGATTGCTGCGTAGAACATCCAAGAAGGACAAGAAGAAGTAAGAATGGAAGTAATGATTTTTTCATGTGTCATGTGTTATAGTGATCGATCTAAGGCTGCACTTTCCCCGCAGGATACGGAGGCAGGTTCAATTTGTCCGCGTTCGTTCTATTGGTCAACGCAGAAATTTCATAGAGTTTTAATGCATGCCACGACTGCACCTGATCCCAGGTGAATCTCCATGCCCAATTTCCGAGCGCATGGCCGGGCATATTCATCCGCGCTTCCGTTCCTAATCCTAAGACATCCTGGAGCGGGAACACGGCCATATCAGCCGCCGATTGCGAAGCAATGCGGATCAAGTCCCAGTGGATCTCACGTCCGTCAGTCCCGACATATTTTTTTACAAATTCACGCTCGCGCTCCGTGGCCGTGTTGAACCAGCCGATCGTCGTATCATTATCATGCGTGCCCGAATACACCACGGTGTTTGAGATGTAATTGTGCGGAAGGAAATTGTTCTTTGTGTCGCCGGCAAAAGCAAACTGTAATATTCTCATGCCGGGAAAACCGTAGCGGTCGCGCAACTGAATAACATCCGGCGTGATTTCTCCGAGATCTTCGGCGATGATCGGCATCTTTCCAAGTTTCTTTTCGATTGCATCGAATAATTTTGCACCCGGTCCTTTTACCCAGCGGCCTTTTTCTGCCGTTGCTTCAGAGGCCGGGATTTCCCAGTAACCGGCAAATCCCCTGAAGTGATCGATTCGTACGATATCGACAAGTTCCAGCGTCGTTTTGATCCGCTCGATGAACCACGAATAATGCTCTTCATGCATTGCTTTCCAATCGTACAGGGGATTCCCCCATCGCTGACCGGTCACGGAAAAATAATCCGGCGGCACTCCGGCAACAACAATCGGCTTCATATTTTTATCAAGATGGAAGAGGTGCTGGTTTGCCCATACGTCGGCACTTTGGTACGCGATGAAGATCGGTATATCACCGACGATCTTTACGCTGCGGTCGTTGGCATAGCGTTTCAATGCAAACCATTGGCGGAAAAAGCACCATTGAGTAAACTCCCAAAAGTTGATCTCTCCTTCGAGCTCTTTACGGATCTTCTTCATGGCTGCCGGGGTACGCTTTACCAGATCGGCATCCCACGTGCTCCATTCCGCTCCGTTGTATTTCCGGATGAGGGACATGAACAGAGCATAATCTTCCAGCCACGCTTTTTGTTTCTTACAGAATGAATGGAAGTCATCCATTTCTGTTTTAGAATTTTTCGCAAAGAATTGTTCGGACGCTGTGCGAAGTTTGCCCATTCGAAATGATTTTACATCGCCGTAATGGACCTTGCTCTGATTGAACTGCGGAACATCCTGCAATTCTTTTTGCGCAAGCCAGCCGCGATCCGCCAATTCCTGAAGATCGATCAGCATCGGTTCTCCGGCAAATGCCGAAAGGCACATATACGGCGAGTCGCCCATGCCTACCGGACCAAGCGGCAGCATCTGCCACAATTTCTGCCCGGCAACGGCGAGCCATTCAATGAAATGATACGATGTTGCTCCAAGATCTCCCATTCCGAACGGACCGGGAAGCGATGTTGGATGCAATAATACGCCTGAACTGCGTTCAAAATTCATATTGTTTCTACAGCTCCGTTTGAGTGATTTTATGTTCCGGGCTAACGACATTTTTCAAATGCTTCACTTCGCGTTCCGTTAAGTACCGCCACATGCCGCGCTGAAGTCCCTGCACATTTAATCCGGCATATTCCGACCGGTGCAGACGTTCAATTTCATATCCGAACGATTCAAACATCCTGCGCACCTGCCGGTTCTTCCCTTCGTGAATATGAATGATTATTTCTCGGCTCTTCGTTCCGGGGATGATCTCCAGTTCGGCCGGTGCGGTCTTTCCGTCCTCAAGAAAAACTCCGCGGGCAAGTTTTTCCGCGTGGACCTGATCGAGACCCTTATCAAGAGAAACGTTGTACGTTTTGATCACTTCGCTGGAAGGATGCATCAATTTGTTGGCGAGCATTCCGTCATTCGTCAGCAGCAGAACTCCGGTGGTCTGCCGGTCCAATCTTCCTACCGGATAGATGCGTTCGCGCGAGTTGACGAGATCGAGCACGGTACGGCGGCCTTTTTCGTCGCTTGCTGTTGTAATGAAATCTTTCGGCTTGTGAAGAAGGATATATACTAATTTCTGCGCAAGCGTATACGTCTGTCCGTTCACTTTTACGACATCGCTCTGCGGATTCACTTTCGTGCCAAGTTCCTTCACCACGCTGCCGTTCAATTCCACTTCACCGTTGGCGATCATTTCTTCTGCGGCACGGCGCGATGCTACACCAACCATTGCCAGGAATCTGTTTAAGCGAAGAGTTTTTGGAAGAACGTTTTCACTTTGTTCTTCCACTTGCTCCACCCGGTTTGTTGTTCTGACCCTGGTGCGGTCCCTTCCTGCTGCTGTTGGTCTAGTGGTGCGTTTTCGTTCAAATGTTCCGAATGATCCGCCGCGTCTACCGTCGAAGTTATCTGTCCGTTTTCGTCCGGTTGAACTTCCGGGTTTTCCGAATCTGCTATTCGGTTTTCCTGAACGCCGATCGTCCGGCGAGCCTGTTCGTCTGTCATCTGATCTTCCGGTTCGTCTTCCATCGGAACTTCCAGTGCT
>CAJBTU010000103.1 GCA_903958625.1 uncultured Ignavibacteriota bacterium | reverse complement strand
CACGGGCCGCCGGTATAAAGAGTCCGCCTATCCGCATCATGGTTTTTCCCATACTGCTATATACGGGATCTTTTTTTAGTTCTTTGAACACTTGAATAATGAACTCTCTCTGGGGCAATGGTGCCGCATTGGGAATATGCCACGCTTCGCCGTAACTTTCTTCATGTTCTGCCAATGTTACAAGCGCTTTCCCAAAATCGCTGATGAAGGTGAACGAATGCGGAAGGTCGATATTACCAACAAGCGATGCTTTCTTTCCTTGAAGCGCAAATCCTATCTGGCGGTCTCCCATTGCGGATGCTGTCACGCCGGGACCAAAAAAATCCGATCCACGGCCGATTACCACGCGCACGTTCCCTTCCCTGTGTGCCCGTAACGCATCCAGCGCCATCTGAGCGCGGACTTTACCTTTTCTTGTTTCGGCATTGTACGGAAGATCTTCTGTTAACGGCTTTCCGTTGGTATCTCCATACATGTAGACATTTTCTCCAATGACCAGTCTTGCTCCTGCCTTTGCCCCGGCTTCAAGAATATTTTTTTGCATGGTTGGAAATTGTTCCGGCCATTGATCATACGGCGGATTGACACACTGGTACACAACTGAAGCACCTTCAACAGACTCCGGAACATTGCTTCCTTTCAGTACATCCGCATTCAGAACTTCGACCTCTTTTGGAACATCTGCTGTTCCTGAACGGTTCACCATCCTGACCGTATATCCTTTGTTTAGAAGTACCCTCATCACTGAAAGACCGAGCGGCCCTGTACCGAAAATGGTATGAACTGAGTTTTTCATAGATGCTTCCTTTTCATATACTTTTTAGTTTCTTTGCACCATTACTGCATTATCCAATGATCTGCGGGTGAATTTCATAAGATTTCATAACAGAGTCAATGGGTGATAGAGAACATCATCGCGTATGCTAAAAGAACTCATCTTCTTAGAACAAAAATTTCCTTTGCATTCCGTTGGTTAACATTCAAAGCAATTCCCGCCCCCTTTTCGTATCTTCTTCCATGCTTTCCAATTATTTCACGCTGCTTCATATAGCAAAACTGTTGAACCGGCGCTATGCACGCACGGTTGTCGCAGAGGTCTATTCGCAGGAAAAGAATACTTTGTCTATCCTGCTCTATGCGCCGGAACCGCATACAATAACCGTATCGTGCACTGCGCGGGAGAATTACATCGCCATAAAAAAAGCCGATGTGCGTACGCGAACCAATACCATCGATCTTTTCCCGATCCTCATTGATAAGCATATCGAAGCTGTTTACATGAGCGCAACAGACAGGATCGTCACGATCCGGTTCTCCGAAAATCTGTGGATGTGTCTGGAAATGTTCGCCTCCAAAGCGAATGTCGTATTGTGTGATGCAAACGGCACCATCGTCGATGCATTCTTGAACAAAAAAGAACTTCTGTCGGAAAAGCGTGAACTGCAGCTTGCCGAACAGGAGATTTCTGTGAACGACATTCTTCCTTCAAAAGAACATTTCCTGACGGTATTATCCGGCGATGAAGAAAAACTGAAATTATTAAAAAAGGGAATTCCAAAGCTGGGAGCGACATTGGCTGAGGAAGTTCTCTTCCGGTGTTCATCGGGTTCGGAAAGTCATGCAATGGATTCCCGCATACCGGCAGTCGATCCTAGCACCGCCAACGATATCAATAGTACAATATTCGATACGGTAAAAAAGATCGCGCAAACTATATTATCTTTGGATGAGGTCTTTCCAACCATCTATTATGAAGAACAATCTCCGGTCTGTTTTTCCCTGCTTCCGCTGGAACACCTTTCTTCCTATAGACAAGAGCAGTTTGACGATCTTTTCGCCGGCATACAGAAATTCATCGGCGCTGAACGTTCAACGTCCAGCTTCCTGAAAAAGAAAAAAGAGATCTCGTCGTGGCTGACGAAAGAATTGGAAAAAGGAGAACGCACCATCTGTTCGGTTGAAGCAGAATTGGCCGAATCATCCCGCGCCGATCAATATGAACTGTATGCGAACCTGATCATGACACATCTGCATTCCATTGAAAAAGGAACAAAATCTGCCGGCGTAGAGAATCCTTTTTCGAAGAATGAATTTGTCACGATACCGCTTGATGCTTCGCTGACACCGCAAAAGAATGCCGAAAAATATTTCGAGAAAGCAAAAAGGTCGAAAACAGGCATTGAAGAATCGCGGAGGCGGCTTTTAACGCTGAAACAACGGTTGGCGGCGATAAACGCCGTATTAGAAAAATCTAACCATATTAAAGACGGTTTTTCACTGAAATTTTTCATACAATCGTATGGGGGAATGGTTAAAGAACTTGGGTATATGACGGAAAAAGAACAGGAAGAACTTCCACCATTCAAGATTTTTGCTGTTGAAGGCGGGTTTACGGTTTACGCTGGCAAAAACAGCGCAAATAATGACCTGCTGACATTCAGATTTGCCAAGCCGAACGACTTGTGGTTTCATGCCAGGGGTTCGAGCGGTTCGCATGTTGTTCTAAAGATCGGAAGCGCTCAGGGGACGCCAACGAAAAAAGCGATAGAACAAGCGGCTTCAATAGCGGCATATTACAGCAAAATGAAAAATGCAAAACATGTGCCCGTAGCAATGACGGAGCGGAAATATATCCACAAGCCAAAAGGCGCTCCTCCCGGGACTGTTGCTCTTGATAAGGAAAAAGTTATATTTGTTCAACCTGTACTGCCCGGGAAAGAACTATAATTATGGCTATCAAGATACTTGTCGTTGATGACGACAATTATATCCGTTCGTTCCTTCAAAAACGCCTAACTGCTTTGGGGTATCATATTCTTCTTGCTGAAAATGGCGAAAATGGCCTTCAGATAGCCGAAGAAGAACGTCCGCACCTGATCATCTCCGACTGGATGATGCCAAAGATGGATGGCACTGAATTCTGCCGTCACATCAAGAACCATACCGACCTGAAGTATGCCTATTTTATCCTGCTCACCGCACGGGACTCCGCCGAAGATAAGATTGAAGGGATGGAACAGGGCGCGGATGACTTCATGACCAAACCGTTCAACGACAAAGAACTCGTCGCCCGCATCAAAGTCGGCCTGCGTATTACGGCATTGCAGCAGGAATTATCGAAACTCCAGCACCAAAAAGCGGTCACCGAACTTGCCATCACCGTCGGACATGAAATCAATAATCCGTTGGGAATTATTATGCTCACGCTGCAGGTGATGAAAAAGAAGATCGGCACCCCGCGCGAAGTCGAATTAAGACAGGATATTGAAACAATGATGGCGAACGGACACCGTCTTTCCGATATCGTTAAGAAACTCTCTTCGCTGGAAGATCCGCAATTCAAACCATATCTGAAGAATTCCGAAACGCACATGATCGACCTCACCGGAAAACCGTAAGTTTTTTCCAATTCCAAGTTCCAAATAATAGATTACAATCGTATCTTGTTACAATTATTAACGGCATTGATACGAATGAGGTATTGGAAACTTTTTGTAATAATTGTCTTCGCCTGCGGGGTATCTCACTCCCAGGAGCGCAATTATTTTTATCAGGGAAAGAACTTTGGCTCCGAATCGCTCATCAATCCCGGTTCGCTGCTCGTGAATGCAGGATTCGATATTCTTCAGGCAACCCCTCACACCAGAAAATTCGCCGATATCAAATTCGGCACCGGCGCACGCAACGTGTACAACAACCTTATCGATCCATTCACACAGATCAACAAGTTCGGATGGAATAGATTCATCGGCCAAGAAGTCTTCCCGACAAGTCTGAAACTTGATAAGGCGCAATGGTTCCCTAATTACACTCTTCATCTTCTCGGCGGAGGAATGGATGCCAGGATGATGTATGAATGGTACGGTGTGCACAACGTGCCGTATCCCGCATTTTTCGCAGGCCTTACTGTTGCGACATATCATTTCGTCAATGAAGCAGTTGAAAATGCTCAGTACATCGGCCCGAATGTTGATCCTATCGCCGACATCTATATTTTTGATCTTGGCGGCGCACTGTTGTTCACCTCCGATGCTGTTGCGGAATTTTTCAGTACCACCTTGCATATGACTGCCTGGTCGGGACAGCCCGCATGGAATCCGGAATTCAACACACTGGAAAATCACGGATTATATTATGTGATGAAATACACTCTTCCGTTTGCGCCAACAACAAGTTTGTTCTACCATTTTGGTGACAATGGTCTGTTCGGACTTTCGTTTCTTCAGCCGAACAAAGAAAGCTTCACCTTCGCCGTCGGAGCAACACAAAAGCAGCTCCGCACGGTGGATGTCACCAATGGTGTGCCGACGGTTTCGGTGACGCTGGGATGGATGGCGGGAATATTCTATGACCGCGAGAATTCCCTTCTTGCCTCATTGATCGCATCGAACCGCATCAATGAAAAACTGCGGTTGAATCTTTACCCCGGCGTGATCAATTTCTGGGGATTTTCACCGGGACTTTTTGCTTCGCTGGGCAACAATAATCAATTTATTGCAGGATTTTCAATCCAATATTCGCCGCTGGGATTGGCATATCGCAATAAATTGTAATAGTTTCTTTATATCCATTTCAAAAGGTTAAACTATGACTTCACCGAAAGACAAAATCGTTTTCATTACGGGGGCATCCTCCGGAATTGGAAAAGCTACCGCAACGCAATTCGCGGCTCTGGGTGCACATATCCTTATCTGTGCACGGCGCAACGAGAAGGTTCTTACGCTTGCCGAAGATTTGCGCAAAAGATACAACGTCAGAACTTTTGCGTTCCAGCTTGACGTTAGGAATCAAAAAGAGGTGGAACGATCGTTGAACGCTCTTCCCGCAGAATGGAAGAATATCTCCGTCCTTGTCAACAATGCGGGGCTCTCCCGCGGCCTGGACAATGTTCAGGATGCAAAGATCGAGGATTGGGATGAAATGATCGATACCAACGTGAAGGGGCTTCTCTATATAACACGTGCGGTCCTTCCTTCCATGGTCGAACGGAATGAGGGTCATATCATCAATATCGGCTCCGTAGCCGGGCATTGGACATATGCCAAAGGAAACGTTTATGCCGCAACGAAGTTTGCCGTTAATGCACTGTCTCAGGGAATAAAAATGGATCTTCTTGGTACCCCGATCCGCGTCACATCTATCGATCCCGGACTTGTGGAAACAGAATTCAGTGTCGTTCGCTTCCGCGGCGATGAAGACCGGGCAAAGAAAGTGTATGAAGGATTAACGCCTCTTACACCGGATGATATTGCCGAATCAATTGTGTGGGCGGCAACCCGTCCTGCGCACGTGAATGTGAACAATATTATTTTAATGGCGACCGATCAATCGGCACCCACGATGGTCCACAGAAAATAAAAATTTCACGAACGAATATTGGAGGGCGATGATGAAATTACTATTCTGTCTTTTCCTGATAACGGCGATTTCCTTCTCTCAAAAAAAATATCACATAGCTACTATGGATGAGATTGCAGAACAATATGTCCGCCTGATTCTCGACATCGGCCAGCATGACCCGGACTATGTTGACGCATATTACGGACCAAAGGAGTGGCAGGAAGCTTCAAAGAAAATGAAGCAGCAGCTCACGGCGCTGAACGACAGAACCGATGCGGTCATCACACGGCTGAAACGCATTCGTATCTCAAAAAAGGATGTCGCCCTGTCGCTGCGGAAAACATATCTCTTAAAACAACTTTCCGCTGCTTCGGCCAAGATCGGCATGCTGATGGGAAAAAAATATTCGTTCGATGACGAGGCAAGGAAATTGTACGATGCCTCTCCGCCGACATTCTCCGAATCACATTTCAACAGTATCCTTTCCGGCCTCAGCACGGTTCTTCCGTCCGGTCCGGGTACGGTGAATGAACGGTACCAGCGTTTCCGGAATCAGTTCGTCATCCCGAAAGAAAAGCTGGAGACTGTTTTCCAGGCGGCGATCAACGAATGCCGGCGGCGCACGAGAGAATACATTACGCTTCCGGTCAACGAGAGTTTTGTCGTTGAATACGTGAACAACAAACCATGGAGCGGATACAATTGGTATAAAGGCAATGCGCATAGTGTTATCCAGGTGAACACAGACCTTCCGATCTTTATCGACCGTGCGGTGGACCTTGCCGCTCACGAGGGATATCCCGGTCACCACGTTTACAATGTTCTGCTTGAATCGGAACTCTTAAAGAAGAACGGCTGGATAGAATTCTGCATCTATCCTCTCTTCAGTCCGCAATCATTGATCGCCGAAGGGAGCGCAAACTATGGCATCGATGTAGTTTTGCCGAACGCAGAACGAATGGCCTTCGAGAGAAATGTTCTCTTTCCTCTGGCCGGACTTGACCCGGCACAGGTTGAACAATACTATACGGTACAGTCACTGTTCGGAAAACTTGCGTATGCCGGCAACGAAGCGGCCCGCGGTTATTTGAATGGAACATTGAACAAGGAACAGGCTGTACATTGGCTGACGACTTATGCACTCTTCGACTCTGCACGCGCAGAACAGCGGATCAAATTCATCGAAAAATACCGCAGCTATGTCATCAATTATAATCTCGGGCAGGACCTGGTAAGGGCTTACGTTGAGAAAAAATCCGGGAAAAATTTCAGTGCTGAAAAACGATGGTCCGTTTTTTATGGATTGATTTCCTCCCCGCGGTTGCCCGGGGGACTAAAGTAACGATTCTCTCTATAAATGATGATTTTTAGAGGGACTTTTTTATCTGTTTTTATTTTGCGTTCTTGCTTGCTAATTCTTTACCGAGTACTTTGTACTCAATAAATTTCATTTCATCACAGCTCAGTGAGGTTTCTGATGCCGCAGCCCATAACAACCTTCGCCCGCGTTCATTTCTGAAGACTCTTCTTTCAATCAACCGTTGAGATATCCTCAACGTATTATGCATTTTAAACATTGAAAGGAAACGACCGTGAACGACAAAAAATTACATCCCGAAAGTCTCATGATGTCCTACGGATACAATCCGGAATGGTCAGAAGGAGCAATTAAATGTCCAATTTTTCAAACATCAACATTCGTCTTTAAGACTGCCGAAGAAGGAAAAGCGTTCTTTGAGGTGGCATACGGAAAACGCGAACAACGGCCGAATGAAAAACTTGGACTCATCTACAGCCGCATTAATAATCCCGATCTTGAAATTCTTGAAAACCGTCTGACGCTGTGGGACGGAGCGGAAGATTGTGCCGTGTTCGAAAGCGGGATGTCTGCAATTTCGACCGTCATGCTGGAATTCCTGAAGCCGGGTGATGCAATCCTCTATAGCTCTCCGCTGTACGGCGGCACAGAGCATTTTCTTCAGCATGTTCTGACACAATTCGGGATCAACATCATACGGTTTAAGACCGGACAATCGCGCGATGAAATTATCGGGATCATTAATAAAAGCGGACACGCCGACCATCTGAAGATGATCTATATCGAAACCCCTGCAAACCCCACGCTTGATCTGATTGATATCTCGTGCTGCAAAGAGATTGCGAACCATTTTTCCACCAAGGGTAAGGAAGTGTACCTTGCGGTCGATAATACGTATTTCGGTCCGCTGTGGCAGCATCCATTGGATCACGGCGCGGACATCATTCTGTATTCCGCCACAAAATATATCGGCGGACACAGCGACGTTATTGCCGGTGCGGTGTTGGGATCGTCGGCGATCATTAAAAGAATAAAGACCCTGAGAACATTTTTAGGAAATATGGCGGGACCGTGGACCGGCTGGCTGCTGTTGAGAAGTCTTGAAACACTGAAGCCGCGCATGGAAACGCAGGCACGCAATGCAAAACACGTGGCCGAATTTCTGGCGCATCATCCCAAAATCGAGCGGGTGAATTATCTGGGATTTTTGAGTGAAAAAGATCCGGTTCAGTTCAATGTCTACAAAAAACAATGTCTCTCCCCCGGCGCAATGTTGTCGTTCGATGTCATCGGAGGAGAAAAGGAAGCGTTCATGTTCCTGAACAATCTGAAACTGATCAAGCTGGCGGTCAGCTTAGGAAGCACGGAGAGTCTCGCCGAACATCCGGCGACAATGACGCATGTTGATATTGATGAAGCGGAAAAGATAGAACTTCACATCACGGATAAAATGATACGCCTTTCCATCGGCGTAGAACATTATGAAGACCTCATTGCGGATATTGCTCAGGCGTTGGAACATATTCAGGTCGAAACGGATATCTTCGACCTGACATCAGAAGAGATCGAGGCTTTGTAAGAGAATTGCTCAGTAGAACATCGTGATCCCCGAAGTCCGAACCGTCATGCAAGACGCCGGATAACGGGGATTATTATTTTCCCAACCGTGTCTCACAATAAATGTCCTGCGGGCTCCGCCGGATCGATCATTTCAACGGCTGGTTACCGATCCCCTTTTTTTTCATCAGTGTTTCAATCTCAGTTATTTCTCTCGGCGCTCCGGCAGAAAGGTTTTCGCTCCCGGTTTCCGTCACCAGAATCACATCTTCGATGCGAATGCCGATGTTAAAATATTTCGGATCGATCCCGTCGCTTTTTTCCGGAATGTATATTCCGGGCTCCACCGTATATAACATTCCTGCTACCAGCGTCGCTTGTCCGACATCGTGCACATTCAGCCCGACCGGATGACCGAGTCCATGGTTGAAATATTTTTTGAATCCCATTCCCTCTTTTTGTTTGATGATGCCGAGAGAGAACAATCCACCGGCAATCACGGAATCAGCAGCCGCGGAGACTTCGCTCCATAATACGCCCGGTCTGATCTTTGCAATGGCCGCCTTCTGGGCGTTCAGCACGATCTGGTAAATGTCTTTCTGCTCTTTGGTGAATTTCCCGTTGGCAGGATACGACCGCGTTACGTCGCTTGAGTATCCGCGGTATTCTGCCGCACAATCAGAGAGCACAATATCGCCGTTGCCGATCTTTTTTCTATTTGTATTGTAATGCAAGATCACGGAATTTTCCGCCGCACCGTTGATGCAGGGATACCCGTAAAATTCCGCTCCCTGCCGCTGAAACGCATATTCGTACAACGCCTGCAATTCGTATTCATACATGCCCGGTTCCACGGAAGCCATTGCCTGCTGATGGGCGATTGTGCTGATCTCGGTTGCTTTCCTTACCATTTCAATCTCCTGTTTCGATTTAATGATGCGCATGGTATGAATCATCGCATTAGGATCGCGGAGTTCGATCTTAGAATTGTTCCGTTTGACATTGTCAGCATACGATACCATCGGCGAAAGCAGTTCACGCATCTGTCCCGTTACATCGGAGGTGACCGGTTGAGCGTAGAGATATTTTATTCCCGAAAACAACGTCTGCTGAAAACCATTCTTGAATTTATCGTTCGGCTGCGCTGTTTGGAATCCGAGGATCGTTATGGCGCCGTCTGTTCCGTAGCGTCGTCCCGTCCACGCTTCCGCCATCTGGTTCGGGGCCTGAACAAATAATATTTCATTGGCGGTCACGGTGGTAGAATCGTTGGTCTTAGTGCGGATTCCTTTGGGTGAAAGTATCAACATTGAATTTGGTTCCGTGAAGCCCGTCAGATAAAAGAAATTATCCGCCTGACGATACTGATAGTCAACATCACCGTTTCGCATCCGTTCCGGTGCCGAATAGAATACTGCTGCCGCATCGGGGCCGATCATTTTCATCACGGAATCCCTGCGCATTCTGTATTCTGACGGCGTAATAACGTCGGTATCATATTGGAGATATTTCAATCGTTCATTTTCTTGTGCGAATGCCGGGGATATAAGACTTAAAATAACGAACAGTGCCAATCTCATTTTTTCTCCAATTATTTTAGGAACAATATACAATGAAAAATATGATGCGGGAACAGGAAAGGATATTATTGCAACAATCGTCAATATTATTGCTTTACCGGTGTGCCGAAGACTTTCTGCAAAACAGTATCATGATCACTTATTTTCAACTGTATAATCATAGAATGGCTTCGCCAGCACCGTATCACTAATAAGCGAATGATATACCGGATCCTGCATGATGTCTGTCAGCGAAATATCGGCTCCATTGATCTTCCCGGTTCTCTGAACCAATCGTATCCCGTGGCTGTAGTCTGCATATGTTTCGCCGTGACCGTTGTACGCAAGCTGGATTGGAACGCCGTTCAATTGATGCCAACCATAGATAACGACAGGTTTTGGAACGGCGGCTTTGAGCCGGGAATGGATTTTCATATCGATCACAACATCTTTTTTTGTGCCGCCGACAAGTGACCCCAGGGGAAATTCAGCAAGCAGTGGTATACGCAGCGCCTTAACGGAATCGTTATGCTGAATAAAGCGCGGTACTTTGTCCATGTCCGCATCCGGTGGGATCGGCTGCGGACGGAGTTTAACATTTGCCGCGGCGTAGATCTGGTCAACCATGAATGCCGTCGGCAGAATGCAATTCATTTCATTTGCGATCCTCTGCGCAAGGAGCGGTGTCATGGGCATAAGAACATAATCGCTGTCATTGCCGACGGCAAGATACTCCGGCGTAACGAAATACTGAAGTGTGTAGATTGTTCCGTTGAACGTTTTCGTTGTTGCAACAGGAACCATGCGGCGAAGAAAATCCGGAATATTTCCACCCGTAATCTGTTTGAACAACGTATCCTCTCTCGTGCTTCTGGAAAGAGACACAAGTGCTGTGCAGAGCCGGCTCCCGGCCGGAGCTGCGGCATTCCGCGCCGGTAATTGCAGTATTTGCGACTCTGCCGCAATGGTCAGCAACAAAAAAAGGAGGATTTTTTTCATGATGGAACATAAAAAAAGGCAAGCATAAATGCTTGCCTTTTGTCGTACATTTTTTACAGCACGATTATTTCCGTTGTCCGTCAAGTATGCCGACAATAAATTTTCCGCCGCCGTTGATCGTCAGCGAACCCGCTCCTTCGCCAACAGTAATAGTAAAATCACGGTTGATCGAACGTTCCTTGTATGCATCGCCGCGTTGAAATGTGATCAATGCGGTATAGTTACCGCTGATCGTTCCGCTGATGGCACGATGAAAATTGCCGCGCCATGTAGTGTATAACAGCGGTCGGAATCGCGGTGCTTTAACATTAACATCCGTAAGCGTCATCGTTCCGGTGTGTGTGCGAACCATGCTGCGTGTTGTTATGGTGTCAACACCGGAGCGGACGTATGTGCTGTCCAGCGTGATGGTCACCGTATCCTTGTTGATATTGTTCGAAGTCCATGCACCGCTCATCCGTATTAACTTATGCATCACCCTCGGACCGCGGAAATAACCCGTGCCGCTGACGATCTTGAACTTGAGCGTTGTTGCAGTATCGGTCCCCGTTACAAAGTTCTTCTGCATGGTTCCGTTCTTTTGGAATTGATACCGGTATTCTCTTGTAATCGAGCGTTGAGCCAGAATGGTTTCAAATGAACGGTTCACGGATACAGACCAAAATCCTGTCAGCGAATCATAGAGAGGGATTCCCGCCGTCACGAGATCGGCGCCGTCCGTCACCGGCATCGCCGATACAAATGATCCGCTCCCTCCGGCGATCATAACATCAGCAAAGTTCTCCGTAACGCCGCCGCTTTCATCGCCGACCGCTGCAGAGATCGCTTCTGCTGCATCCTCGTACAGGATACTGTTATCCGTTACCGGATCCGTACTCTTGTCGCAGCCCGCAATGAATAATCCGCTGATGATCATTGCAGAAAAAAGATATTTCATAGTTGCTCCCTTGAAATGTTGATCAATGAAATTATTGCCGTTCCCGCATCCGTTCCTGCATTTCTTTCTGGCGTTCTTTTTTATATTCTTCATACTTAGGTTTTTGAACTTTCGTCAAAATTTTCACGATCTCTGCATCCGTTTTTTCTGTTCTTTTTTTCATACTCTCACGCATCGATTCACGGTCACCGTCGCTGTTCTCGAATTCAGCGCGTGCTTCCTCGCGCGATTTTTGTAAAATTTCTTTTATTTTTGCCGTCTGTTCATCCGTCAACCCGACTTTTTCTTTAATCCGTTTTACTTGTGCTTCCCCTCTGTTTTCTCCTCTTTCACCCATTCGGGGCTGGGCAACGGCTGCAAATGTAAAAATTGCTGCCAGAACTATCATTGCGAACAGTTTCCGAGACTTCATTTTTTTCTCCGTTGAATGTGTTTAATGAATTCAGTTTCTTTGACAATTTACCATTAGTGATGGTTTAAGAATATAAACTGAGTTTTGATACCAATCAATCCTGTTATTTTAGGCATGAATCCGTTTCTGTCAAAAATAACCGTGGTTTTCAATACCATTTTTAAGTAACTGATTGCCGGCAGTTCCGATATTACATTATGCCGGTGTGTTCACAAAGCCAACCCCCTGTTTGGTCTTCCCCGGGAAATATTCGCGAATTCATTTCGTTGGTCTTTTTGTACGGACATCATTTCCCTTAAGACTTGTCAGTGGGGAAAATAATTTGCTTATTGTTTCCGGATGCTTACATGCGTTTTTTTACCGGAAGAGAAATTTACAATTTTATGTTCGATCTCACAAAACATCATATTGAAAAGAAACTATCGCAGCATAAACGGATAACGCTGTCGCGGGAAGAGAATCGAAAAGCGTGTGTCTTGGTTACGCTGGTCAATATAGAGGAACGATTGCACCTGTTGCTGACAAAACGTACTGAGACAGTTGAGCACCATAAAGGACAGATCTCTTTCCCCGGCGGAATGACCGACGAGAGCGATGCATCCGATACGGCAACGGCGCTTCGGGAGATTGAAGAAGAGGTCGGTATTCCCGAAACAATGATCGAGGTTCTCGGGGTACTTGATGACATTCACATCCCAAGCGGATTTGTTGTTACGCCGATTGTCGGTTATATTGAGTCGCTTTCTGAACTGCGAACAAGCACAGATGAGGTTGCGGAAGTTTTGCTGATTCCGCTGGAACGATTCTTCGACCCGGCCTTGCGCCGGCAGGAAATCCGCGAATTGAAGGGGATCAATCGTCAGGTGTTTGTGTACGATGTCTGGAAAGAACCTGTCTGGGGTGCAACCGCTCACATCATCAAACAGTTCACCGATCTTGTATTATCCTGATTGAAAATTTGAATACCTATGCATCAATCCATTTCAGTAACGAATCTCATCAAAGAATATTCACGGAACAAAGAAAAGCCGCTGCGTGCCGTCAACGATATCTCTTTTGCAGTTGAGAGTGGAAAAATTTTCGGCTTACTCGGTCCGAACGGCGCCGGGAAATCGACAACAATAAAAATTCTTTCGACCCTTGTTGCGCCAACTTCGGGAACCGTTCTCGTCAACGGATTTGATGTTGTTAAACAATCTCTGGATGTTCGAAAAAGCCTTTGCGTTGTCCTGCAGGAAAATGCCGTAGAGGTCTACCTCACCGTCAGGCATAATTTCTTGACCTTCGGCAGATTTCACGGTATGACGGCGGCGGAGATCGAACGAAAGATGGGTCATATTCTTGACTTGTTCAGCCTGCATGATGTCATCAATCAAAAACCGATCGATCTAAGCGGAGGATTGAAACGGCGCGTTCAGGTAGCAAAAATGTTCCTGGTCGACACGCCGATCGTCTTTCTGGACGAAGCAACCACCGGCATGGATACGTTCAATAAAAGATCCACGATGGACGCCATACGGGAAGAAGCTCGGCGCGGGCGAACAATTGTTCTTACAACGCATATGCTAGAGGAAGCGGAAGAGCTATGCGATTCCATTGCGATCATCAATCACGGAAAGATTGTTGCGAGCGGAACAACGGATGAAGTGAAAAAAATGGGACTGCAGATGTTCTATCTTTCGTTGAAGTTCAGCGAATTGGGAAAGGAAGTGGAAGAGTTGCTGCTGAAATTCGCTCCCGTCAAACTGAAGATCGTGAACAATGAGGTAAGCGTAACGGTACGCGAACACCATACGGCGCTGAATATTCTCTCTCTGGCTCAATCGTCCGGCGCATTGAAGCATTTCGAGATCTCGACCGCATCGCTCGAGGATGTATTTGTTGAACTGATCGACGGTAAGAAAGCGAGGCCGGTGCAATGAGGAATGTCTATGCCGTTGTCTACCGTGACGCGCTGATCCGTTTGACCAGTTTTACCTGGCTGTTCTTCGACATGGCGGTTCCGCTCTTATACCTGTTGATGTTCGGCGTCGGGTTTAATAAAGCGGTCGGCTTCGGTGTTACCGCGTTCGGCGCATCGGTTCCCTACAATGATTTTTTCCTTGCCGGTGTGCTCTCCATGTCCTGCTTCGGCAGCGCGATCAACCAGGCGTATGGATTCTTTGTTGACCGCGACAATGGCATCTTCTACGAATTCCTGACTTACCCAATGACCCGTGGAGAGCTGCTCTTCGGGAAAATGATCTTTCAATGCATTATGGCACTGGCACAGACCGCTCTCACATTGACCGCCGCAATATTCATTCTGAATATCCGCGTGAACATTCTTTTGCTTCCTGTTACAGTCTTTGCGGTGATGATCGGAATTGCCGGATGGTTCTTTGCGCTCTCCATCGTAGCATTCCGAATACGCCGCAACGATGCGTTCAACACCGTGATCAATGTAGCCTATTTCGTGCTGATGTTTGTCAGCAGTATGTTCTATCCTCTCGATGCCGTGCCGGCCTGGCTGAAGTATATTTCATAT
>CAJBTU010000102.1 GCA_903958625.1 uncultured Ignavibacteriota bacterium | reverse complement strand
TGACGACGCGGCCTTTATCAACATCTAAACACGGAATGATTCTATTTGCCAGCACAGAGTATTGTCCCGTTTCCCTTTTGTTCATTGGATCTATTGGACGATGGAACTGAAGTCAGATCCTTCTCGTCGGCCCCAGATCATCCAAAATTTTTTCGTTCTCGCGCCACAACGCCTGGCAGGAAAAGCGGTTCTCGTACAAAGCTTTCCCGATGATCACTGAATCAACACCAAACATTTCCAGTTCCTGCAATTTGATCAGATCATTGTAGTCCGATACGCCTCCGGATGCGGTAACTTTCAATCCGGTTTGCTGCGCGATATGCCGGATCGCTTCGAAATTCGGTCCTGAAAGCATCCCATCTCTTGTAATATCGGTATAGACGATCCTGGTAACTCCAAGTGATTTCATGTTAAGCGCTAGCGAAACAGCCTCGATGCCAGTGTTCTCCAGCCACCCTTTTGTCATCACGACCCCGTTCTTGGCATCGATTCCGACAACGATTTTTCTCGCACCGAAATCCTTCACACAGCGCGAAACAAGTTCCGGATCGTCGATCGCGGACGTTCCGATGACAACACGGTAGACTCCGATGTCGAACAACTGTTTCACCTGCTCATAGGTACGGATCCCACCGCCGATCTGGATCGGAATATCGACCGCTTTCATCATCCGCTGCAGAACATCGAGGTTCTTCATCTTCCCTTCAAAAGCGCCGTCGAGATCCACGACATGCAGTGTCTTGGAATTTTCTCCGCGCCATAGGATCGCCATCTGTACCGGATCGTCCGAATAGATCTTTTCCGTTCCTTTTGCGCCTTGCACAAGCCGCACGCAGCGTCCGTCTTTGATATCGATAGCGGGTAAGATAAGTAACATTATAATTCTGAAAAATTTTTCAAGAGTTGCAGTCCGGTTGTCTGGCTTTTCTCCGGATGGAATTGTATACCGTAAATATTCTTTTGCTGAATGATGGACGAAAACTGAAATCCGTACTCCGTCCTGGTCAGTGTAACATTTTCTTTCGGCTCGACAAAATATGAATGGACAAAATAGACGAAACTTTTCTCTTCCACATTCTTCAGGATCGGCGATTGCTGCACGATCTCGATCTGATTCCAGCCCATATGCGGCACTTTAACGGTTGCAGGAAATAGTTTCACTTCCCCTTTAACGAGACCCAAACCGTCATTTTCCCCCAGTTCGTAACTTTTTGTGAACAGCAGCTGCATTCCAAGACAAATGCCTAGCAGTGGTTGTCCGGCCTGAGCGTGTTCCTTCAGAAACTTTTCCAAACCGAGTTTCCGTATATTTTCCATTGCCTGGCCGAACGCTCCAACACCGGGAAGAACTAACTTTTCTGCTTTTTGGAGTTCATGAACATTATCCGAAATGAACGATTGCATCCCTGCCTTTTCAAACGCTTTTTGAACGGAGCGGAGATTGTTCAAATGATAATCAACGATCCCGATCACAATTTCCCCTTTGTGGAAAGGACACCTTTCACTCTCGGATCGAGTTCGCATGCCTGACGCATCGCGCGAGCGAACGATTTAAAGATCGCTTCAATTTTATGGTGTGTATTCCTTCCATGCAGCACTTCAATATGGATGTTCGCTTTCACATTTTCTGCAAACGAATGGAAAAAATGTTCGATCATTTCCGTTGATAGATCGCCGACTTTTTTTCGGTTGAATTCAGCATTGAAAACAAGAGCCGAACGTCCGCTAAGATCAACGACACACCGTGCAAGCGATTCGTCCATTGGAACGTACGCCGTACCATAGCGGGTTATTCCTTTTTTTTCTCCCAGCGCTTTGGTAAACGCTTGGGCTAGGGCAATACCAACATCTTCCGTTGTATGATGATCGTCTACATGAAGATCGCCTTTGCAGGAAACAATGATGTCGAACGATCCATGTTTTGCAAAAAGGTCGAGCATATGATCAAGAAATCCAATTCCGGTGGAAACGGAGGCTTTCCCGCTTCCGTTCAGTTCAACCGATACGGAAATATTTGTCTCTTTGGTCTTTCGTTTGATATTGGCTTTGCGCATAAGAAAAATAGGGACGCATGTGTCGTCCCTACTTGAAAATGCGCAAATTTTGGGAGAGTTTCAAGAAACGGGAATAGAATGTGCCGCTCTATTTTCCATGCAATTCTCGGATATTGCGATTGATTACTTTTTGTCTCTTTGCGTCTTCGCAGCAATTGGTTTTGCCTTATAGCGAAAGCATTTCACCTCATGATCGTTCACCATACCGCACGCCTGCATGAACGCATAACAGATCGTAGAACCCACAAACCGGAATCCGCGTTTTTTCAGATCCTTGCTCATGGCGTCCGACTCGGGAGTAAACGGGGGAATATCGCTCATCGTTTTCCTCTTATTGATAAGAGGTTTTCCATCAACAAAACGCCAGATATATGCATCAAAACTTCCGAATTCTTTTTGAATTTTCAGGAATGATTCAGCATTGGAAATGACCGATGATATTTTCAAACGGTTCCGTACTATGCCTTCGTTGGCAAGCAGCTGCTTTACTTTAGAGCTATTGTATCGGACGATTTTTTGGGGAATAAAATTGTCGAATGCCTTTCTGTACGCTTCACGCTTCCGAAGTATCGTGATCCAGCTAAGTCCGGCCTGTGCTCCTTCAAGAGTCAGCATCTCGAATAGTTTTCTATCATCATGCACCGGAACACCCCATTCGGTATCATGGTACAAATTGTACAAAGGGTCGGTCCCAGCCCATGCGCATCGGTGTTTCATTTCTTCTCCTGAAAATTTGCTGCGAAGGGTGTCCTGCATTTATCGGCAGGATTCTAAACTGATGTTATGATTGGCGAGCACATTATAAAATAAATCGCAAACGAAACGATCTGCAAAGTTGTCGGCAAAAATAATCCGGCATTTCACTCGATGATGTTGTATTTCTTTAATACTTCGCCGATAACCGTATAAGAAATCGGCTTTGGCAGAAATTCATTGGCACCGCATGTTTCAACGATCACTTTGATATCTTCCGCATTTGTGAGCGCAGACATCAGGATGGCGATAAAGTCCGGCACAATCAACTTCATCTGTTTGATGGCATCAGAACCGTTTTTCCGGGGCATAATCTGGTCAATGAAGACGATATCCGGTATTGTTGCAGCAAACTTCTGGACAGCTTCATCGCCGTCTTCGGCATAATCAACAGCGACACCAAACTTTGAGATAATGGCTCCGATAACGATTCGGTTTGCCTCTGCGTCATCTACAATAAGTGCTTTTTTCATTTTCGATGTACTCTTTCCATATAAATTGATAAGGAGACATCGATGGAGTGGAACTCCGATGACATGTTGTTGTTATCCTAGTACGCGTAAATATTCTTCCAATGAAATGATCCCCGATACAAGTTTCTTTGCCGCATCAAATCGTATCGACTCAAATCCTTTTTTCATCGCCGTCTCTTTTACTTTCACCGGCGATGCTTCATTGAAGATCATGTCCTTCAAGTCTTCGTCAACAATCAATACCTCATGGATCGCCGTTCTTCCCAAATGCCCGTCCCCGCCGCACATGTCGCACCCGGCACCGCGATAGAGAATGATGGAATCTTCAAGTTGACTCAAACCGGATGCCGTCAGCATATGTTTGGTCGGTTTATAACTTTCTCTGCAGTGTTTACAGATCTTGCGTACAAGCTGCTGGTAAATGATCCCGTTCAATGTTGGAGCAAGCCATGAAGGCGGTATTCCAAAATTCGTCATGCGCGGAATGCACGAAAGTGCATCGTTGGAAAGAATCGTGCTGACAACCATCGTTCCGGTCAGAGCCGCTTCCGCCGCTGCGGCCCCCGCTTCGGCATCACGGATCTCGCCGAGAAAGATCAGATCCGGATGTTGGCGTAATACTGCCCGCATCGATGATGCATAGTCAAGCTTTTGTTCCGCGTCCACTTGCACCTGACTGGCAAATTCCAAACGATATTCTATCGGATTTTCAACCGTGATAATATTTTTTTGAGAATCACGTAATTCGTTCATGCAGCCATAGACCGTGGTAGTTTTCCCTCCTACGGAAGGCCCGGCAATCATCAGCAAGCCGCGGGGCCTGTGAAGAAGATATCGTACGAGAACCAGATTTTCCGAAGAGAAGCCAAGATCATTGATATCGACAACGCGATTAGATTTTTTTAAGATGCGTACAGAAAAACGCTCCCCTTCAACGGTCGGCAGTGTGCTCACACGCATATCAAAAGAAAATTTTCCGTACGTGGAAGCATACCGTCCATCCTGCGCCTTCTTTTTATCGAACATGTTCAGGCTTCCGCGTGAACGCATGACGTTACACAGCGATTCCGTCATTTCTTTAGGAAGCGAAACGGCGTATTCCAAAACACTGTCGATGTTGTACCGTACGCGGAACTCCTGCTCCATCGGTTCAAAGTAAATATCCGTTGCGCCTTCTTTTATCGCTCTAATAATGATCTCATCGATCAAGACATCGGCGTTTGGCAGCCTTCCGGATTTATACAGTTCGTACACTTTTTCTTTGCCGCGTTTGCGCATATCCAGCGTTTCAAGCTGAAACTTTGACGGGATCTGCTGAAATTCATCCATCTCTTCCACGGGTTCTTTCATCACAATTCCATCGAAAGCGGACCGCTTCACCGCTACCGGAATGATGAACACTTGGGCATCCCGCCGCATCAGATCGATAACATCTTTATACGGCGGATCTGTAAATGCAACCGTCAGTTCAACACCGCTGCGGATGATCGGCAGCGCATGGTATTTTTCTACGAATTCGTCTCTCAACAACGGATTATTGACGGCAATTATTGCAGGAGTCAAATTGACATAAGGGATCTTGAACTCCTCCGATATGGTCATGGCCACAACCTCTTCGTTCACACCAATTCCGTCGATCAGCACCTCTGTACAGTTCTTCTGATCAACTTCGCCCATCATTCGATGAAATTTATCGAACTTGGTCTTGTCGACATATCCTTTGGATAAAAGGACTTTTATGATTCGTACGTCTTCGTCCCTGATCATCTCATTATTCGAATAATTTATCTATATCAGTTTGTGTCGCAGAATTGGTCGAGTGTTCCGATTGTGAATGGATCTGCTGGATTTCAATGATTCTCATCAACTCTTGCTCTGAAAAACTTGGAACGGTATTGATGTTTGATTCTAGCCGCTGTATCCGCGAAATCCCGGAAGATTTGATCAATTGTTTCCCGCACGATCCGCAGTATGAATCCATTAAAGAATTAAAAAAACCGCATCGGCATCGAATCACATTCAATTTGTTCCCGCAATTAAGACATTCCAGCGATGTGCGAGGATTATCATTGCTGCATGAGGAACAGATCATTACGCAACTCCTTCTATCTTCAATAATTTTTTCATCACTTCAACGATCCTGACCGGTAAATATGGTTTTACCAGATAGTAGCTTGCTCCTTTACTCTTCGCTTCCTGAACGGTTTCAATATTGGAAACGGCAGAAACGATGACAACGATAGCATCCGGCTTAACATTCCGGATTTCGCGCAGCACATCCATTCCGGACATCTTAGGAAGCATGTTATCAAGGAAAGTGATCGTCGGTTTATCCTGGGTATACCGTAACAATCCTTCCGCACCGTCGGCAGCATAATGGATCTCTTTGATTCCCATTTTTTTCAAAGTCATCGCAAACAATGTGCGGATATGGTCGGAATCATCGACAACGAGTACGGAAATATCTTCAATCTTCATAATTCACAGTTATTATAGTGTGGAACGCGTTACACGCTGGATCTCTTCTAACGTTGTGAGTCCGGCAACAACTTTTTTCATGCCGTCAAACCGCAGATCTCGGAAACCATTCTTCAACGCCGCTTCACGTATCTTTGTTGTCGTTTCATTCTGATAGATCAAGGTTTGAATCTCTTCATTCACGAAAAATACTTCATGGATGGCTATTCGTCCGCTGTATCCCTGGTAGTTGCATTTTTTGCACCCCACGCCTCTAAAGAACGGCACCCTGCCATATAATCCGCTTAAACTTGCCTTGTAAAGAACTTCCTCGGACGGTTCATATTCGTCTTTGCAAAAATCGCATACTTTTCTCACCAACCGCTGCCCTAATACGCCGATCAATGCGGGTGCCAGCCAATACGATGGAACTCCCATATTGATCAAACGCGGTATAGCACCAACCGCATCATTCGTATGCAACGTGCTTAAAACAAGATGCCCGGTGAGTGCGGCCTCAGTTGCTATGATACCTGTCTCTGAATCACGTATTTCACCGACAAGCGCTACATCCGGATCCTGACGCAGAATGGCTCGCAGAGCGGTCGCAAAGGTTAAGTCGCGGTCCGGATCCACATTCACCTGATTGATCGTATCGACCTGATATTCTACCGGATTTTCAACGGTAACAATATTCTTTTCAACTGATTTGATATGGTTGATCGCGGCATAGAGTGTTGTGCTTTTTCCGCTGCCGGTTGGGCCGGTCACAAGGAACAGACCGTTCGGCTGGTTCAGCAGATGCTCCAGCATTGCCTGGTTATGATTTGCCATTCCCAGTTCAGTGATTTTTTTGTTGATGGAACTTTTGTTGAGAATGCGGAGAACGATCTTCTCGCCCCCTACGGTGGGAAGAGAATTGACACGCAGATCGAATGAACGGGTTTCAAGCGTCAGAGAGATGCGGCCATCCTGCGGTTTTTTTTTCTCGAAAATATCCATCGCGGCTTTGTTCTTGATGACGGCAGCAACACCTTCTGCTATTCGTTTCGGAAAGGATGCAACGCGCTGCAGCACACCGTCCAGCCGGAAACGCAGACGCAATTCCTCCTCGAACGGTTCCAAATGAATATCACTGGCACCGATCTTCACCGCCCGCAGAAATATTTCGTCCACAAGTTCAATAAGCGGCGGAAATTCTCCGATCTTTTCCAAACGCTCTACTTCTTTTCCACCGGTACGGACAACATCGAATTTCTCAATATCGATAGCGCTCGCAATCCGTTTCAACTCGTCGAATCCGCCTTGCTGAATTTTGAGCGTTTCATCAAAATCATTCACGGAGGCAACAACGGGAATGATTTTCTTTTGGGTCAGTTTTGCAAGCTCATCGATGACCTCCTTGTAAGGCGGATCGGTGATGGCAACAGTCAGTTCATTCCCGAACAGGAACATGGGGATGATGCGATGCTTGCGTATGAAGGTGATCGACATGATCTCCTTCGGTGCCGAATTCGTTTCGGCATAGAGCTTCATGACAGGAAGATTAAATGCTTTCCCGAGATGCTGCACCAATTCTTCGGATGAGAAGAAATTGAACTGGATCAGCGTACGGGCGATTCCGTCATTGATGCCGTAATTATTGGCAGTGTCGGAGAACTGTTTCCAGCGCTCTTCCGTCAATACTTTATTGGCAAGACAATAATCCCGGAATATGATATCTTCGCGTGCAAACATACTTATTCAAAAAGTTTATCGAGATCGGCCTGTGTAAGAGTCTGTACTGATTTTTTTGCAACAAGTCGTTCACCTTCTTCGAGCAGCTCGGTGATGTCGTTCTCGTTGTATTGAGGGATGTTCATGGTGCGCAGCTGTTTTCCTTCGTTGATCATTGCCGCTATCACCGTTGGGATCGGAACGCCGCATTTACCGCAACGCCGATACACGAGCGGATTCCCGTGATTGCACGATGAGCATTTCCATCCCATTTCCGTTCCGCAATCGGTACACTCGAACGGTGGATCGAAATATTTCTTATTGCATGTCGGGCATGCGTAGTTTGGAACCGTCATTCTGATGTAAGATTATATTTTCTCAATACTTCGTAAATTTTTTCAGCCTCATATGGCTTGAGAATATATGCACTGGCGCCGGCTGCTTTCGCCTCCTGCACATCTTCCGTGGCCGATATTGAGGTCAGCATTATACCAATAAAATTCGGATTCATCTTTTTCATCTCAGCCAGTGCTTCCACACCGGATTTTTTTGGCATGATATAATCTAAAAATACTATGTCTGGCTGAAACGTCGTGAATTTTTGTACGCCGTCTTCACCATTCTCTGCCAATTCAACAGCGAGTCCCTTTTTACGGAGAATGGCATTCAATAGCGTACGGTTATACGCTGAGTCGTCAACAATAAGTGCTTTTTTTATCATTTCAAGTTCAATACATGTCTATAATGGATAGATATTAGGAATAAATGGAGTACGATGCAACGAAGAAAACGTTATTTTTCTTGCGTGTTTTTCGTTGTTTCGTTTTTTTGCAGTTCTTTCAGGCAGGCAGGACAAAAACACACTCCCTGTCCTGAAATTGGTGTCACTTTAGGTAATGAAAAGCACCAGCATGATTCGTCACCGGCAGTTATTCCGCAAATAAATTCACTTCCGCATTTCGGACAGATAGACATTTTTTTTGAATTACGCGTGTAGATAATTACCTCTTTATTTTTTTGGTTGGTCGTTCGCTGTGATCATTCAATACTAAAAATTGACCAGATGGCCGCGAATACCCGGAAAAAGAAAAAGCCGATATTGATCATCGGCTTCTTCTTCTCTTCTAAATTTTTCTATTTCACTAATTCAATAATTCTCATATTAAACTCCTCTGGTTTTTCCAGCTGCAGCATATGACCCGCTCCGGGAATGAACGTCAGCGTCACATTTGGTATCGCATCCGTACCGATCTTCGCCACTTCCGCTGCCGAACCGCCGTGCAGAATCGGATTCGGTATCAATCCGTCATTTTCTCCGAAGATCAGATGTGTCGGCACGGAAATATCCTTCAATCGTTTCGTGGTCGGTTCATCGATCATTCCACTGACGGAACGGATCACCGCATAGCAGAAATCCTCAAAATCCTTTGCCTTCGCCATCCGCGCACGTTCTTCCACCATCCATTCGAATTTGTTATCATAATTATAGAAGTTCATCGCAAGATTCGCGCGAACCCGGTCTTCGGGAGTCTTCTTCACAAAATCGATTGTCATCACGCTCTTCAGCCAGTCGCCGTCACCACGTGAGAATGGTTCAAGTCCAGCCGGAGCGGCCAGAATAAGTCTTTCCAGTTGATCTTTATGGCGGAATGAAAAATGGATCCCAATTTGTCCTCCCATAGAATGACCCACATAGACAACTTTCGCAACGTTCAGTTTCTGGAGCATACCGCTGACGATATCTGCATAAAATGTCATAGTATATGGATAGACACCTTTATCGGATTTTCCGTATCCGGGAAGATCGACCGCAATCACACGGTAGTGTTTGGAGAGTTCTCCAATATTGGACCTCCAGAAACCGCCGTTGCTAGCAAGGCCGTGAACGAGAACAAGAGTGTTGTTTCCGCTTCCTTCATCAATGTAACTAATCTTTATTCCATTGACGGTGACAAATTTTGACGGAAATCCATATTCGAGATCAGAAAATTCGAGAGCAGGGGCATCTTTGTACACAAAACCTCCTGAACATCCGATTAAGAAAAGAGTGATTAAAAATATTATTGGGTTTTTCATTGTTCGCTCCTTTCTTAGAACATTAACCACATCATGTTAATAAATGCCACCCACGGATCGTGCGATGGACGGACGTGATTGTATGTTACATCGGGACTATCGTAAAAATCCCCCATCGTCATATACCCCGCACTGAAACCGAATGTGAGAAATACTTTATAAGTATATTGTGCCTCGACATTGAATTCTGAACCCACAAGGTTCCCACCTTGCCGGGGGGTTGTGTTGGAAATAGCAAGAGCGGAACCAATTTTCACCATCCATTTATTCGGGACGATGTCCTTTGATGCGTTCAGGAACAGACCGGTAACCCCATACCCCATATTGGAAATATCCTGCACGGCAGAATAATATCTGTTGACAACTTTCGGATCGGGAAATAACAATAACGCACGGTGATTACTGTAGATGGCTGTTGGCGAACCGTAAATATTTCCGGTAATAACACTGTTTACCGATTTATCTGCAACACCATTATTATCACCTGTCGTATACAATGCTTCAAAACTGATTTTATCGTTCACCGTTTGACCATATTTGTAATTGATTGATCCATTCGCTGCAACGCCGAATATGTCTGCATACTTCTTCGCTGTTGTTGCACCAACTGTGTCAATCGTACCAAGATTCGTCATGACAAAACCATCATACCAGAATCGTCCGAGTGAAAAGTCTCGATTGTAGGATGCATGTCCGCCAAGCCAAACAATGTTCGCTTCATATTTCGACGTAGGAAATGACAATCGAGCTGCACCATTATAATCTGCCAGTGTGCTGTTAAGTCCCTGGCCGAGGACCGAGATTCCGCCGTTATTTTTCCCTCTGTCCCAGACAAACCATGCATCGGCACCAACCTCTAACTTCGGCGCAATTCGCGATTCGACATCAAGCATCCAGAGACCGACATCGTCATTCTCGGAAATAATGTTCTCGTACAATTGGTAATAGCCAGCACGGAATTGCGTCTCTTTATTCAGATATGCATAGACGGACGCGCCGACTCCCTGTGTTCCCCAATAGGAATGTTTATATGCGCTAGTTTGCGCCGTACTGATAGCCGCGATATTCGGATCACGCACATTGTCGAATACACGCTGTAGCCCAAAAACAGCATTCCATGTCGCATCGGTAGGGTGAATATCAACATTTGCAAGCAAAGTCTGCAAATTCACCTGTCCGCCGTTGAATCCTCCTCCTTTATTGCCTCCAACACCATACGCGGCATCTCCCCAGGTCATATCGATCTTGAACAGGCTCCGGAATGTCGCTACACCGTCGAGTATCTGCGGTGAATAGATGAACATCGGCACAAACCGCTGCTCAACATAGGAAGCAGTTTTCCCAGTGTTCGTGGTATTTTGTCCGAATAATCGTCCGATGATCTGTCCCTGAAGCAATTCGTTTGTCGGCGAGATGTTCGATGCCGTGGCGCGGTTGAACCAATATCCGATGAATCGGAACTCAGGGGATTTGGGATCAGGAATTCTCTTCGAACGGTCAATGGATGCTGTTGTATCTTGTCCGAACACAACCGCAGTCATTAAAGAGAAGAGAAATAATCGAAAAAGATATTTTTTCGTTGTCATAACTTCTTCCTAAAAAAGCCTGTGAGGTCATAAAGTCCTCACAGGCTTGAATGAATGAATTATTGCTTTACGTATTTTTGGATATAGATCGGGTATTTTGTTGTACCGACCGATGTGCTGCCGAAACCTGCTGCCGGTGTCGGAGGTGTAACGCCAAGGTTCGGTGAGGTCTGAATGATCTCATATGTCATGTTCGTACCGCTGATTGCATAGATACCGGTGGAAGTGACCACGGTCGGCGTTGCTTGACTGGCAACGATGGTATAGATCTTTGCATTTTTCGTTGTTGAAGTTGAAACTGTATCGCTGGATGTAGATTCTGTATAGCTGATCGTGCCGGTAAATGTGGTTTGCACGTTTGCGCTGTCAACTTGAACAACAGTGTACGATTTGTTCTCGTTGAATGTTGCCGTGATCTTCTTCACTTTAAATGGTGCAACGCGAAGGCCGTACGGAACATTCGTTCCTTCAGAAACCCATGTGCCGACGATAGGATCTTTGGGTGTTACTACTGCAACTGTGGTGTCCTCTTCTTTACAGCCGACAATCGTCAACAGTGCCATTGTTACAACAAGCATGAATTGTTTTTTCATAAATCCTCCTTAAGGAATTTATTGTGTTGGAAGTGTGGTGAATTAGGTTGTGTGATGCATCTCTTTTAGTGCCCGTTTAAGAATTTTACCGCTGTGCCCTTTCGGCAATTCGCTAATGAGTTCAAAATACTTTGGAACCTTATACTTCGCAATCTTCCCGGCGCAATATTGGCGAAGTTCATCGGTGGTGACCGGCATATTTTTTTTCACCACAATGAATGCTTTCCCAACTTCTCCCCATTTTTCATCCGGAACTCCCACCACGGCAACTTCGGCAATTGATGGATGAGAATACAGAAAGTGTTCTATCTCGGCAGGATACACATTTTCGGCTCCGCTGATGAACATATCCTTTTTACGATCAACAACATAGAAATATCCTTCTTCATCCTTTCGGACAATATCTCCGGTATGGAACCAACCATTGACGATCGTGTCGGCTGTTGCTTTTGCATTGTTCCAATACCCCGGCGTCACAACCGGGGATTTGAACAGCAGTTCACCCGGCTGGTTTATTCCTACTTCTGCACCCAAGTCATCGACGATCTTTGTGTCAATATAGAAATTCGGAAATCCAATCGATCCTTTTTTCCGGATTGCATCTTCTTCCGGCAGCGAGAAACAGTTCGGACCGACTTCCGTAAGACCGAAACCTTGGCGGATCGGAACCCCTTTTTGCTGCCACAATTCTATTTGCGGTATCGGCATCGGCTCGCCGCCAACGATGGCAAAACGGACCGACGCAAAAGTTGTCTGAGCAAATACCTTCGTTTCGCTCATCATTTTCATCATTGTCGGTACACCAAACAGGATCGTCACTTTTTCTTTATCGCACAATTCAACGATCCGTTCAGCATTGAATGAATTCAAAAAAATGATCATTGCACCGTGGTGGATAAACGGAGTTGTCAGTACATGCCATCCCCCCGTATGAAAGAACGGCGAGAACGTCAAAGACACATCATTACTGGTGATGTTCAACCGTAGTTCAGTGTTGATGGAATTCCAAAAGATCATTTTGTTAGTGATCAGTGCCCCTTTCGGCTTTCCCGTTGTTCCCGACGTGTACAGGATCATGCACGGATCGTCAAATTTCACGGTGACATCAATCGGTCCTGATGATAGTGAATCATCAGCAATAATTGTTGACAAACTTTTACCGGTTACAGATTGTATGGACAATTGCTGTTGCGGCAATGCCGTTGGATGCATTTCGTTCAGAACCGAAATATACTGTTCTTGAACAACCAGAAGTTTTGCCGAACAATCGCTTAAGATAAATTCAATCTCGCCGGCAGCCAATCGAAAATTCACCGGAACAAGAATAGCACCGGCCTGCTGTACCGCAAAATAGAGGAAGAGATATTCAATGCAGTTCTGCGACAATACGGCAATACGGTCTCCGCGGCTGATCGCATAATCATTCAAAAGAACACGCGAAATACGATTGGTGATGCCGTACATTTCCACAAAGGAATATTCCCTGCCGCTCGCGTCATCTTTCACCGCAATTTTTGCCGGTGAATATTGCGCCCAGCGTTCAAGCCATTGCGTTCGGATAGTTTCATCCTCTATGGAATGCATATCAGTCATAGTCGGGAATATTGATCAAGCATTTTCAATGTAATTGATATCCTTGCCGTACGTCTCTTTCATAAAGGAAAGCGCAAAAAACGCAATAACAAAAACGATGACGCCGATGATGAGAGCTCCGTTGATCAGCCCTACATCGTGCCGGATGAAATTCAGCCATAAAGACATAGGAATGACCATGGATCGGACAAAATTAGGAACGGAGGTAGCAACGGTTGCCCGGATATTCGTACCGAAATTTTCAGCCGCCATCGTCAGGAACACTGTCCAATACCCCTGGCCAAGACCGACAACAACGATCACCATCATAAAAAGATCTGCGCTTGCATTGTACATATTCAATGTGATAACAGTGAGTACCGCCATCATAATAAAACAGAATAACACAACTTTTTTTCTGTTTTTTATAAGTTCGCTGACGATACCGCTTAAACCGCTTCCGATCGCAAGTCCTATGGCCTGCCATTTCAATGTTTCAGCAGCCGTGATCACACGGGATAAATTCAATGCGGAACCAACTTCGGGAGAGAACGTTATAACAATGCCGGACACATACCAGATCGGCATTCCAACAGCGATCACAGCCAGAAATTTCATTAACAGGATCTTTGACCGGAAGAACATCAGGATGTCACCGCGCGTATGTGATAATTTTTTCTGCTCCACGAACATTTCCGATTCGCGCAGTGCTACTATCCGTATCCCCAAAACGATAATACCCATTCCGCCGCCAACGAAGTACGCTACACGCCAATCAAATGAACTGCCGACAAACGATGCCGTTAATGCTCCCACCAATCCCAGGAATGAAATAACGGTTGTCCCGTATCCCCGATAGTTCTTCGGAAGTATCTCTGAGACCAACGTAATTCCTGCTCCAAGTTCGCCGGCAAGTCCCACGCCGGCAATGAACCGCAGTAGCGCATAACTATTGATGTCCGTAACAAATCCGTTGGCAATGTTTGCGGCAGAGTACATCGTGATCGTGGAAATCAGCGCCAGCCGTCGGCCGAACTTGTCTCCGATGATTCCCCAGGCCACACCCCCGATCAGCATGCCGGCAAATTGCAGATTAAGCAGAAGAATTCCCTTGGAGATCAGATCATCGCCGGTGATGCCGATTGCTTTAAGACTGGCAATGCGTACAACGCCGAAGAGGACGATGTCGTACAGGTCAACGAAATACCCCAACGCAGCAGCGATCACTGCAAGGATGAGTCCGGTATTTTTTGAAGTTTTCATGTGATGTTACGGTTATTTATGTGTTATATGCCCACCGGATTGCAGAAACAGCCATTGCCATACCTCCGCCAGAACTGACAAGGAATATAAGATCGTTCTTCTTCAACTTGTGATTCACTACCGCATCACCCATTGCCATAGCAATGGCGGCGCTTCCCGTGTAGCCGTATTTGTCCATAACATTGTGCGATCTGTCATGCGGAAGAGATAGCGTGTCGAGTGTTTGATTGATGCTGTTAATGTTGATTTGCGTAAAGAAAAATTTATTGATCGCCGAAACAGGCTGCTGTATCTTCTGTGCCACTTCATTGATGAGCTTCGGCCAGTATGTAGCATTAGTTTCGAGCGGAATTTTTTTCGCAAACCGCAACAGATGATCTTTATTCTCGATAGCCTCATGCGTTACTTTGATCGCCGTTCCACCGGCATAGA
>CAJBTU010000101.1 GCA_903958625.1 uncultured Ignavibacteriota bacterium | reverse complement strand
CCGTGCGTACGCTGAAGAGTGGCCGTTATCGCCTGGTTCTCGATCTCCTCAAGCGTTAATGCAGACGGGATATCCCATTGTTTCTTTTCGTTTACATGATTTGTGAGGAATCCAAAATCGTCTTCCGTCAGGATCTTTGTTTTGCAGGTCACGATTGCCCGCTCAACAGCATTCTCTATTTCGCGTACGTTTCCCGGCCAGTTATGATTGAGCAAAATTTTCAATGCACCTTCAGAGATATCGGTAACTTCCCTGCCTAATTCAGGACCGATGCGTTCAATGAAATTATGAACAAGAAGCGGTATATCCTCTTTGCGGTCCCTCAGCGCAGGAAGATGAATGTTGATCACGTTCAACCGATAAAAAAGGTCGTCGCGGAATTTTCCTTCGTGCACTGCGTCCTCCAGATTCCTGTTTGTTGCAGCAATAACTCGCACATCCACATTGATCTGTTCCGTTCCACCAACACGATAGAAATTCCTTTCCTGCAGTATCCGCAAAAGGTTCAACTGGAGTTTTGGAGAAATGTCGCCGATCTCATCCAAAAATATTGTCCCTCCTTCTGCTATCTCGAACTTCCCTTTTTTCTGTCCTGTGGCACCGGTGAACGAGCCCTTCTCGTGTCCGAACAATTCGGATTCGAGCAGTGATTCGGTCAGAGCGGCGCATGATACGCCGATGAACGGCTTTGCCGCCCTGTCGCCGGAATAATGGATGGCCCGCGCGATCAGTTCCTTGCCCGTTCCGCTTTCTCCCTGTATCATCACTGTACTGCGAAGACTTGCCACCTCTTTAATCAAACTGAATATCTCCATCATCTTCGGATTCTTACTGATGATGTCGCAGAAGCTGTACTGCTTCGTCAGTTTCTTGCGCAGAATGGAATTCTCCCTCTGGAGATTCTTGATCTTGATGATACGGCTCACCAGCAGCGAGATCTCTTCCGGATTGCACGGCTTCACAATGTATTCCTGCGCACCTTCCTTCATTGCCGTGATCGCTGTATCGACCGTTGCATATGCCGTGACGATAATAATGGATGCCTCCGGCTGGATCTTACGGATCTCCATCATTGTTTCAATCCCGTCATGTCCACCAGGCATTTTAAGGTCAATAAAATAGATGGCGTATTCTTTTAGTTTGGTTTTTTCTATCGCCTCTTTCCCCGATTCGGCGGTATCGACGGAGTATCCGTCTTCCCGCAGCCACGCTGCAAGAGACTCACGCATCACTTCTTCGTCATCTACCACCATGATATTCCATAATTTTTTCATTGCTGTATCTCCATACCGTTCTCACGGCGTTTTTGTTTAGTGAAATCTTCGAAGAGGATCGAGCAATTTGCACAAAGCTCTTCGGTTTTTTTATCAACATGCTGTATCGCGTTCGACAATGACATTGCACAACGGCCATCGGAACAATGAACCAAGCCGAATGTATGCCCGAGTTCATGAACCGCTTCTTTCATCACCCGATGGAGCAGCAGCTGTTTGTTCTCCGGCAGGCGATAAAATTCCTGATGTAAACGGGCCAGAGAGATAACAGCAACAGGTCCGTTCACCTGTGCATGACCGAATACAAAACTGAGCATTGGTATAAAAAGATCATGATTCGTCACGCCCAACACTCTCACCGCATCGGAAGGAACCCGCCGTAAGAGATCTTTTAAAAGAAGCGCAGAACTGTATTGGTTCGTTTTTGCATCCAAAGCATAAGAAGGATCGGGAAGATTCGGCATCCTCTTCACTTCGTAACCATAGATCTGCCACACACAAACCTCCAGCGTTGACATTACGTCTTCGTCAATTATTCCAAAAGGTGCCAAATAGATCGCTCTCACACAATTGTCCCTGGTTTTTCCGCTGCGGGTAGTTCTTGTTTTACTGTTTCATCGAACGGAAGTGTGACAACGAATGTCGTTCCGACGTTAAGATCACTTTTCACATCGATATCGCCTTTATGAGCTTCGATGATACCGAATACTACCGCAAGACCAAGACCGACACCTTTTCCTTCACCTTTCGTTGTAAAAAATGGATTGAATATTTTTGAAAGATGATCTTCCGGTATGCCGTCGCCGTTATCCGATACTGTAAATACAATTTGATCCTTCGCCACATTATCTGCCGTTTTTACTATCACTTTCCCATTCGATTTACCTTGTGATGCCTCTGCTCCATTCATGATCAAATTGATCACAACCTGCTGCATCTGCGAACCGTCACAATGGACAGTCGGCAAATCTTTCTGTAGGTCCAATTCGATCGTCACACCGGACAATTTCAGTTTATGGTCCAACAAGTTCAGTGTTGACTTGATCATCGAATTGAAATCGATTTTTGCGCGGAATGGTTTTGAGCGTCGCGAAAATGCAAGCAGGTCCTGAACAATCCTGCCGACGCGTGCGGTTTCCGTAACGACCTGCGAGAGATATTTACGAAACTCTTCAACCCGTTCCTTGGGAACACCGTCTTCTTTCATGATGCGCTGCATGAGCATCGCAAGATTGAGGACACCAGAGACAGGATTATTGATCTCATGTGCCACGCTTGCCGATAGCTGTCCGAGCGAAGCAAGACGATCGCTCTGTAATAATTTTTGATGAGCCACTTTTAACTGATCGGCACGTTCACGGATCTTCCGCTCCAGTCCTTCCGTGAATTCGTTAATCTCCTCCAGCGCCGATTTCAGACGGACACGCATGATATCGAAAGAACGGGCTAATTCGCCGAGTTCTTCACTTGATTCGATGACAATCGGTTTATCCAACATCATTTCACTTACCGCGTGAGTTCCGGCTATCAGCTGTTGGATGGGAGCATCAATGAAATGTTTTGTAAAATAAATGATGAAGAGACTCATGATGGCGACGATCGAAAAAGAAATAATGATGACACGCCATTGAAGCTGAGCCATTTCGGAATCCACGATATCAAGTGTCATGGAAACATCGAGAACGCCAAGCACCTTTTGCGAAGTGGGGTGTGCGTGACAATCTGCCTGACTGCATGACGGTTCATTATAGATCGGAGTGATCATGGATAGTGTCCGGTGTTTGTCCGCCGTTTTGTACACTCGCGCACGGGTCGGGACATCGACTTTCACTAACGGCTTCTCGGCGGAATGACACATAAAACATGCTTCCGCATATTTGTCTACACTTCCAGTATCCGACTTCACCGTAGAGAACATTATCCTTCCTTCTTTATTGAATATCCGTATCCGCGTGATCCCCTGCTTTTGTGCAATCGTTTCCATGGTTTGGTATGCCGATTCGCGCTGGTCTGCAAGCATGGCATGCCAGGTTGCACTGGAGATACTTCCGGATAGCTGATCGGCTCCGAGCATCATCGTCTGGACCAATTGGCCTTCCTGTGTCTTCACATGGATATAACTGGAGATAATTCCAACTATCGTCATGATGACGGTGAATGAAAGAATCAGCTTCTGTGAAATTTTTTTTGGAGGAAGGCGCAGTGCTTTTTGTTTGATATTCATCGATGTACTTTCATACAATATTCTATTGTTGAATAGTGCACCATTCGTGCCACAAATTTTTTGTATTGAGCTAAAGCTAAACATCAATTATGACTCTATTTTCTTCGTTTTTAAGATTTATCAATCTCCTCATCACTATTGCGTACCATTTGGTATGTTGAATATTTCATCTCCATTTTTCATTAAACTTAAGATGAAAATGAGAGTACGTTTTTACCAGTGAACATTGGATAACTGAATTCCATAAAAAACTATCCGTGTTGATATTTCCTACACGCCTTGAAGGAATTTCCCACATGCAAGAATGTTTACACTCAAACGAAATTTCACTAAAATATCTTGCAACTTATTGTAATACATATGGTTAGAGAATAGTAAAAAAATGAGGCACAGCTTTTGTAATGTTGTTAGTGATTCAAAAATATTACACGAATAGAAAAAACCGACAACATAAAAAAAAGGAGCTTTATATGTTTAACAATATGGATTCGGAAACCCTTTGGCTGACCATCACCAATGCTGGTCTGGGAATTGTCACACTGATCTGCATTATTGCCGTTGGCGTAGTTATTGCAAAAGAAGTCTTTGCCGATGTCCGAAGCAAAGTGCGAGTACCGCAGCTTCAGGACGATCACTCATTTATGCTGCATGACCTTGGTATTACCATGGCAGACGGCGGCAAAGTGATCGACGAAAAAGAGAAGTACGGCATAGACGAAGATAACAAAAACATTCAACGTTCTGAAAACTGAACCGGGATCCATGAAGCGAGAGGTATGATATGCGATGTCCATTTTTACGGGAAGCACAGGTCAAATTCTGCCGCGCCTCGGCGTACAGAAAAATGATCGTTCGACTCGCAGAACAACCGGAAAATGAGCGATGCTCGTCGCGCGAATATGTGAATTGCCCAGCAGCAAAGCAGCATATGGAAGACCGTCCGAGCATCGATCATTGCCCATTCCTTCATGAATCACTTGTACAATACTGCACCGCCGCAGCAGTAACAAAATATATACCCTACACCGAATCTGTCCTTTCACAATGCGGCACGGACAGTCACAAATATTGTGAATTGTATCTTGGACTTGCAAATCCAAACGAAACCGTTTCACCATCTTCTCCGGCTGAGCAGAACGGAATCTGCCCTCAATACAATATCGAGGATATTAAAATTCCCGGAAATCTTTACTTCTCCCCCAACCACATGTGGATGGAAGTAGGAAATGACGGCGTATGTCACATTGGTGTAGATGCATTTTTGGCAAAGGTTCTCGGAACAGTGGATCAGATCACCTTTGTGACCACCAAAGGATATCATAGACCGGCAATTTCCTTCACGGTGCGTGGAGTCGATCTTCACTTTGTTTTTCCCCATCAGATGAATATCACACGGGCGAATACGTATCTGCGCACTAATCCAGAAAAGATCATGGCGGACCCGTACACTGTCGGCTGGCTGTTTGAAACGACGGAAGAAAAAACAAAAAGCAGGAACGAAAAGATTGACGGGCTGATCTCCGGATGCGATGTTTATCCATGGATGAAACAAGAAATGGAACGGATGACAACCCTCGCACACCAGATCTCAGCACAGCCGGACATGCGCGGTGCCGTATTGATGGCCGACGGAGGATATTTTCAATCCGGATTCGTTCAACGCTTGACAAGAGAAGAACTGCTGAAACTTTACAACGAATTTTTTTCACCTCTAACCCTCTGGAAATCATAATAATGAGATCAAAGATCGTTTCTATTGCCGGCATACTGTTCGGATTGATCATCGGCTGGTATGTTTTTCCGTATGCTCTGTATCGGGACAATACACAGCCGTTACAGTTCAGCCATATGGCACACACCGGCGAAAAAGGGGGAATGGCATGTGAAGATTGTCATTCCACCAACGATAATGGACGTTTTCAAGGAATTCCGGCAATTGCAAAATGTGCCGAATGTCATTCCTCTCCCATCGGCGAAACGGAAAATGAAAAACGTCTGGTGGAGAATTACATTACACCAAACAAAGAGATTCCCTGGCTTGTGTACTCGCGGCAGCCGGATAACGCATACTTTTCCCATGCCCCGCACGTAAAACTGGGCGAATTAAAATGTGAAGAGTGTCATGGCCCTCAAGGAAGTTCGGAATTCATAAAGACCCATCAGACAAATAGAATCTCGGGATACAGCAGAGATATCTGGGGGGCGAATATCTCAGGAATTTCGTCGAACTCGTGGGTAGGAATGAAAATGAGTAAATGCGTTCGATGCCACGGCGACAACGGCCGCCGCGACGGCTGCATAGAATGTCACAAATAACTGATGTTGGGATCCGCTGTCATGCGGTCACCAACTGAGACAACGAAAGAGATTATGTCACAAACAATCACACGAAGAGATGTTCTAAAATTTACCGGCGGCGGTATTCTCGGAATCATGTTCTCCCCGCTTCCGTGGAAATTGCTCGATGATTCTGCCATCTGGACGCAGAACTGGTCATTAACACCGAAACTTCCGCATGGCCCAATCACAACAGCATTTTCCCACTGTATGCTCTGCCCCGGCGGCTGCGCAATAAAAGTGCAATGTGTTTCAGGAATGCCTTATTACATCAGCGGTGTTCAGCAGCATCCTTTCACACACGGAGCATTATGCGCCAACGGAATAGCGGGACACCACATGGCCCATCATCCGTTACGCATCGTTCATCCACATAAATTTGAAGGAAAATCCGGCAAGAGCAAAATGACGGCAGTGACGCTTCAAAACGCACTGGATGAAACGGCAAAGCGGATAAAAGATT
>CAJBTU010000100.1 GCA_903958625.1 uncultured Ignavibacteriota bacterium | reverse complement strand
TTCCGTTCAGATCCACATTCCATTTTTCTTTTTGCGCAACGATCCCCATGGTAGTGATCATACAGCTGCCAAGCGCAGCGGCAATCAGATCGGTCGGCGAGAAACTTTCACCCTTCCCGTAATTATCTTTCGGCGCATCGGTAACGATCTCCGTTCCGCTATTGTCGTGCGTAACCGTGCACCTCAAGGTGCCCTGATAGGCGATGGAAATCGGGACCATAATTATTTTATCACTTTCGAAAGAGGATATGCCGCAAGCGAATACGTAACATCGTATTCCGTTGTGAATGTGATCTTCACCCCTTCGCGTTCCAGTTCTGCAAGAAGATCGGAGAAGGTCATATTCGTAAATTCGTAGGAGAGTGATTGTTCGCTCTCCGTTTTGGACCTGTATGCCGATGGTCCGAATGTTTCATCGTCTGCCCGGTCCAAAACTTTACCGCCGGAGGTGATGGAACATTTTTTTGTTTTGTCGGAGAACTGAAGTTTTGCAGAGAATGAAACCGTTGATAAGAAACTGAGCGAATCCCCTTTTTCCGATATTGTGCGTGACGAATATTTTTGAAACGTGATCGTCGTTTTGCCGAAGGAATATGAGGTGACTGCCGATGGGGCGGCGGGACGGTCCGGCTGAATCTCCGAGCTGGACATCCTCAATTTATCAGCAAGTCCGGCAAGAGAGCGGAGCAGCGCTTCATACGGATTGCGTCCGACGTTGAGAGCATACACGCTGTTTTTGACGCTGGCCGGATCGACCAGCCACGGTTTGGACTCTGCTCTTTGCTGTGCAAGCATTGCGGAACAGAACATCAGCGAAAGTACAATGGTTTTCATCATCACTCTTTTTCAAAATCAATATTGCTGCGGTACTCCAGCACATTGTTATTCGCCCGTACGGCGGATTTGCTGAACCGTAACGACCGTTTCACAAACTCCATCCGTTGATCGCCGTACTGCGAGGCCGGTACCGGAAAAACGATCTCTGAACGAAGTGCGGACGGAATCATTACCGGCTTGATCAGATCGGTTGTCTGCAGCGGTATCTCTCTATAATACGGAATATTCCACCCAAGCAGACTGATGGTGATCTTTGTTTTCAGCAGCACCGTTTTAGGAACGGGGATCAATCGGATATAATCGGAATCCGCCGCGCTGACGGCTAACTGGATCTGTTCGTTGAGATAAAAATGGATCTGCGGCGAAGAAGTTGCCGATACGCCGGTATATTTTCCCGAGACCTTAAGATTTCCTGTCCCTTCAATTTCGATCTCGGCATTCACGATATTGTTGGTGAAATCGTGAAAGAGAAATTTTTTCAGATCGATATCCAGTTTTCCCGTATCAACATCAACATAATTTGTAAATCCAATGCCAAGAATGGATTTTTCCTCTTTCCATAACGGCCGGGTGGAGAGAAAATCAACATGGATATCGGTCAGCGAACGGTTTGCAACGCGCGCCAGCAATGTATTGATGGCCGATGCCCGCGTTTGCGAGATCAGATCGTTTCCTTTCGGAAGCGATGCGGTTTGGCCGGAAATCATTTTGTCCTGCGCTTCAAGCTGCGGCTTGATCCGGGCGATGCTCTTCTGCGATTCCTCCTTCGACGGAATATCCATCGATGAACCGCAGCCGATAATGAAGAATGAAATAATCAACAGCAGCGGATGCAATAGCCGCACCGAACACTGGACATCCTGAGCAAGCGAGTCCGTTGTTTGGACGAGCGTGCCGAAGGATGTAGTTGCGGCGGCGCGGCGCTCAATATGAACAATATCTATTATAGTATTCATTTCCCCACCCCCACTTTCTTCACGTTCAGCGCCAGAAATAATTTTTCCTTGAAGATCAGCACTTCCTTCAGCGCAAGGGAATATTTCAGCACCTGCGGCGGAGTGGTGATGTTCATGTTGACGCCCGTCCGGACTTGAACACTGTTCCCTTGAACGGGAAACTGATTGTTGAAATCGACGGGAAACTGGATCGGGGGAAGATTGTCGCTGAGCGTTGAGAGCTTCATCGTCACAATATCCTGAATGATCCCTTCCAGCGAAGCGATCATGCCGCTCGCCTTCACGTTCGGCACGACATTAAACGGCTCCAGCTTGGCATAAAATTTCCCCGAATCGACTTTAAATAAAAGAATACAGTCCATCAGCAGATTCACATCAACGTCGTACTGGTGACTGTAGGCCGCCATGGAAATTGTCGCGATCGCCGAGCCGTTGTATAATTTTACGCGGATGCTTTTAATGGAATACGAGGTGAGCGAATCGAGCCAGCCGGTGGTCGAATCCAGCTGCGAGGATGCTTTATTCAAAAGTGCTTCGGAAAAATAGAACGAAAGATCGGCGTTGCTGATGGAATCTCCATTCGCCAGGCGCTGCGTAAGCCGCTGCGCTCCCTCCAGCCGGATCTCCATCACCTTTGCCTCGCGCGCCTTCTGCAGTTGCTCTATATCAATGTTCGCCCCGGCAAATGGACGCAGGATAAAACAACCCTGAAAAATAAATCCTGCCAGCAATACATAAAAAACTAATACTCGGGTCATCTTTTTTTCTTCTTTGTGTCTCCGTGCCTTTGTGGCAAGGTATTCATTTTTTCTTCTTGGTGTCTCCGTGCCTTTGTGGCAAGGTGTTCATTTTTCTTCTTTGCGTCTCCGTCCCTTTGTGGCTACGCTTAAATTATTTTTTCAGTCTGTTTTTAAATTCCTTTTTAAATTTACTCAATTTCGGGTTTATTACCATCATACAATACGGCTGGTAGGAATTTTGATTGTAGTAGTCCTGATGGTACTCTTCTGCTTTATAGAACTCCGTGAACGGCGTGATCTCTGTTACGGCCGGATCGTCCCAGATCTTCGCCGCATCCGTTTCTTTCTTCACCTGTTCGGCAATTGCTTTCTGTTCGTTGCTGCGGTAGAATATTACCGACCGGTACTGCGTGCCGGCATCGGCCCCTTGTTTGTTCAGCGTTGTAGGATCGTGCGTCCGGAAAAAGACCTCCAGCAATTCTTTAAAAGGGATCTTGCTTGGATCGAATGTTACCTGTATGACCTCGGCATGTCCTGTTCTGCCGGAGCAGACCTGCTCGTATGTTGGATTCTTCACCGAGCCGCCCGAATATCCCGACTCAACCTTTTCTACACCGTCTAATTGTTGGTAAACCGCTTCCACGCACCAGAAACATCCTGCGCCGAGCGTTGCCACTTCCAAATGTTGTTCCATACGTTTTCCTTTCGTTATTCCTTTTTCCTGGGCAGACAATAGGCCGACCAGTAATACCGCACCAATAATCTTTAATTTCATTTCAAGACCCCCTTCGCGACGTAGACTGCAAACAATAACGCTATTTTCCCATAAATAATTCTTATTAAAGGAGATAATTTTCATTTCACCTCCGTTTTACCCTGTTTTTCGCAATTCACTGCCTTTCCTCCCTACCGGCTAAAAATTTCTCCAAAACTTGCTCTTTTTTGCTGTTTCGCCATCTATGCAGCGTTTTGGATTTTTGGAATAAAATAAGTAAAACCTCAATTTTTATCATTAATCAACCATATTTAGCGATTTTTTTCCCTGTTTTCCACTATTTACAAAAAGTAACCCATCAATCATTAACTTTTTCTAATTGTTATTTTACTGCAAAACAAGCCTTTTACCAGATTTTAACAAATAAATGTAATAATACCAATATTTTAAGCTAAAAATTGAATTTATTTCAAAATCAAGACAAACTTATCTTCTGTGACCTATCTCTTATTAGCGTTTTCTAATGGTTTACACCATTTATTTTTGTTGCAAATGAATTACATTGTAATAGTCCAAAACGACCAAACCGCCCATAGAGGCCATGAAGAAGAATTTTAAAACAACTTATACAATCACAAACCAATCAATAGGGGTAACCATGAACGAAGTACTCTACACCACGGAGGATCTATCGAAAATGTTTCGCGTCGGTAAATCCACGATCAAACGGTGGACGGACGAAGGGAAGCTGCAATGCTTCAAAACGCCCGGAGGTCACCGGAAATTTAAACCGGCAAATGTGCAGGAGTTTGTCATCCATTATCATTACGAGGTGAACACCTCTGTGCTGCCGATAAACGGTTACGGAACAGAATCATCGGAGACGACATTCGGACCAAGCGTTGAGGAATGTTTCGTCAGCGCAATAAAAGGATTGCGCCAGCCGATCGAACAATCGTTCTCCGCTCTGTTTGCACAGGGAAAAAGCTTGCCGGTGATTTTCGATACATTCCTTACCCCGCTGCTCCGGATGATCCACGCAAAACATCTGCAGCAGCTGATCACTTCGGTGGAATTCCAGATCGCCAAGAACACACTCACCCATTCGCTTATCCATTTCACGGACCAGATACCGAAATCGCCGAAGAAGAATATGGAACTGTATTGTCTTTCGGTGCACGAAGGAATGAACGAAGTGGAATTGAAAGCGGTGGAACTTCTTCTCGACAATATGGGGATGACCGTTTATAATCTCGGAACCGTGCTGACGAAATATGCCGCAACGGATATCGTCGGCCAGTGCAAGCCGGAAGATGTGTTTGTTGTGCTCTCGCTCGACCATTCATCGGACGAAGTGATCCAGCAGTTCAATTCACTTGTCTCCGGAGTGCAATCGTACGGCGGAAACGTGTACACATCCAACTTCTTTGAAGAAGAACAATCGAACAATATTGTTCCGACCGATTCCCGGCTGATGCATTCGTTCTCGGAAATTGTTGAACGGCTTGTTGAAGTTGAGAAAACATCGGTTGTGATACCTGTTGAATTTTTGAAATGAACACAAAAAGAAATAACAACTAATGTTACGCAAAACAAAAATATCAGTCATGGTGAGCAAGGCGCAGGTTAAATTATTGAAGTCATCCTTCGGAGATGATTGCTGTTCCTGCGCCGCGTCGAACCATTGTATGGTAATAAAATTTTTTTGCGTAACAGCAGATAATAATTAATCGTTGAAATTTTTCTCTCACATATTGTCCAAATCGTTTAGCAGGATACTGATCGTATCGGTGCTTGGTGTGCTGTTGTCTTTTACGGCGATGGCTACAGTGCGCACTGCAGCCTTAACCGGTAATTGGTCTGCGGGGGCTACATGGGGAGGAACTGCGCCGGTGGCAGGCGACTCCGCATATATTCCTTTAGGAATAACTGTGACGGTTGACGTTTCTTCAACTATCGGCGCTGTTAATGTTGCCAGCGGTGGTGGTTTAACAATTACGGCAACCGGCGTTATTTTGACTGTTACCGGTGGTTCTGGTTCACCTCTCACGTATGGTTCTGTTGCTGGAGCCGGAACAATTACTGCATCAGGAACCGGTGGTGTAACAAACACGATAACACTAACATCTGGTGATTGGAGCTTCTCCGGCCTTTTTGGAGGAAGTCGTCTCACCGTGAATATGACAAGCACTGCGAATGATCAAACTATTTCTGGTGCGCTTTCGTGTCGTGTGTTTACGATGGTAAAGTCTGCTACGACACTGCATTTTACAATTACGCCGACTGTTTCAACCACAAGAACGTTAACCTCCGGCAATGTCGAATATATCGGTGCAGCGCAGAACATTTTGGTTGCAACACATCCGGGCATCGTTACTCTTTCCGGAAGCGGCACAAAAACCACAACAGGCATAACGGCGGTTACCGGCGATCTTATTATTAATGACGGCACCACGTTAGCCGTGGGAGCCTTCAACCTAACGGTGACCGGTACGACAACCATCGGAGGCGGAATAAACGGCGGTATAACGTTTAATTCGGCAACAGGCACCAAACTATTTTCAGGCCTTGTCACACTTAATTCCGGCGCTACGTGGAACAATGCGATTAATTCACCGATTAATTTTCGTGGAGGTGTTACCAACAACGGTGGCACGTTTACGGCCGGCACAGGGGCATATACTTTTACTACGACTGTACAGGCGCTGAATGGAACATTTTCTATTCCTAGGGCAACATTTTCAATAGCCAGCACAAATTATGGAACACTGACATGTGCAACACTCCTTACGGTTACCGGTGTAACGCTTACCAATAACGGAACAATAAATTCCTCAACCTCCTTAACGGGAACTGGAACTTTGTCAAACAGTTCTTCTGGCATCGTAAACATTACCGGAGGCACCATTTCGGTAACCACTCTTTCTAACGCGGGAACGGTTACCTTAAGCGGTAATGCAGCATCTTCCACTGCGCTTGCCAATTTTACAAACACCGGCACGCTGAATCTGAATGCATCTGGCACAATTACCGGTATTACCAATACGGGGACCATTAACCTTTCTACGTCGGGTGCTATTACGGCTCTCACCAACAGCACAGGTGGCCTGCTGAACATCAGCGCTGTTCCTGTGCCGACAATTACAACGCTAACAGCAACCGCCTCCGGGAACACGGTAAAATATGCGGGTGCTATACAAACAGTTACAGCAACCACGTATAATAATTTAACGCTGTCGGGTACCGGGGCAAAAACAACAACCGGTATAACGGTCAACAATGTTCTTACGATGGAAGGAACCGCTGCAGTAACAGCTTCAGCCGCACCAACATTTGGCGCCGCAGCGACACTTCGGTATAATAAAGGAGCAGCGTTTACCGCTGGCGCAGAATGGCCGGCCACATTTGCGGGTTCAGGCGGTGTCATTATTGACAGCACCGGAACAATAATAACAACGAATGGCATAAAAAATATTAGTGTTGGTTCACTGACAATAAATGCCGGAACCACATTGGCCACCGGCGTTACCAACACTTGGACGCTGACTGTTGCGGGAGCAACATCTGTTAGCGGAACTTTGACGCTTGCCAATACCGCAGCAAAAACATTTACCGGAGACGTGACTATTAATTCCGGCGGTATCTGGAATGAAACTGGTATCTCTACATTAATTACTTTTTCAGGCAATTTGCAACACGATGGTTCAACTTTTACGGCTCTATCGGGAACTCATACTTTTAACGGTACAGCAAAAACAATCGGTGGTGCTAGCGCCATTGCAATACCAAGTTTGACTATCAGTGGAACTACAACCAATAATGGAACACTCACAGTATCTACGACGCTGGCTGGTGCAAGCACGCTCGCAAACGATGCAACAGGAATTTTAAATTTTGGCGGTTCGTCAATAACGCCAGCACTCATTGCAAACTCGGCCGGCAACATAGTTAATTACAATGGCCCCGGCGCACAGACAGTACAATCGGCGGCCTATAGCAATCTTGTCTTTTCCGGCAGTGGTGCAAAATCAATGCTGACCGGAACTTCGGTTGCCGAAAATCTGAGCATCGCGCCTACCGGATCGGCAACGGCAAGCATTGGTGCCGGACTTAACTTAAATGTTCACTCGCTCACATTGGGTGGAGTGCTTCGGGCTGATGGAACCTGGGGATCAACAAGTTCGATAGCAACCAATACAAATAATACGTACTTCGCTCTTACAACCGGTTATCTCTCCGTCAATATTCCAATAGTCAGCACCGCTGCCGGTGGTGCATGGAATACGGCTGCAACATGGGTGGGACTTGTCGTACCAACGGCAACAAGCAATGTTGTTATCGCGACAACCTTAGGAAACAGTGTAACGGCTGCAGCCGTTACCGTTGCAAGTCTTACGGTGAATGCCGGCGCAGTATTAGATCTTGCCGCTGTCACACTTACGGTTTCCGGTCTTGTTGATAATGCCGGAACAATTACCGGAACTACTGGTCAATTAAATCAAACCGGTTCGGGCAACTTTACCAATAGCGGTTCATTTACGTTAAGCGGAGCCGGCAGAGTTTCTATCGCAGGCAGCTTTACAAACACCGGATCATTTAATATCGCTTCGTCGCAAGTGAGATTGGTCGGAACGGGAACCGGACCATTCAACATTGATGGCTTTACGACAACCGGCGCATTTAGCGTTACCAGCACTACCGGCACGTATATATTTACGGGAAATGTAGGTGCTGC
>CAJBTU010000099.1 GCA_903958625.1 uncultured Ignavibacteriota bacterium | reverse complement strand
GGGACGCGTCGAAGGATCGTCCTCGCTGCGCTCGGACTTGCTCTCTACCCTACGGGTCGTAGACGAGCCGTAGGCAGCGTGACTATTTTTTTGATGATTCTTGACGCCGTGCCTGCCGTCAGGCAGGAAGACAAGATGAGAACCTTAGAATGACATTGGACAACCTATTTTTCAGATGTCGCGAAATTTTAAAGGTATGGCTGACCCCCGTTAATAGCACATCCCCGAAATCAAAAAAAAAGATCTCGGGGATGCAAGAATTTGTCGGGGGAAATTGCGCTTTTTTTCCCTAATCGAAGTTTTTCAGGAACTCGGTAAGATCAATGTGACTTTCCAGTGAAAGTTTTTTCCGTAATCGCGTTCGCGCTTTGCGTATTCCTTCGTATGACACATGGGTCATTTGCGATATTTCCTTGTTCGAAAGATTCATCCTGTACAGCAGGGATAATTTCATGTCGTTGTCTGTTAACCTGGGATTTCGTTCCATTAAACCGGTTTTGAACTTGCTGTGATTTTCCAAAAATTTCTGTTCAATTGACGTCCAATGGAGCGAAAACAGCTCTTTTTTAAACATTGTCAGGTGCTTATCGATCTCCTGCGGATCGAAGGTGAGCGAATTCACTTTAGCGCCGGTTCCCTCTTTGGAATGACCATTGTGCGATTTTCCGTTATTGCCTGCCGCGTGTGCCGTCAGGTCGGTCAGTTCTTTAGCTTTTTGTTCTATGTCGCTTTGTAAGTACTCTTTATGCCGTAAAAATATTTCCCGCTCAAGTTCCAGCCGCGCCTTCTGTTCTTTGCGAAAAGCGAGGATCAATGTGACGCGTGTATTTAATTCCGCAAGATCCACCGGTTTTTTAATAAAATCTACCGCCCCAACATCGGAAGCACGGCGGATCTGCTCATGTTCGGTCATAATATCGGACATAATAATGACTGGAATCGATCCGACGGTTTTATTGCCGCGAAGTTTTTTCAAAAGGTCAATACCGCTGACAACGGGCATTTGCCAATCCATAATGATAAGGTCCGGAAGAGTGCGAAATGCAATATCAAACGCTTTTTCACTGTTATTCTCACCGGTACAACGAAACACCGCGGGATCCAAATGACGCAGGATGATCTCCGTATTTTCCTGCTCATCATCGATGACAAGAATATTATATCGTTTTGCATCCATTGTATTGAACTTTCTTTCTGTTATCGAACTATTCTGAGACGATGGTTTGGTTAATAGGATTGTACACTGACCAAGGCACCACCTCAACTGTTCATTATAAATAATCCGGAAAAGAATATCGGCAGACACGATGCGGACAAATAATGGGAGATGGAAAATATCTTCAAACAGGATCAATACCGCATTACATTGCGCGTTTTCGCTAAGAATAACGGACATTCTTTTTACCTGTGTGACAGAGGCAGATTTGAATTGGAGTTGAGCGTAAGTGGCTATACCCTGTGCGGTGATACGTAGCAGAAGAACAATGCCTTTGTTTCCCTGAAGGAGATGTGTTGAGATGAATTACCGTGACGGATATTTTTTAGAGGTCAATACGCAAATGAAACGCTGAAGGTACCGGTATAATAACCGGGTTTCTGATTGCCGTTGATGTTGAGTGTTGCACCAACATTAATCATCGCTTCGCCGCTGGTATTCAATGTCGCCGATCCGTTCGGATCTGCAGTAAAATTACTGACAGTCATTACATTACCGGCACCGTTAACAATGGTCACTGCCGTTGAAGGAAGCGTTATCGTGTATGCACTGTTGGGACTTGCGCGGAGAATAACCTGCGCGGCTTGCGCCGTTGATGAAGCCAACTGCTGACCGCCGTTCAATTCGACCGTCCGCGTACCATTAGGGGCAACTTTCACCGATCCGGAGGATGGACCGGCAACGATCGTGCCGAACGCCAGGTCTTTTTGACTGGAATTGACAATGGAAATTCCTTCCAGTATGGTGGCCGAAGCATTTGCGCTAACGCTCGCTCCGTTTTGCGCATATACACCACGTACCGAAAGAAATATTAAACCAAAAAAGAGTACAGAAGTGTTCGCTGACCGGAGAACATTCCTAAAGTTCTTTATTTTCATGTGGAAATTTAGCGATAACTTGATCTAATACCTATTTAGAATTATCTAATGGAATGCGATCATCATTTTATCGAAAAATCCTTCCATTCTGCAGTAATTGACCGTTTCCAAGGAAATAATTTTGTCGCCAATATAGGTGATTTTTTTGCGGCGGCGTTCCGACAGGCGGACAAATGATGTTTTCCACGGGGATATTATACTACGGGATGTAAAACCAAAAGGCTACTATGAAGGAGAGTGTTAGAGCAGGATGAAAATATTTTAGAAATTATTACGCCGGCAACATTGGTAATTTGCTTTTTTATACTGCACCATGTTCAAGAATCGATGTTACGCATGAATTCAATTCACCGGTATCAATCGGTTTATCCAGAAAAAAGGATGCTCCCGCACTCATGGCGATCCGCACACTCTCCGGATCGTTCCTGATCCCTGTCATAATGATCACCGGAATTGCCGAAAGTTTTTCATCGGATTTCATTTTATTTAAGACATCCATGCCGTTCATCACTGGCATCTGCCAATCCATAATTATCAGATCGGGCCGTTCGCGCAACGCAACAGCAATAACACGTTCGCTGTTTTGTTCACCAATGCAGCGATAGGTTGAATGTGATAATTTCCGCTGCACGATCTCGATGTTATCCTCTTGATCGTCCACGACGAGGATTGTATAACGGGCAGTTTCCATAGAGTGACTCCATCCTATCCCATGAGGCTGAGTGTAAACAGGCATTCCCTTCGGAACTTATCCGTGATGGTCTTCCGGATATTTTCGCACTTATTCCGGAAGTCCGTTTACAATGTTGAACAATATAAATAACTGTGAAAGTTTCCTCCGTTTATCCAATGCTGCTGAGGAATTCCGCAAGATCAAGATGGCTGTCCAGCCCAAGTTTTTTTCTCAGCCGGGTGCGGGCTTTACGCACTGCTTCGTAGGAAACGAAGGTCATGTCGGAGATCTCTTTGTTCGAAAGTTTCATGCTATAGAGCAGCGATAACTTCAGATCGTGTTCGTTCAGATCGGGATACCGTTCCCGTAAGACCGATTTGAAACCGGCGCGGCTATCTAAAAACTTTTGTTCAATAGTCCCCCAGTGCAGTGTAAAGAGCTCTTTTTTAAAATCGGTGATCTGCTTATCGATCTCACTCCGGTTGAAATTACCGCCGGTCCCGTCGATGATCTTATCCATTGTCGTGATGAATTTTTCCGCGGTCCTGTTATTGTTGACGAACCGGAAAGACAGGTCGGATAATTCCTTCTGTTTTCGTTCTATCTCGTTACGAAGTTCCTGCTGCTGCAACAAAAATAATTTCTGTTCAAGTTCAAGGCGGTTTTGCTGTTCATCCCTCAGTTCAAGGATAGATGAAATGCGGGAGTTCAGTTCAATGGAATCGATCGGTTTCCTGAGAAAATCCGTTGCACCAATTTCGAACGCCCGCTGCAGATGTTCCGATTCCTTCATCACCCCCGTCATAATAATCACGGGGATCAATGCGGCCAGTTCATCGGCTCTGTATTTTTCCAGCAGTTCAATTCCGCTGAGCCCCGGCATCTGCCAGTCCATCACGATCAGATCAGGCCTCACGCGGTGGACGGTCTCTATTGCGCGTTCACTGTTAACTTCGCCGATACAATCATACGCCTTGCGGAGAAGTTTACGCTGTACGATGTCGATATTCTCCTGTTCATCGTCGACAATAAGTATTGTTTTTCGTTCTTTATTCATACGTTTCCCCATTTATCCGTGATGTAATTCAAAACTGAAGATGCTCCCCTTCCCTCCGTTGTTTCTTATCTTCAGCGACGCACTGTGACGTTCAAGAAAATCTTTGACAATATAGAGCCCCAGCCCCGAACCTTTTTCCGATGCCGTTCCCCGTTCACTTGGCTGCAGTTCTTTCACCAAGATGTCGTCCGGATGGCCAACCCCTTTTCCGAAGTCGGTCACGGCAACCTCGACAATTTCTCCCCGTACCTGCGCAGAAACGATGATGTTTCCCTGTTCGAAGGAATATTTGATCGCATTGGAAATAAGGTTCCGCAGAACGGCCTTGATCATTCTTGTGTCGGCTACGACCAACAGATCGGACGGAATGACGATCTCCGTTGTGAGCCCTTTTTCGGACAGCGTGGTTTTAAAGAGTTCAATGCATTCAACGGTGATCTCCTTCAGGTTCGGTCTCTCCGGAACGTAGGTGATCACTTCCAATTCGTAGACGGACCAATCAAGAATATTCTCGAGAAAATAGTATGCCCTCTTCGATGAATGCTGCATCTTCCGCATGTCTTCATCAATATGTTCGTAATTCCGTTTTTTAATGTCGTCGGCGATGAATTCCGAATAGCTGATCATTGAATTGAAAATATTTTTCAGATCATGGGCAATAATGGATAATAATTTGTCTTTCGTATTGCTGACCCGGTGAAGCTTCTCCTCCGTTGCCGTTCTGATCGTTATTTCTTTATTAAGTTTATCAACCGTTGTATGCAGCTGCTCGGTGCGTTCGGTAACCATAACTTCCAAATTGTTATAGAGCCCTTTCAATGCCGATTCGCTCTCCACGGCTTTTTTCTTCAGTCTCATTTGAGCGTCCGCCAAAATAACGATCAAATACATATTCAGAACAAATATTCCGTACGAGAACAGATTCACATACGGTTTTTGATTGTAATTGAAATAATAGAAAGCATCGTGATACATTGTCCCGATATTGAACAAAAAGACCATGAACAGAGAATTGGCAAATCTATTGGTTTTCAATCTCGCATATTTAATGAGGTAGAAGAAAATCAATATGATCACGGGAAGATTCAGGATTGTTACCTGCAAACCATAGACTGCAAAGACATCCGCATATGTTTTCTGAACAATAACTTCCAGCGTGCCGGCGATAAATAATGCGGACAACGTGCCATAGATGAGTTTCTTGTTTTTGAATGCCTTGGTATATTCAAAAACAAACAGCGCAACCATCAGAACCGTCATGTTGTAACCGATTTTCGTGGTCTTTTCCAACAACAGAACATTCGAAAAATCGTTCGAGAACGCATTGTTCACCTGCGATAATGCGGCTGCGAGATTTAAGAGAGCAAAAAAGAGGTAATAATATATATTCGGTTCATCCAATGAAACGTGTGTCGCTGTGAAATATGCAAATGTGATCATACAGAAAATGATCAGGGCAAAACTAAAGTGTGGTCCAAATAGATTCCGGAGAAACTCGTTTTGGGCAGTTTGTTCATATCCGGAAATAAAGATCTCGCCGAACGGTTTCGTTGCTTCACCATATTTAGGATAGAGCTGCACCGTAAGAACATTGGACTCGCCGCATGGACGTAAAAGACCGGGCGACAGGAAAACCGCCTTAGAATAATGTGTTCTGTTCGTATAATTTCCTTGAATCCCTCCCCGGAAAACAAGAAGATTTCCATTAAGATAAATACTGGCAGGGTATTCAAACGGAGGGAGGAAAAGTCCAATATTTTCTTCGCTAAGATGTTTGCTAATTCTAAACTCCGATACCAGGGTTACCATTCGGTTACCGGGATCCAGCTGCAGCGGGATTGAATCGTTATTATATGGAAGGAACTTTGTATCAGCATCACCAGGCAGCAGATATTTACCCGGGGCAAAGACACTTTCAAATACTTTGAATTGTAATATCAGCTCGTGCCGCGAGTCCGTCAGCACAGGGTACGCAGACAATACTCCCCCGAAAAGTAATAGGAAAAACAGAAGGGTTGATATTGTACGAGTCATGATATAAAGTGTATTATTAGTATTGGTTTTTCGGGTGCAACCGCCCGTGCGATGACATGATAAAAGGTCTTTTCTTAGGCCGTATAATTTTTTTACTGTTTTAGTTACCTGCAATGATTGAGCCAAAAATATTTTGCCCTTTTTAAACAAATTTGGGCAATATTATTTTGTGTGTAATTTTTGAATTACTTCGCTGACAACTACTGTTTACACTGTAAAAACCCAAAACAATTTACTCCTGTACAGTGTAAAGTTGTGCTGTTTATTGAAATGGTGCTGCGAAAAGTGAAAAATGAAGAGGAGGAAATACCGATGTATCTCCTGAGTTTGTTGAGAATGGAATGTGATGCCTGTAAAAAAAAATCCCCGGAATCAAAAAAGATTTCAGGGATGAACAACTCGGTTCAGTAAAAAATTGATCAACGGTCTGTTGAAATTACCTCCGCTACCCGTTTTACAAACAGATCGGTGTTGTACGGCTTTTGAAAAAAACCGGAAGGACGTTCGCGGCCGAATACGGACATCGTTTCTTCTTCGGAGTATCCGGAACAGAGAAGCACCTTCACCTCTTTATTGATCTTTAGAAGTTCGTCGAAGGCCGCCTTGCCATCCATCACCGGCATGGAATAATCCAGTACAACCATTGATATTTTCTGATGGTGTTCGCGATAGATCTCTATTCCTTCCCACGGATTGAGAACACTGATCACCGTAAAATGTACGTCGGACAAAACATCGTCGAGCAGTTCGATCACCGACGGCTCGTCATCAATAACCAGGATGGTTTTACCTGCACCATTCACCGCCGGCCCATCTTCCTTTTCCTTCACATCGTATGCTGCCAGCGAAGTGATGAACGGAAAAATAATGTCGAATGTTGTTCCTTTCCCTACTTCGCTTTCAATTCGCAGGCCCCCCTGATGCCCTTTGATAATGCCGAGTACTGCGGCAAGTCCGAGACCGCGGCCCGTGAACTTCGTCGTAAAGAACGGATCGAAGATGCGTGTAAGCGTTTCGTGGCTGATGCCGCAGCCGGTATCCTGTACATGAAGCAGCGCATAGCTGCCAGGAACAAGCGGCGCGGCCGTATATTTTGAATATTCGGTGTTGCCCTCCCCGTTCTCGATCCTGCCGGTGCGGAGACTGATGACCCCAGGATTCAAACCCATCGCCTCACCCGCATTGATAATAAGATTCATGATCACCTGTTGTAACTGACTGACATCACCCATAATGCGGGGCGAAGGTGAACACAATTCATACTGCAGCTGACAGGATTTCGGTATAGACACTTCGAGCATTTGAACATTTTCTTTCACCAACATGTTCAGATCGATCTCATCAATGAAGAATTTTCCTCTTCCCGAATAGGCGAGAAGCTGTTTTGTAAGTTCGGCAACACGCTCCGACGCCTTAATGGC
>CAJBTU010000098.1 GCA_903958625.1 uncultured Ignavibacteriota bacterium | reverse complement strand
TTGGATGTTCATCGTTGCAGCTGCAGCCGGCAGACTTTTCCTGGGCGGCAGAGGAGATCGTAGAAGTTGGAGCCAAAGGAATGGTCGACGCAAAACGGTACAGTGTTGCCTTCAACGTTACCGCACTGCTGGCGCAAGAATTTGCGGCCGACTCAATGGGTGCAAAGAATATTAAAGAGGTTCGCCTCATTCGAGACAGGGCCGGATTCTATTATTTGACCGGCAAAAAATTCAAGAATGTCTACGTGCTTGCGCAAAGCGATGCAGCGCTTGCCGTCAGCAACACACTGATCATTTCTCCGGAAAAGACGATGGATGATCCGAAGTTCGACCAAAAAGACACATATATTGAACTGTGGAACGGCAAAGAAAAATATCAGCTGACCAAAGGGGGCGCTCAACCGTTGGGGGGTAAAAAATGAAGAATGGTATCATTCTCCTCGCGGGAGTTTTATTGTTTATTGGCGGGATGAATGCCCAGGAGCGTTCACAGTCCGACATCAAGCGGGACTTTGAAACGCGCTTCGTTCTTCTCACTAAAAATTTGAACAGCGCCGAAAACGAGGCAACGCTGACCCAGCTATTAAAAGATGTTTCAGCGTTCGAGGCCGAATTCAAACCTCATCAGGAATTCTTGAACAAGGCAGTTTTTCCGGACGGGTACGACGGATTAATCGACCGTCTGAAAAAATCGAAAGAACTGGCAGAAAAAAAAATCAGGGCGTCTCAACTGGAAAAAGAGATCGCGGCCCTGACCGGTCAGGTTCAATCGTTGAAAGAAGAGAACGCTTCGCTTCGCTCACAGCTGACCAAAGCGCAGGCGGAATTAGCTTCGCTGAAAAAGACCATCGCAATAATGCAGGACGAGATTCAAAAGAGGGACGAAGCGGTGTTTGCGCTTGTTGACAGCCTGTTTGTGAAATATGATACCGACCAGCTTTCCGGCACGGATATGAAGAAGCTTTCCGTATTGGAAAAAAAGAATGTCGTTGCCAGCATCAAGCGTTCCGTCAGCGACAACATCTTGTTTCTATCCTCAGCTTCATTTTCTCCCCAGCAGATACCGCAGCTGTTGAACGAGCAGCGGCGGTTCGAATCGTCGTGGAAAGGGGTCGGACAGAAACTTTCCAAGGCGTACGTTCCTTCATCGCTGCAGGCAAAAGAGGTTTCCGAGATCAACGGTTTAATTACCAACTGGCATATGCTAACCGACGGCGTATTCTGGAAAGGTCTGAATGAAATTTTTGCGGACGAAAAGCTTCCCATCGCTCCGTTCTCCAACGGCGATGAGATGTATGCCAATATCATCAAGTTCATCGACAGCGAAATACAGAATACCGCTCAGCGCAACCCGACCGAAAAGACGGTCGTTTTTGAGGCCTTTGCCTATAAAACATGGGGCAGCAAGCTAAAGCCGTCGTGGATTCCGGTGATGATGCGGCACGGATTATTCACCGAAGAGGAGATGAAAGAGATCGACGCAAGAACAAAAACATGGTCGGCAGGCATGAAGCCGATTGAAGACAGCACATTATCATACATTTTGATCGGCGCACTGGTCGTCGCAATTTTAGCGGGAATCTATCTTGGAACGCGTAAGCGTTCCGCATAATTTTTTATCCACAGTACAACCACACATCCTTAGGAGGTGCAGATGAAACAGCACATCATTCTTCTGTTGAGCGTGATTCTCTTCACGTTTTCGGCAGCACAAGAGCGTTCCAATTCCGAAGTGAAACGGGACTTTGAAAAAGATTATAAAGCGATATTGAAATCGATCAACAACGCCGGAACACCGGAAGAGATCGCAGGCGTGGGCGAAAAAGTGAACGCGCTCGAAGCAGAATATAAAACACACCGTGAATTTCTGAACAAAGCATTGTTCCCGGACGATTTTGATATGAGTATCGACAAACTGAAGGCGCAGTTTGCGTATTCAGAACAGAAGATCAAGGCGATCGGTGAAAGTGCGGCAAGGATTGCCGAACTGGAACAACAGGTTACCACGCTCACCGAACAGGTGAACAAACTCTCCGGAGAGAACGCGACGCTTCTTGTGCAGCTAAAGGAAGCCAAGGCGGAACGGGATTCATTGAAAAATATCGTTGCCACACTCCGCACCAATATTGCAAAACGGGACAAGGCGATCTTTGCGCTGGTGGACAGCCTGTTTATGCAGTACGACAAGAGCGTTCGGCCGACCGGCGACGTGCAAAAAAGCCAGCAGGCGAAACTTGAGCGCAGCAATGTGCTTTCCAATATCAAACGGGCGGCCGCGGACAACATCGAGTTCCTTTCCTCTACACTGTTATCCGGATCCGACGTGGCAAAACTGTACGGCGAGCAGCGCAAATTCGAATCAAGCTGGAACGGCGTAAAGAAGCTCATCGGAGACGCGTACCTTTCCAACAAAGAAAAAGCACGCGAAATACCAGCGATCGATACGATGATCGCGGAATGGCGCACAAAGGTGGACGAATCGTTCTGGAAAGCATTGAACAATGTTTTCACCAATGCAAAACTCAACGTTGGTCCGATCACGAGCGGCGGCGAAATTCATCCGGCGATCGCACGTTTCATCGACGACCAAATCACCGGCGTGGAAAAGAAGAGCGATACCGATCCATATGATGTGTATCT
>CAJBTU010000097.1 GCA_903958625.1 uncultured Ignavibacteriota bacterium | reverse complement strand
ATGCATACACAATGGCCAGCACAAACCAGAGACTGGCCATATCAATCAATCCAAGAAGCAGATTATAACATCCTGTAAAAAACAGGATTGTGATAAATCCCCAGAGTTTTGGATTAAGCGGTATTTTTTTTCTTAAGAATGCAGCTATAATAGATAGAAGGCCTAGAAATGGAGGAATATACCGTGGAAATTGATATTCGCTTTCCCGTAGAGCAAAAAAGATAATGATGTTGAGGGGTATCGACAGTAAGGCAATGAATACGATGCTGTTGTTGGTGATCCGATCAATAAGAGAGTGTTGGTCTGTGTTCATCAATAAATATCTTCCGTAATAATTTGATCTTTTCCCGCCGTGAAGAGATACTGAATATCGTATAATATTCTTCGATCCGCTTGGATGAAAAATACATGGATTCACTGGGAATGTCAATTCGTGGTATACAAGAGAGATTCACGCCTTTCCTTACAGAATCTGCAGATACTCTACAGTTTTTGGCGCTAGGTCGGTTCGAAAGGATTTGAAGGGCGGACCGGTGAATTATTGATTCAAAAAAATAACCGGGGAAAGAATCGCATGAGGTATTCTCAATAAATAAGATACTGCCGTAACCCTGCGTATTCCAGGAATTGCGGAATTTTTCACACCGCAGCCACGAAGCGGTCCTTCGGACAAGCGGCGGGGAATTCAACCCGAAGCGATTAAACTCTCAAAGAAGACAGTAAGTGTTTACAGATCTTTCAAAACGATCTCCCCCACTCGCCGCACAAGTTCTTCCGTATCATACGGCTTATGGAAAAATCCTGTCGGTCTATCTATTCCAAATACCGACATCGTTTCTTCTTCGGTGTAGCCAGAACAAAGAATAACTTTTATATTCTTATTGATCTGGATGAGCTTTTCAAACGCATCCTTGCCGTCCATGTGCGGCATTGAATAATCCAGAATAACTAACGATATGTTCTGATGATGTTGACGGTAGAGCTCTATTCCTTTCAGCGGATCTACGGCGCCGATCACATTAAAGTTGAAGTCGGTTAAAACATCATCGAGCAATTCGATGACCGATGCTTCGTCATCAATGACCAATACTGTTTTCCCTTCTCCATTGACAATGATTGCTTTCTTCTCCGCACTATTGAATATTTTTGATGGTTCAACTAATGGCCAGACAATCTCAAACATTGTCCCTTTCCCAACTTCGCTCTCGATACGTAATCCTCCCTTGTGTCCTTTGATGATACCAAGAACGGCAGCAAGACCGAGTCCTCTTCCGGTAAATTTTGTGGTGAAGAATGGATCGAAGATACTCATGAGAGTTTTTTCACTAATACCGCTGCCGTTGTCTTTTATTTGCAGCATTGCATAATTGCCCGCCGCAATTGAGCTGCCGGTATATTTTGAATACTCACTGGTATTTTCCGATAGCACAATCCTGTTTGTCTGAACGGTAATATATCCCGGATTTGAACCCATTGCCTCGCCGGCATTGATAATAAGGTTCATAATCACCTGTTGGATCTGACCGATATCTCCTATGATATGGGGAGAGGGAGAGCCCAGTTCAAATTGTAATTGTGTCGTTTTTGGAATTGATACTTCGAGCATGGCGACATTTTCTTTTACCAATTTATTCAGATCGATCTCGTCAATAACAAATTTTCCTCTGCCGGAATACGCGAGAAGCTGTTTTGTCAGGTCGGCAACACGCTCCGAGGCTTTAATGGCTTTCGAGATGTGATCTACGGCCGGACTTTCTTTGGGGAGTTTATTCAGGGCCAACGCAGATTGCCCCAGAACGGCGTTCATCAGATTGTTGAAATCGTGTGCAATACCTCCTGCCAGTGTTCCAATACTTTCAAGTTTCTGCGCCTGACGTAGTGCTTGTTCGCTGTTTTTTCGGTCGGTGATGTCGTTGGCGAAGACTAATTTTGCTTTTTTCCCTTCAAAAATTAAATCGTTCCTGATAATTTCAACATGTATGATTTCTCCGTTTTTCTTTTTATGAAGATATTCACCTAAATTTACAAGTCCTTTATCAATGGTGTTTACTGACTGTTTCACTCTTTCTCTTTCGGAATCAGGCCTGATTTCCAAAATAGTCATCGTTAAAAATTCCTCTTTGGTGTAGCCATATTTTTCAACAAAAGCATTGTTTACGGAAAGGAATTTTAATGTTTCCGCTGCAAAAATTGCAATCGGCATTTGGTTAGATTCATAGAGTAGTCTATACTTTTCTTCGCTTTCTTTTAATGATTCTTCTGCCTGCTTGCGTTCGGTGATGTCTGAAAAAGTAACGACCGCCCCGCGGATATTCCCGTTTTGTATGACTGGAAAAGATGAGTATTCAGCAGGGAATGATGTCCCATCTTTCCGCCACATCACCTCACTGTCCATCTTGTGACCTATTCCCGTTAACTTGGCCTTGAAAATGGGACAGTCTTCCATTGGGTAAGGTGATCCATCGGAATGGCTATGGTGGATAAGGGTGTGCATGTTTTTCCCGACGCACTCCTCAAACTTGTAGCCCAAAGTATTCAGACCCGACTTGTTGATGAAAGTGCAGCATCCATTTAAATCGATGCCATAGATACACTGATCTGTGGTCTGAAGTAATTGATTAATTTGATCCTTGCTCTCCCGTAACGCTATTTCCATTCGTGTGTGCGCAGTGATGTCCACGCTGACATTGGCGTAGTGTTCGGTTCCCACCAGAAACACCGAAGACAGGTAGTTGCGCCCGTTCGCAGTAAACTGAGTTTCAAATTGGTGGGGCTCTTTGCTTTTCGCAATCTGTCTGGAGATTTCAAAGTAAGGGGCCATCGCATCGCTCCCGAACACCTCAGACGCGCGTTTTCCAATCACATCAACGGCGTCTTTGCCGATACTCGCCGCACCAAGCGGATTGATGTCGCTGAACTCCCAATCCACAATTTCTCCGTGCTCGTCACGAATGAAGCGATAGATGACGCATTGAAGGGGCACATTATAGAAAAGTGCATTGAATCTATCGTTACTCTCTCGCATCGCTTCCTCGGCATGCTTGCGCACGGTAATATCATCAAATGTAGCATGGACCTGATAGGGAGCGGTTTCATTCCGTTTGAATAATGGCATGGCATTGACATTGATCCAGATGTAATTTCCGGCCTTCGGGTGGAACACACCCATGATTACATTGAGCACGGGTTGTCCGGTGCGCAGTGCCTCTATCGCGGGATGCGTCTCGCCGGGAAAATCCGAACCATCTTCGTGAATTGCGTGCCAGCGCGGATCCAGTGAGGAACGCCCCTGCATCTGATCAAGCGAAAGACCCAGTATGCGTTCTGCCGCCGGGTTAGCAGAGATGATCCTGCCGTCGGCATCCTGATAAACCACTCCCTGTATCATCGTTTGGAATAAGTTACGGAACTTTTCCTCGCTTGCTTTTAATGCTTCCTCCGCCCGCTTGCGTTCAT
>CAJBTU010000096.1 GCA_903958625.1 uncultured Ignavibacteriota bacterium | reverse complement strand
CATCCGGAGAAAAGAGCAGATCAAGTTGATTGAAAAATCCTCCGCGTTTGTTCTTTTCCGTTCCGTACAATGCCATTGATACCAGATTTGTATCATGGAGTGCAAATCCAGTCATTCCGACAGCCGCAAGCATCCAGGTCCCGTGATTATGGATGCGGTTGAAGACCGAACTCTGATCGACAGTAAAGAATTTCACCATCGGCCGGAAGATATCCTTTTCGATCGTTTTTCTCTCCACAGGCGGAATGGCATCATACACACAATCATAAGCCTGTGCAGAATTCACAAGCCAGACCGATTCATTCAGCGATTGCCAGAAGATCTTGCCGGAGGATTCACTTGTCGCTGCCGGATGAGGTCCGAGCGTTGGATACATTGCCGCATATTTCAGAAGCATCTCCTTCACAAACCGGGCATATTTATCCTCTCCTGTTATTTGGAACAACAGACCTGCCATCTGCATTTCCGTATAGTTCTGCTTATGTCTTTCGTGGGTATATCCGGCGGCATCTTTCGGGATGGGAACATCGATCGGAATCGCCAGAGCGGCATCCACCAAAACCTTTGCCTCATTGAAGGTTTTGTCGAACAACGGGTACTTTCCAATTGAACTCTTCATCACGTTGACATCACTGACAGTAACAATCATCCTTGGATGCTGTTGTGCCGGGACGGACGTAATGAGAAGAAGCAATATGAAAGAGATATTTTTCATCGTTACGCGAAGAACAATCCCCCGTTGATCTGAATCGTTTCGCCGTTGATGAACGATGCTCTATGGCTTGCAAGAAAAACCACCAGATCCGCAACTTCAAATGCTTCTCCTTCCCGGCCGAGAGGGGTCATTCCTGCAACCTTCTGACGAACCTCCGGTTTCGTAAACGTATTATGGAATGTCGTATTGATCATACCCGGGGAGACTGCGTTAACACGGATTTTTTTCGGGGCAAGTTCTTTTGCGAGACCGCGGGTGAACGTCAATACGCCGGCTTTTGCCGACGCATACGCAATAGCACCCGGACCGCCGCCGTCGTGAACGGCCTGAGTTGAAAAATTGATGATGGCGCCGCCGTCTTTCATGAATGGTATTGCCGCTTTGGTTACAAAAAAGACACTCTTTAAATTAACATCCATCACCGCGTCCCAGAATTTCTCTTCCATTTCGACGATAGTATGGCGCCCCATCAGTCCTCCGGCAACATTTACGAGAATATCAATTTTTTTCCCGAATGTTTTTTGAGTCTCCGCAACCAGACGCTGTGCATCGGCAAACTTCGTCATATCCCCCTGGATCGCCACCGCAATTCCGCCGGAAGTGATGATGGTGTTGACCGTGTCTTCAGCATCGGCACCATTGTCGAAATAATTGACGGCAACGGCCGCGCCTTCCGCTGCGAGTTTAATGGAAACCTGTCTGCCGATATCACGGGCACCGCCGGTGACAATCGCTATTTTGTTCGTCAGTTCATCCATAGTAATCCTCCGCTATCATTGATAATGAATTAGTTACAGCTCCATATGTATATGATGTTCATTTCACAGACTTGCGTTTGAACAGCGCGAAATAATTTTTACAAAATATTTAATGCGCAAATACAATGAGACAGAAAAATATTTTACGCCCGCTCCTGAATCCGGAGCATTTCTTCCGCGTGATCTGCCGCTTTCTTTAGGTGCTCGTCCATCGCTAATCGTGCCCCTTCAACATTTTGTTCGATGATCTCCGACAAAATTTTTCCGTGCCAGAGTATTGCGGATTCTTTCGCAACTTTTTCGCCAACAACTTTATAGATGGACAATTTTATTTCCGGCATGAGACGATGGATCGGTTCAAGTAACATCGGCATAATCGTATTTTTGGATGCCAGTGCAATGTCCAAATGAAATTCTGCATCCAGCGAAGCGAGTGTTGTATGATCATGTTCACACTGCTCAAGCTTCAGCATATTGTTTTTCAATCGTTCAATATCTTCTTCTGTCCTGTTCTTTGCCGCTTCTGCCGCAATTGCCGGCTCCAGCATTTGCCGTGCGCTGATAACATCTCGAACGTAGTTGTGTTCACCTTTCATTTGCAAAAACATATGGAGAGGGCGGGTGACCGTGTCTGCCGAAGGACCTTTGACATAAATTCCTTTCCCTTTCACAATTGTGATTAGGTCGCGCGCGCTTAACATCCGCAGGGCTTCACGCAGCGCCGTTCGGCTGACCCCGAATTGTTCACATAATTCTTTCTCGGAAGGGAGTTTATTTCCTTTGATGATCTTTTTAGACCTAATTGCCTCTTCAATACTTGCGGCAACAGTCTTACTGAGCAGTTCTCTATTTTTGACAGGAGTAAAGATGACGATAATCCTCAATGTTTTGGTGGTTCACTTGTAACATGTCATACATGTTGCGTAAAAATAGCAGTCAAACAGTTAATAATCAAGAAGCATTATTGAGAACATAGAGATGTCTGAATGCTCTTATATTATTCCCCGTTTCCCTTCTTTTTCTTGTTAGCATGCCGACCGGTGCCATCCCCATCATCGAGTATTCCGCCGGCAGGATTCAACTGATCAAGAGCTACCTGCAGACGTTTTCGTGCAGCGAGTGCCTCGGCATCCGTCGATTCCACAGGAACAAGTTTCTCTGAAAATGGCGCATCGCTCATATCGAAAAGTTCACCTTTTTGATTCAACTTCCAGCCTTTTTCCCGGACATACCACATCGCAGCAAGTTGAATGTATGCCCAATCGCGCGGCTTCCCTTTATCACCGTTAATTTGAGCGGCAAAGCTGTGTCCGTCATATTTTTTATCCTGCGGCATTTTTACACCTGCCAGTTCGGCAAAAGTCGGCACAAAGTCGGTGGAATCAATCATGTCATCGCAAAGTTTCCCCTGCGGGGTCTTACCGGGCCAGTTGACAATGAGCGGTTCAAGACTGCCGCCTTCGAGCATAGATCCTTTTTCTCCGATCAATCTCCGGCCGCCAATTTTTGCTTCATTGGCGCGACCTTTGGCGGTTCCATTATCGCCAAAGAACACGATCACCGTATTTTCCCGAAGTTTCAAACGATCGAGTTCACCGATAAGTTTTCCGACGAGCTTATCCATGTATTGAATGTTGTCAGCATAAAAATCTTTCGTCTCCGGCGCACTGTCCGGCGTTGGAAGGATCTCCGTATGAACATGCGACATGGAATAATAGACATAAAAAGGCTGATCACGATTCTTCTCCAGGAAATTAATCAGATGATCGTGCATAACATCGGGCATAT
>CAJBTU010000095.1 GCA_903958625.1 uncultured Ignavibacteriota bacterium | reverse complement strand
TTCATCGTTGTTCTCTTTGCAGAGAATCTGAAATTATCACCTGCACGACGCTGTGTGAATCGCCGGTTGCTGTGGAGTCTTCGGGTCAGTCCCTCGTCCACTCTTGATGAATGCAATATTTGCTGTAAAAGAACTGTATGTAATATAGCAAATAGAGTTCATTTGTCAAGTAGTCGTATTTATATTATTTTCATGATTGATATTTTTTAATCTTTACGTTATACTCTGCATACGATTATAGGAACAATAATGAAACGGATCCTGCAATATCCTTACCGGCGATTCAAAGTACTTCGAAGCCGTCCGCTATTTTTTCTTGAGCGGATCATGAGCCGGCGTAATGCAATCCTGTTAATGCGTCTCTTTTCATTATTTGCGTTTGTGCTGGCACTCTATTCAACGACGTTCCATTACATGATGCTGCACGAAGGAAAATCGTTCCATTGGTTCGTCGGTGTATATTGGACGCTGGCAACAATGACAACGGTTGGGTATGGCGATATTGTTTTTTCCACGGTACCGGGATACGTCTTTTCCGTTATTGTGATCGTCTCCGGAATATTTTTTCTTCTCGTCATCATACCGTTCACTCTCATTCAATTATTTCAATCCACGGCACGGGTCCCTCGCGAAGTTCCATTGGGAACACGGGGGCATATCATCCTTACCCATTACGGACCGGTCACCAGTGTTCTGATTGAAAAACTCGGCTACTACTCCTATCCTTATTTTCTTATCACTTCAAATTTACAGGAAGCTTCGGAACTGCGGGATCATGGTGTACGTGCCATTCTGGGAGATCTTGACGATGCGGAGACATATGAACAGCTCTCTATTGAGCATGCAGCATTGCTCGCAACAACGCACGATGATGTGACCAATACCACCATTATCCATGCGGTGCGTCAGAAATCGGAATCAATTCACATTCTAGCAACAGCGACCGAACAGGAATCATACAATATCCTTCTTGCAGCCGGTGCCAATGAAGTATTGACGCTTGATGAAACTATGGGCCAGTCTCTCGCACGGCGAACTATTGCCGGTGATGCTATCGCTCACCCTCTCGGTCAGTTCGACGGACTGTTCATCGTGGAAGCCGCTGCCTGTGCAACGCCGCTGGTCAATAAGAAACTGAAAGACACAAACTTAAGAAATATCACCGGTGTAACGGTGATCGGCATTCTGGACGGACCGCATTTTCATTTGCCGACACCCGATACCGTAATTTCAAAACAATCCATTCTCGTCATCGCGGGTAATCAGTCATCAATTGCCCGTTACAATGAATTATTCTGCATCTATAATTCTTCTGACAATCCAATTCTGATCGTCGGAGCAGGAAATGTCGGCCGATGGGTTGCCCGTTCTTTTGATGAACATGGACTGGATTACAAAGTTCTTGAAATCAATCCGCAAAAAGCGCTCAACGTACCGAACGTTATTGTGTGCGATGCGGCACAAACGGATGTATTGGAAAAATCAGGATTCAATAAAGCACCGGCCATCATCATCGCAACACATAACGACGACAGAAATATTTATCTCGCCACGTTGTATCGAAGTTTGCGCAAGGACATTCAGATCATCAGCAGGGCAACTTCGGAACGCAGCGTCTCTCTTCTTCATCGAGCCGGATGCGACATCGTTCTTTCGTATGCCTCCTTCGGATCGAATTTCATCATCAATCATCTCAAACGGGGAACGTATCTGATGCTGTCCGAAGGGGTCGATGTTTTCAAGGTAAAGACACCATCGAGTTTTATTGGAAAAACCATCGACGATATTCAACTCCGCGAAACGATCGGATGTCATATCGTCGGAATTTCGACCGATGGGAAAGCGGAGCTAATTAGCTCGGGCAAGACGCGTTTCCTTCCCCATTCAGAGATCATCCTTATTGCTGATAATGCCGGCGAAGCAAAGTTTTTGAAGTTGTACGGCAGGGAAATTTAAATGATTAACTTATGTTACGCAGAACAAGAAAAACGGTCATGGTGAGCAAGGCGCAGGTTACACTGGTTAAGTCATCCTTCGGCGCATCCCTTAAATGACGAAGGATTTGCTTAGGTCCGCAACAAAGTGGTCCCTTTGGGAAAGGACTCCTTCCGAGATGACCATCTTTTCTGCGCCGCGCCGAACCACTTACCATAAAAATTCATTTATGCGTAACATCAATGAATAAATCTTTATGGGTCGGGAGATCGTCCTGTCCATCACCGCATCATGTTGGTCATTAATAACCGCGGGATTTGTTTGGTACATAAAAAAAGTGCAGACACATTTTAGTGTACTGCACTTTTTCCTTAAACGATCATGAACAGTTATTTCTTTTTTTCGATCGGCTGATCTTTTTGCTGAATCTGATTCACGTCATTTCCATCAGCATCAAGATATTTTACTGCACCATAATTCAATTCCTTAATCCCTTTCTCAATCTTCTCTTTGTCGCCGACAATAACCCACACAAGATTATCAGGATGAATCGCCTTCGCGGCGGAATTTTTCACTTCATCATAACTCAACTCGTTCAGTTTCTTTGAATAAGTATTGTAATAATCGTCTGCATACCCATACGATACCATGTCTGCCAGCGAACCAAGGACGGCATTGTTTGTTTCCCACGAACCGGAAAGTTCAAGCACAGCGTTTTTTTGAACTTTTTCAAATTCTTCCTTCGTAATCGGACGGGCAGCAGTAACATCTTTAAGTTCTTTTACAACTTCTACCATAGATTCTTTTGTTTTATCAGTTTGAACCGATGCATACGTAAAGAATGGACGTTGACCGCGGGCTCCAAAAAACATTGTGCTGGCGCCGTACGACCAATGTTTATCTTCCCGAAGATTCATATTCACGCGCGATGTAAATGCACCGCCCAATGCGTCATTCATCATGGTAATCGCAAGTTCATCCGGATTTGATTTCGGCAGCGAAACATGACCGGCAAAAAGAATAGATTGTTGTGCACCGGGTTTATCAACAATATACACTGTAGATTTCGACTGCTGTTCTACTTTCGCAATATTCTTTTTTGGAACATCTCCCGATTTCCAATCCTTGAATAATTTTTCAAGTTTCGGTTTAATTTCGTTCATTGTCGTTGCGCCGACAACAATCAAAGTTGCGTTGTTCGGTTTGAACCATGTCTTATGAAATTTAATAAGGTCATCGCGCTTAATGCTTGCCATCGTCAGTTCAGTGCCGGAACCCGTTAAAGGATTTCCGTACGCATGTTCCGTTCCATAGAGGATCTTCGGAAATACGCGAAGTGCCATTTGAATCGGAGTGACTTTTTCACGCTGAATTCCTGCGATTTTTTGTTTCTGCAATCTCTTATAATCCTCATTCGGAAAAGAAGGATTCAAGATTACATCGGCAAAAATGTTCAATGACGCATCAAGATTTGCTTTCAAAGAGGACATCCGTACCGTTGAATTATCCAGATTAGAGCCGGAATTAAGATTTGCACCAAGAAGGGCAAGTTCTTCGCTTATAACCAATGCACTGCGGGTTTTCGTTCCTTCATCAAGAACATCCATCGCTAAATTTGCCGTGCCCGGGATTGAGAATTGATCTGCTGCAAAACCGGCATCAACCTGTAAAGAGAAGTTCACGACGGGAACTGAAGATCGTTCGGTAAGGATAACTTTCAGTACGTTAGAAAGAGTTGTTCTTTCGATCTTCGGAAATTTTGCTTCAGCTGCTGCGGCCATCTTCGGCATTGATTTCCGGACGGTAGAATCCGTTTGATCGTTCTTAAATTGAGGAAATGGATGAATTTCGAGAATGTAATC
>CAJBTU010000094.1 GCA_903958625.1 uncultured Ignavibacteriota bacterium | reverse complement strand
GCGGGCTTTTTCTTCCGTTAAACCTACGCTGGCCACCTGCGGTTGACAATACGTGCATCCGGGAATATTTTCATAATCAACGGCATGCGGATGTTTACCGGCAATTGCCTCTACGCAAACGATCCCTTCATGCGATGCTTTGTGCGCAAGGCATGGCGGACCGGCAACATCACCGATCGCATAAATACCTTCAACATTTGTCTTAAGATTTTTATCCACTTTGATGAACGATTTTTCGGTCTTCACGCCAAGTGCTTCCAGTCCGAGGTTTTCGATATTTCCCTGAACGCCGATTGCACTCAACACGATATCTGCTTTGATCTCTTTCACTCCATCCTTGTTGGAATATTTTATTGTTGCTTCTTTTCCGGTTGTAACACTTTCAACTTTTGTATCAACCAGCACTTCTATTCCGGATTTTTCAAAATTACGGCGGAGGATCTTTGTGATCTCACGGTCTTCGATCGGCAGCAGACTGTCTAGCATTTCAATCAGAGTGACTTTCGTTCCGTACGCATTATAAATATATGCGAATTCGGAACCGATCGCACCGGAACCGATGATTACCATTCTTTTCGGCACTTCAGGCAATATCATCGCTTCGGTACTGGTGATGATTTGTTTATAATCTATAGGAATATTTGGAAGAATACGCGGACGGGCACCTGTTGAGACGATAATATGTTGAGCGGTGACCTTCTCTTTTTTTCCGCCAGCGTCCACTTCTACCACGCCTTTGGCAATAATCTTTGCTGTTCCGTATTGATGCTCCACTTTATTTTTTTTCAGAAGGAATTCGATACCCTTGGAACTTTTCGCCGAAATATCGCGGCTCCTTTTCACAGCTTTTGAAAAGTCCGATTTCAAATTTTCAAATGAAAATCCAAAATCTTCAGCATGCTTGAATGTTGTCAGCACTTCTGCGTTTTTGATCAGCGCCTTTGTCGGTATGCATCCCCAATTCAAACAGATGCCACCGAGTTTATCTTTTTCAATAACAAGAGTTTTTAATCCTAATTGACCTGCCCGGATACCTGCTACATAACCTCCCGGACCTCCGCCAATAATAATTACGTCATAATGTTTGTCTGCCATAAATTCCTCACATTAAAAAAGCCAAAAAATACGAAAGAGGGTCAAGCCCTCCATCCATAAAACTCTGACCAAATTTTGCATAAATAATATTGGATCAGACTTTTTCCTTGTTTCAATAATTTTGCGCGTAAATATATCGAATTTTGCCCTTAAAATCAATGAAGTCAGAAAAAGAAGCTAGCGGCATCATCGAATGACTAAAAATTAAACCGAAAACTTCTTGACTCAAGTGAACGAAATTTAGTATTTTATACTAGTACAATAATACAAAGGCTACCTGCGAACCAAACGTTGTTACAATTTTCGCCCGGCTGACGCTTGTGCGAACGGAGAGTTGTTTATATGAGCAAGTCAAAGTATGTTACACAAGTCTGTACCTCGTGCGGAAGAGAATCAAAAATGGAGATTATCGGTGAAGTTGTCGGAGCAGAAAATAAGGTCTGGTATCGGTGCACACGGTGTCATCATAGCATGATGCTCGATTCTGCGGCAAAGAAAAAAGAGGACAATATCATCACCTATATCCGAGAAGAGTGTGTTAACTATTCACCGGAAAAGATCTTTGCTGTCGGCGTTTCGATCTACCATACGGATTGGGATGATATGGGGAAAGTGACATCGAAAGAAAAGACTTCAAGCGGCGGAAACGCGATTTGGGTCCAGTTTGAGAAAAGCGGAATAAAGAAATTGATAGAGAATTTACAATTAGCAGATTAATTAACAAACGCCAAATAGTAGGAGGTGAAATAACTTGGTAGGAATCGTAGTCAACGAAAATGAATCCATTGATCGTGCAATCAGACGCTTCAAAAAGAAATACGAACGATCCGGAGTTCTGAAAGAATTCAAAAAACGGACATTCTTCACAAAACCATCTGTGAAAAAACGTATGAAGTTGGTCAAGGCAGTACGCAGGAACCAACGCACTGAAGAAGAAGAAGCAATGTAGGATGAAAACCCTCGCCAAGCGAGGGTTTTTTATTTCATATTCGCTTTCAGCACCCTCATAACGTTCCCTCCGAGGATTTTCCGTACATCCCTTTCCCCGTATCCTCTCTTCAGCAACTCTTTTGCGATATTAGGCAGGAACGTCACATCATCCATTCCCCTCGGTAACGACTCTACACCGTCAAAATCGCTACCGATCCCCACATAATCAGTCCCAACAAGTTTTGCCACATAGTCAATATGATCTATCAACTGCGATAGCGGAGGCCGTGCCTCTGTGTAGTACGGTGCGAGTACAGAATCGATCAGCATTTCCCCTTTCCAAAAATCAGTATTGCACAGCTTGATCGAATCAACGATCGGCTTAAACTTGTTGCGGATCTCACTAACCCGTGTAGAGAAATTACTATCGATGAATCCGGAATAGAAATTAATACACATAACTCCTTTATTTCTGGCAACGGCTTTTATCTGGTCGTCTTTCAAGTTCCTGCGGCTGGGACAAATCGCAAAGACCGATGAGTGTGAAACGATCACCGGTTTTTTTGTGATCGTGATGGCATCCCAGAACGTTCGTTCACCGACGTGAGACAGATCGATCATTACGCCAAGTTCGTTTAATCGGCGGATTATTTTTTTTCCGAACACCGTCAATCCTTTGAATGATAAAGAATCTCCCCTTTCCGTTTCATCGGCTGCAGAGGTAGCCCATGACGTGCTGTTGTTCCATGTCAGTGTCAAATAATTCATTCCCCGTTTTGCAAGAGAGTCAAGATAGGACAAACTATCCTCTATCATGTGTCCTCCCTCAACTCCTATCATAATGACCATCTTTTTTTGTTTTAATATTTTTTTTATCTGTTTATAGTTTTTCGCTATAACTGCGTTATCTGAACTTCGGCCCGCAATGGCATATAATGTATCGATCATCTGATTCGCTCTGGTAAACGCCTTGCCATTCCCGAAATCACTGCCGCACCATACGGAAAATATCTGAACATCCACTCCCCCTTCCCGTAAACGGATGATATCGGAGTGACCTCTTGTTGTCCGTCGAGAAAGATCTTCACCGTTAAGCGCACGCAGCAACACATCATTATGCGTGTCAACAACAATTGCTTCACGATGGATTTTTTTAAAATCTGCTGCGATTGATGTTGCTGAACAAATCAAGACAAACAGTGCAAAATACTTCATTATTTCCCTTTCAAAGGTATGCCAATGTAGACAAGGCAGATTAAAAGTCCTAATAAAAAAGAAAAACCCTGAAGTGGATAGCTTCAGGGTTAATAATTCTCAAGAGACTTTTACTGATTGCTACATCATGATACCAAGTTCAATTTCTTTGACCGGCTTTTTTAGCTTTGGCGGATCCTGATTTATCTGTTTATCACTCTCCCGGATCAGTGAATCAAGATCGATCAGTTCACTATCACGTTCTTTCATTTCCCGTATTTTTGATTCAAATTCATGTTTCCGTGAGGATGATTTAAATAATAATTTCATTTTTGGTTCATGCATCATTGAATCAACAACCTCAAACCGGAACTCGCCTTTCGGCAGCCGTTTGAAAACCCGCACCGTCTGATCATTGGCAGGAAGTTCAAATGAGAATGCCGAATCTCCAATGACTGTAACTTGATTATACATTTCGCGCTGCTGAGTAGGCAGAGGCATTCTTGGTTTTACCATATCGACCATTTCAAATTCGGGAAATGCTGCCGGAGTAGAGTGTTCGAAATTGATCTGAAATGCTCCGCTTGAAGATTGGACGCGAATACGGTTTTGCCCCATGGTGACCTGATTTTCTTCCGAACGCCGTTGACGTTCCGTTAATTCTGCTACCATTCGTTCGGTGATGATCTTCCGGAATTTCATTTCTTGTCTGCGGGCAACCTCGCGAATGCTGTCCATATTGATCGTCATCTCTGCGATCTCAATTGTTCCGGGTGAGATAACTACATAATTATTGCTTTGCGACATTTGCGGGATCTTATCGAAGATGACATGCGATGGAACTTTGGGACTGTTCACCGCGACAACTGCATACGGAGCTTTCCTCACATCAAGATATTTTTGAAATCGCGTTCTCTGCGGCGGTTCAAGGCATGCGGCAATCGTAGAAACCATTGCGCGATTGAGATCCACAAGTTCGGCATGGATCGCGACTTCATCATTTTCACTAACAAGCACTGATGCCTGCAGTTTATCTTTATATGATCCCAGAATAGAGTCTACTAATTCACGTTGTACATCCGTTATGCCAATTTCTTTCGCAAAATCTTGTACGGTCACAGGAGCGGCAGACAGTTCATCATTGCGGACGATCTGAATTTGCGACCCTCTGTTTTCCGAATTTTTCACTTGAAGGGAAGTATTTTTAGATGAATCGATTGAAATACTACCGAACAACGCAAAATTCAGAACATCGTCTTTATTGAGATTTGTAAACAACGGAAGAATGTTCCCCGTCATGATATTATTGCGGTACACATTCTCCACTTGATTCTTTTTTTCAAGAAAGAACTGGTGAAAAAGAGGCGCGTCCTTGAAATAGATAACTCCTATGACTAAGAGCGTAATTGCGGCGAAGGAAGACAACGCAAATGCCGGACGTGCGTTCGTCATTGATGCACGGGAACCGTATTCTTTCGCTTCCAATTTATTTGATAATTTCAGCCAGAACCAATCGTCTTTTGGTAATTTCTCTTTCGAAGTGAGAGATTGTTTTGCCTTACGAAGTATCTCTATCTCTCGAGCAACGGCAGGGCGGGTTGCGAGGTATTCTTCAAACTTTATTGCTTCAACAGATTCTAGTTCGCCGTCGATATAGAGCGAAACGATCTGTTCAAATTCATTTTGTGATAAATGATTCATCTTATACCAATATCGGCATCAATATTTCCTTTAGCATCGTTCGTCCGCGCGACAAGCGTGATTTTACCGTTCCGACTTCACAATCCAGCACTTCCGCAATCTCATCGTACGACATTCCGTCGATATCCTTCAATATGATCGGCATGCGAAATTTTTCCGGTATTTTTTTCAGCGAATCTTCAATAACTCCAAGTATGTTTTCATCGTCAAATGTCGTAACGGCAAAATTCTCAATCTTTAGATTCGTTGTTTTTTCAAAACTGTGAAAACTGAAGAATCGTTTCACTTTTTTCTTCCGAAGTTCATCCCTGCATTTGTTCACCGAAATCCGGTACACCCAAGTATAGAATGACGATTCGAACCGGAATTTGGGAAGCGCTTGGTATACCTTAATAAATATCTCCTGCGATATATCGTCGACAAGATCCGTATCATTGAATATTGAATAAATGATGTTGCGGACCTTCTCTTGGTACCGCTCTACTAAATAGCGGAATACGGCCTGCTCCCCGCTCTGAAAAAGCATAATAAGGGCATCATCGCTTTTCTGCTCATGGGGAATGTTTGCATTAACGATATTGATAACTGCAGGTTTCGGCATATTGTAGAGATTAGACGCAATTCTGGTGGAAATGTTCCAAAAAAAAAGCCGGCGCAATGCGTCGGCTTTTTTTCCGAAATTCGTCTTTTTTTATGCGTTTTCAGATGTTTCTGAAGCATTCGTCTCGTCCGTCGTGCCTTTCAGATCCTGCACTTCAACACGGATTTCCTGTGCTTTACGTTTTAGTTCTGCCATATGTTTGCGAACTCGAGTACCGGCAGATTTATTCCCTTTATCGTAAAATTTGATGAAATCTTTCTCAAAAGTTTGAACTAATTCAACAAGTTCTGTAAAACGACTCATCATATCTCCTTTAATTGATGAAAAAATATCACTATTTGCGACTAAATATTGCCCGATTTCGTGAAATAGTCAAGAAATATTTCTAAAAGACGAATTTTCGGTCAATGCCCTTTTTTTCATTAAAAAGGGAATCGACGCTCCGATCAGCAGCATAGAAACCATAATTCCTTCTGAGATAAAAATAACGGAACTTGACGAAAAAAAAGAATCCGATTCGACAAGTTGTGACGTCAATGTTATTGGTGTGAGCGTGATGATGCCAATCCGAAATGAATATCCCGGCCAGATCGAATGGAATCTATTGAAGAGCATCGAGAGGAATAGTCCAAGTGAGAAGAAAAACAATAACAGCATTGATACTTTTAGAAGATTTAACTCTTCAACGCTGAATATTTCGCTTCCAATAAATAAACTCCAAACAATACTGGAAAAGAGTGCCGTGAGTATTATTGAATTTGAACGCTGAAACGACGACAGTAAGACTCCGCGAAATATTATCTCTTCAATAAGGACCGTTGTTGCTGAAAATACATAGAGTGCGGGAATATCAAACATCGTAGCTAGCACCAATGTGACGGCATTATCAAGTTTATTGATTGTCATTTGGTTGGAAAATAATCCTAAGACAATCGTTAATATATAGACAAGAACGGGTGCAAAGAAAATTGTAGTATTCTGTTTCCAGTCGAAGTGGATGAGCAGCAACTCATTTGAGCCGAAAACAATCTCTTTCCTTTTATAGAAAAGCGCTACAACTGCAACCAGGGTCACGATCTTGAGATCGACAAAGAACTCCCAGAGATAGAACTGAAATTGGAGTTTAAAATAACTTAATACACCGAAGAAAAATGATGAGATGAAAATGTAGAGTATAAAGCGGTAAAGTAATTTTTTTTCAATCATCTGGCAGAGAAATATTCTTTTGTTTTTTTATGACGGTAAGCAAAGACCATTTTTTGGACGAATCTCATCACAATAACATCTATCAATAAGCCCAGGATCCCAAACGGAAGTTGATATTCAATCCTGTCTTTTAGAATTGTCTTGTTATTTCGTTCCGTAAACTGATGTTCATGCTTCCAATATTTAAAGGGCCCTCTTCCCGATTGATAATCGACCATTAATGAATTCTGGATGAGTTTCTCTACTTTAACATCCCACGGCATCCAAAGACCAAATTGTTTGATCTCAATCGTCATTTCGCTCCCTTCCGCCATTGAATCCGGAATCGTTACAAACCGGACTTTGAATACCGGCGGCGTAACAATTGCAACATTTTTGAAATTCGTATGAAAATCAAAAAGTTCTTTCTGTGTGGCATTTATCTCAGTAGAAAATTCCAGTATGGTCATTTACCCCACTAATACGCTTCCTCCGTTCACATTCAGGATTTCTCCAGTAATGTGACGGGCAAGATCTGAGGCGAGAAAAAGTATCGGACCGGCTATATCATCCGGTGTAGGAATTCTCTGTATTGGAATTTTTCTGCGTTCCTGTTCTTTATATTTTTTATCGGAGAATACTGAATTATTCAGGTCAGTATCAACCCAGCCAGGAGCAACAGAATTAACATTAATATTGAACGGACCCAATTCGGTGGCTATCGCTTTCGTAAAGGAGATCATCCCTCCTTTGGAAGCGGCATAATGTGAATGGTCTGCTTCGCCTCGCTGTCCGGCCGTGCTGGAAATATTAATGATCTTTCCTGATCTTTGTTTCTTCATATATGGAACAGCTGCATTGGTCATATAGAACATTCCATCAAGATTTACTTGCATGGTTTCTTTCCATACTTTTTCACTCATAGCACCAATCTTGCCGTAGGTCCAAATACCAGCGTTATTCACAAGAATATCAATCCGGCCAAATTTTTTTAAAGTCTGTTGAATAACTTTTTTTGCATCTGCTGAACTTGATACATCGGCCTTAATTGCAATGCCTTCGCGCCATTCATTATTCACGTTTTTAATAACGGAGTTTGCAGCTTTTACATTTTTCGAATAGGTGATCACAACATCGGCGCCGGCTTTTGCGAACAAAACCGCTGCTGCAGCACCAATACCACGCGATCCACCAGTGATAACAACTACTTGATTCCAAAGACTGATCATATTTTCCTTTAAAGACAAAATTGTATGATAAATGTTCAATAACCAAGAGAATATACTAAAAAGTGTCTGGGAAGAGTAATTTTTTGTTATTTAGACAATACTGGTTAAAATTGGTCCAATTTACGTTTTTCGCACAAATTCGCATATTTTTATTGATGTTTGGGAAAACATAACCTATATTTATTTAGATTAAGTCTTAATAAAATCAATGGAACTTGAATTAGTAAAAGAAAACTTTACAAAGTATCTCAAATCAGGGAACTATAGGATTACCCCTGAGAGGTTTGTTATTCTCGAATCGGTGATGAACTATGGCGGACACTTTGATGCGGATGAGCTTTTCTTCCAGATGAAGTCTGGGGGACAAAAAGTTTCCCGTGCAACCGTCTACAATACTCTTGATCTACTTCAAGACTGCGGATTGATCTCCAAATACCGGTTCGGAGAGAATCATTCTCGTTACGAAATAGCTTTCGGACGCCCTCATCATCATCACCTGATCTGTCTGGAGTGCGGAGATATCATAGAGTTCGTGAATGATAAGATCGAAAAAGTTCAGAAAGAAGTTTGCGACGCAAACAAGTTCACGGTTCAAACAACGACACTGCAGATCTTTGGAGTCTGTTCGAAATGCCAAAAATAGAAATGAAAACTTTAGCACAAACACCTGCCGGCACAACAGTCACGGTCTCTCACCTTGATTCTCATCCGGACACGTGCAATAGACTGCGTGAGGTTGGTTTCTGCGAGAACGCAACGATCCGGATGATCTCCAGCGGATCGTCACAATTGATCTGTGAAGTCTGCAACACAAGGATCGGATTAAGTTACACGACAGCAAATGCGATCGTTGTCTTGCCCAGCATAGAGTAATCACGCGTACCATCAAGAATTGTTTGTGCCTTTACTATGAATTCAGCCGTCCCAAAAACATCCATTCGAACTATCGCCCTTATTGGAAATCCTAATTGCGGTAAAACCACGCTCTTTAATGAACTGACTGGACTGCGGCAAAAAGTAGGCAATTATCCCGGTGTCACCGTCGAAAAAAAAGAAGGCAAGATTCTGATCGACAACGAAGAGATCACCGTGTTGGATCTGCCGGGTACGTATTCCCTCTCCGCCAATTCACCTGACGAGAAAGTTGTCACGGATATCCTTTTCGGCAGGATTCCCAAAACGCCTATTCCCGATATTGTCGTGTTTGTTTCCGATGCGACCAATCTTGAGCGGAATCTTTATCTGCTCAGCCAGGTGATAGACCTTAAAATTCCAACAGTCGTCGCATTAAACATGTTCGACCGTATTCCGGATGCCGGAATTTCCATAGATACCGTGATGTTGCAAAAAGAATTCGGTGTGCCATTTTTTCCGATGATAGCAAGTAATGGCTCGGGGATCAAAGAACTTCTGTCCGCTTTTGAGAATATTTCTTTAAATACAGATGTTGTTCGGCAATGGAAATTGCCTGAAGAAGTCCGTATTGAGCATGAAGAACTTATTTCTATACTCGTTGCGAATGAAGAAATGGCGGAACCTGCGGCATTTCATGAAGCGCAATTACTGTTATCCACTCCGAAAGATATTACAACATTTTCGGATGAATACTCCGGTGAAACACTCTCCCACCTTCAGAGGGATCATAATAACTTACAAATGAATGGTATTAACCGGCACTCCGTCTTTGTGGAGTCTCGGTTTCGCTGGACAAATTCTGTCTACAAAAAGAGTGTACAACATAACGCGGGACGCCACCAGAACACTATTCACGATTCTATCGATGCCGTCCTTACACATCGTATTTGGGGATTCGTCATTTTTTTTGCGCTAATGACTGTGATGTTCCAGACGATCTTCACATGGGCCAATTACCCAATGCTGCTTATCGGTTCGGCGTTCGACATGCTTGCCCATTTGGTTTCCACTGTCATTCCGCAGGGAGATCTGCAAAGTCTTATCGCTCGCGGGATTATTGGAGGAGTCGGTGCTGTTGTGACCTTCCTTCCGCAGATACTGTTCCTTTTTCTGTTCCTCGGCTTTCTGGAAGATACGGGATATATGGCCCGTGCGGCATTCATTATGGATAGAGTGATGAATAAGGTAGGATTACACGGTAAATCATTCATACCACTGCTATCTTCATTTGCCTGTGCAATTCCTGGCATCATGGCAACACGAACGATCGAAAATCCGCGGGACCGTCTTGTAACGATCCTTGTCGCACCGTTAATGAGCTGCAGTGCCCGGCTTCCGGTCTTTTCACTATTGATCGCTTCGTTCATACCGAATATTTTATTGTTTGGTTTCATTAGCCTACCGGCAGCCGTGCTGATTTCCATGTACCTGTTAGGATTGATCACTGCATTACTTACGGCACGCCTGCTGAAAAGCACTGTACTCAAGGGACCGAAGCCGGCATTCATTATGGAACTTCCTCCTTACCGAATACCGACAATAAAGAATACGCTCATTCATATGTGGGAACGGTCATTGCTGTTCCTCAAAAATGCCGGGACAATTATTCTGGGTGTGTCGATCGTATTATGGTTTCTGGCAACATATCCGAAGATGGAAGAAGGAACATCATCAGAAAAACTTTCCCATAGTTTTGTAGGACGTGCAGGACATGCTATAGAACCTGTATTGAAGCCATTGGGTTTTGACTGGAAGATTGGGATCGGAATCATCAGTTCATTGCTTCAACGCGAAGTGTTCGTTGGTACACTCGGTACAATCTACAATATAGAGCATGCGGATGAAGAATCGGCAACGCTGAAGCAACAGATGCAAAAAGATAAGGATCCAGTAACAGGACAGCCGGCATTTTCGATCCTGACAGCGCTTTGCATCATGGTTTATTACGTTCTTGCCATGCAATGCTTATCTACTGTAGCGGTTGTACGCAGAGAAACAAACGGATGGAAATGGCCCGTGCTGCAATTTATCTATATGACATCGCTCGCATACTTTGGGACATTCATTACCTATCGGGTGGGGTTATGGATACTATCGTAAAACATTGGCAGGAGATCATCTCTCTTGTGATCGTAATATTGACAGTCGTGCTATTATTCCGGTCTTTGGTCAACAAAAGGCGGCATAAGGAATGCAGCACGTGTGCATTAATGGAGGTCCGTTCAAAGAAATAGAGAGCAACACAGTCATAGAAAAATTGCACAGCACAAGATTCCCTCGATAATGGCATAGTAATACGCTTGAACTACAGGAGCACACTGAGGAACTCTTTCAGTCTGCACAATTAAGGCCTTGTGATCTTCACACAACCGATTTTTCCCTTCTGTGATACTGAAAACCTTAACCTTTATAGAATCATCCATCATGAAATTATCCCTATTCATCTGAACTACTATGGTTCACACTAATGTTCATGCCACAGATCCAAAGCTTTGAAGGAGATACCACTATATACAAAAAACCTTGACCTTGGTGAATTTGAAAAAATTTCAGACGCGTTTTTTGTTATCGTTCCATATTGAGATGAGAACTTTTATTCTCCCAACACTCTTTTCCATAGCCGGATGTGTCGTATCGTTGCCGGGTCCGACACAAAATGATGTTGTGTATTTTCAGGTGTTCGATCCGAATATGACGATTGAATTGATAAGCAAATCCAGAACACCCTATGATTCTAAAAATTCCGGATGACATGGTCTGTATCTGCCAGAGTTAGTCCGTCCTGAGAAATGGACCACGATATAGGGTGTAATTTATATAAAAGCCAATGTCAGTCCGACAGAAAACGAGAAAATTCGCCTATTTCCCAGGCTCTATTGTTCTAAAAATTCTCCAGTTTCAAAAGATCCTGTTCTTAGCAAAGTTGGCATAGAAATGGAAGTTAAATAATCAGTTATTGTTGAATAGTTTTACACTTACAGAATTGACCAAAAATGACTAAAATCAAATACATTATCATCATAGCTACACTATGCCTAAACCTTTTCGCAGGAACGATTAAGGGGAAAATTACCTTAGGCATAGAAAAGGCAGTAGTTCCGGGCGTACAAGTGTTGTTAATGGATAGAAAGGTCCGATTTTCCACTGATGCGAATGGATCCTTTGAAATTCCTAACCTTACGAAAGGTGTCTACAAAATTGAAATTTCTCAATTGGGCTACAAAAAAGAATATATCGAAAATATTACCGTAGATGAAGACGGAACCACTGCCGTTGAGATTAACTTAGCGGAATCACCTTTCCAACTGAATGAAGTGGTGGTGACAGGTTCGTTGAATAAACATCTTTTGAAGGATTCACCAGTCATCACTGAGGTGATCAGCCGTAAGGATATAGAAAAGACCGGAAGTTCAGATCTCTCAGAAGTGATTAAAGTTCAGACCGGCATTGAGTTGGGGACGAGCATTGGGCAAACTCAAAATGTTCGTCTTCAGGGTTTGAACAAAAATCAGGTCCTTGTTCTTGTCGATGGAGAGCGAGTAACTGGAAAAGTGGACGATGCTGTCGATCTCGGACAGATACCGGTGAATATGATTGAAAAGATTGAAATCGTGAAGGGTCCTCTCTCCTCCACGTACGGATCCGATGCACTTGGAGGAGTGGTGAACATCATTACGAAGAACCCGAAGAACGCCGCCAAGTTCCATGTATCGGCGGACGGCGGTTCGAACGGTAAACAGGATTACGAAATTTCGGGGACACAAAGTTTTGACCGGATCTTTACGACAGACACAGAATTGTCCGTTCTTGTGAATGCTGGATTGAACAAATACTTCGGCGTCAGTCATTATGATACGTCGAACAGTTTTGACGGAATTCCTGAATATGACCGAAAGAATATCGATCTAAAATTTGGATTTTCGGACAAGCAGAAACTGCACGTAGACCTGAAGGCAGGCTATTATCAGGATTATATGATCTGGCAAGCAAGCAAACTCGATTATTACCAGACGCAGACAAAAGCGACCAATAAAAAATCGACGGTGTCGACATTGCTCAACTACACGTTCAATGAAGAATCCAGTTTGAAACTTTCAGCACACTATTCCAAGAACGACCATGGTTCTGTGAAGATCGCCAACACTAACTTGGAATCGGATTATAATCTTTCCATCGAGGAACTGCAGACCTACCGAGGACAGTTCACCATGACTCCGTATTCCGTTAGTGTTCTGACACTCGGTGCTGAGCGGAATATTGAAGGAGCACGGTCAGGACGGCTAAAGTCCGGAGCACGGACCATCATCAATGATGTAGGATATCTTGAGGATGAATGGACTTTTTTGAATTACACCCTCTCTTTCGGCGGCCGTTATTCGGATAACTCCGTCTTCGGCGGTTTCTTTGCACCGCGTATAAGTCTTCGGTACAAAGCGAATGAAAAAATGACCATTCGCGGATCCTACGGCCGCGGATACCGTGCACCAAGTTTCATTGAACTCTTCTTCGATTTCAATCATTCCGGTTTGAGCTACATTGTTGAGGGGGAAAATACGCTTCAGCCGGAGACGTCACACGGATTCAATCTTGGTATTGACTATGCCAGGGATGACCTGATCTGGTTCCGAGCCAACATCTATTATAATCTCGTATCAAACCTGATCGAGGATTATATCAAACATAATGCGACATCCGCCGAGCCGATCACGATTTTTTCGTATAAGAACATCTCTGAAGCGGTGACAAGCGGCGTGGATATCGATGTCGATATGGCTCCATTCAAATACTGTGCTCTGTCGGTCGGATACAACTACACGTATGCCGTCGACGGGAACGGAATTGAACTTCCGTTCAGAACTCCGCATTCCATAACCGTAAAGACATCCTACGAGAATCATGAAGACGGCACAATTATCTCGATCCGCGGCCGATGGAATGATGAGAAGATCGTCAACGACCGTCGTCAGAACAATAACACGCTGACCGGACAGGTAACGGAATCGATCATTGTCTCCCCGTCCTATTATATCTTCGATCTGAAAGCATCACAAACGCTGGTCGAAAACCTGACGCTTTCAGCCGGAGTCAATAACATCCTCTCGAAAGTTGTCTTCCCATACGGGAATATCAAGGGACGAGAATTTTTTGCAGGTGTACGCTATCAAATACAATAACTACTTTAAAGGATACTAATTATGAAAAAGATTTTTGCACTAATGATTCTTTCCGGAGTTCTGATCACCGGCTGCGAGAAGGATGATACCACTGTCACCCCGACGACTCCGACAAGCAACGTTTTCACATCGGGGAACGTCAAAACCAAAGCAGTCTATTTCAGTTTTGCGGCGAAAGATTCCGTCGCTTCTACCGCTGCATGGGACATGAAATTGACAACTCTGTATGCACCGGATGATTCACTCCGTCAGTTCCCCTTCCCTGGGATTGCTCTGAACCCCTCTGGAGTTGTCGCCGGAACGATTGTTGACGGAACGCCGTACGCTTCCGTCGACCCGTCCACCGTCACCGGATTAAAAAAGGATATCGTTGATACCGTGAAGATCGACAGTACCAGAAGTATCAAAGGAACACCGTTATATTACAGTTTTGCGCGCCGTGAGACCACAACGGTCACCGGCGATTGGGATGTAAAATTGACGATCAACGCTTCAGCGGAACCGTTGATTGTTCTGAATAAAATCAAGGGAGTCTTAGGAAAAGTATTGGACAATACCGATTATGCGACATTGAATGCCGCGACGGTCACCGGGCTGGAAGCCGACGTGAATGATACGACACTTGTCATCGGGAACAAATGCTTCCTCTATGCCGGTCCCCCGACCCATAAACTGAATCCGGTTACGAACAGAACCTTCATCATCCGCAGTTCGAACGGAGCACGGATCAAAGCAAAGATGCTGAACTATTACAATGCTGCTGGCACATCGGGATATTTCAAATTTGAATATAGCGCTCCCGAAGCGTATTCCCTCGGCACATCGATCCTGAAATATGCGGGGCCGCCAACACATAAGCTCGATCCGATAACAGACCGGACATTCGTGGTAAATACTTCCGCGGGTGCAAAGGCAAAATTCAAGATGCTCACCTATTACAATGCTGCCGGAGCCTCGGGATACATGAAATTCGAATATGAAGTGAAATAACCGCTGTTCGCATTCTTTGACGGCCGTTTGATCGAAGGGATCATGCGGCCGTTCATTTTTGTGAACTATCATTCATTTCTTAATGTTCAATTTAGTACATTAATTCAGACATGTTCAACAACTCTAATCGAAAGAATTATATGGAACAGTCGCAGAATGCAGCAAAGGGCATCACAAAAGAACGGATCTACGCTGCATTGAAGGATGTTTACGATCCTGAAATTCCTATCAGTATCGTGGATCTCGGGTTGGTTTATGATGTGAAGATCATCGATGACTGGGTTGGCGTAAAAATGACTCTTACATCTCAGGGTTGCGGTTTATCCGCACAGATAGCAAACAACGTTCGCGAGCGCGTTGCAGCCCTTCCGGGTGTAGCCGATGCTGATGTGAGGATCGTCTGGCATCCTGCATGGAATCCTTCGATGATGAGCGAAGAGGCAAAAAAAAAGACTAAGATATTCGGAGAGCATAATGCATAGTATAGATTCAATCAATAATTTCCGTTGGCAGGGATAAAGAGCCATTCCTATCGTATCCAATATTGATCTGATAATTTCCAACGTAAATAAGATTATTTTTTGCATTTTTCTCTCCCCTCTCTTATTTACTTATTGAGGTCGTTTCAATATGGACTAGATCGGAAGGCGTCGTGTAGGGAAAGAGTGTGTCAGTACGTGTAGTT
>CAJBTU010000093.1 GCA_903958625.1 uncultured Ignavibacteriota bacterium | reverse complement strand
TTCGTACGCTGCTCCTGCACCGATAACCGTTGCATGCTCCTGAGCCGATACGGTGAATGCTCCGATGCTTACACAGCAAATCACCGGTAATATTCTGCGTATAATGGAACTCGTTTTGGTCCGGAGCGATTTCCGCTCACTGGAAGGACTATTCCTTAATGCTAACTTTGATGACGGTATGATCATATTCTTCAATAAAAGAATTCCAATCCGAGCCTGAAGCCGGATTCATTCGTAAAAATAAATTCGTTGTAACCGAACCTGTCCTTCGTTTCAAGATATTGCGTGTAATGAAGTGAAGAGGTAATCCCCACGCTGGAGAACAGTTTGTACCGAACAGTGACACCGGCGGTGCCAAAAATAGGATTCCCCTTCTTAGCCGGCGCAAAATTTCTGAAACTGTAGGTAAAGGAATACTCTGCCGCCGGGAAAACCTTCGTCCACGTTTCATCGGCAAACAACCGGCGCTGATAGAATGCCATGCCTGCTCCGAGTGTCGGCACCATTGTAAGATTATCGGCTACGGTAAAAGTATAATCACAATGCAGCATAACCGGTATAAGATCCATTTTCTGCACGGAACCGATCATTGCTGAAAGCGAAGGATCCGCCCTCATATCCGCCTGGATCTTGTTCAAGTATCTGTCGTTCCAGAATCTCCAGCCCCAGCGGTTGAGCTGATCGGTCTGGCTGACCGAATAAAGATAGTACCCTGCACGAAGACCAATCGTCACATTCTCAGCAACAGAATAGACAACATCCACACCGCCGCCGACAGCATCGGCATTCTTCACATCAAGCCGTTTTGATAATGTTGTAGAATATTCTGAAAACGCCGTGATGGACTGCAATTGTGCCTGCATGATCAATGGAAATAAAAACATGCCTAAGAATACCGGGATGAATGTACGGCGGATTAATATTTTTTGTAAAAGATTCATTGAACTATTTATTTTTATTTCATTCCAACGAGTAATGTCATACGAAGAATGTTGCCAAGTCTACCGTAATCGGCATAGGCAATATCAACAATCACCGGCATAGGTAATTGCGGATTAATACCGATACCAACGCTGTAGGACTCTTCATCATAGAAGAACTTATAACCGCCCCGCAGTGCAATAGTATTGTTCCAGGAATACTCGGCGCCGACATTCACTTTTTCATTTCCGTCGTTTGGATGACGGGCTTCAACGGACAGTGTCAACCGGTGTTCCGAAACAGCATCGCCGATCAGTTCGCCCGCCAGGCCTAACTTAAACACCGCCGGCATTTTGAATTCATCATTGATGAACTTTGCATTGGCACCGAAGTTCTGCATGGCAGCGGCCATTCTTAATGATCCAAGTCCGGTGTAATAGAGCACGCCCGCATCAAGAACAACATTACTTGCGGAGTAACTATCGATCCGTTCCTGCACATATTTGAGCGTAGTGCCGAAAGAAAATTGATCCGTCAGCATTTTGGAATATGTAACACCGGCCGCCAGAGACTTTGCCTCGAATGTGCCAATAACGTCGAAAACTTGTTTGTCCTGAGCGACCACTGTCCGCGGCATGGATCCGTAATCAAAAAGCACAAGACCGACAGCGAACATACCGGCATCGGTTTTTACCGCATAGCTTGAGGCATAATTTTTAATATCCGCGATCCACGGAGCATAGGATGCAGTAAAAGAATGTTGGAGTTCGCTGAATCCCAAAGAGGCTGGATTATTAAAAACCGCCGAAGAATTTTCATCGGCCAGCGCAAGACCGGATTCCCCCAGAGAAGCCTGCCGCGATGTTGCAGGAACCTCAAGAAAAACAAAACCAGCCGTCGCAGTTTTCTTAAATTCCTGTGCCGGCACACACATAGTACTTAGCAGGAAGAGCACTAATGCCAATGTAAAAGGACGCCACATACTACGTTGTTCCAGATGCAAGATGTTAATTAATGAAATCATAATTTCAACATTGGACTATCGATCTATCGTACTATCGCGAACTTGCCGATTTTCGTGCCTAACGATGATTCAAGGTGAAAAATGTAAATGCCGCTTTTCACGAACTGTCCGTATTCAGAGACCTGATCCCACGGCACAATTGCTCCGACATCATTGCCGACATTGATCGTTTTTACCAGATCTCCGCGCACGGTATAAATTCGGATCGTGCACGGATTAGGGATATTGACGAACTGCAGGTTGTCGCCGGCTCCGGGCTGTGATCTGCCTGAACCGATCACAAACGGATTCGGCACCACGAGCACGTTGTCCACCGATTGTGTCGGCGGCAGTGTTGCAACAAACGGCGTTGATGTGCGGTTGGCAAAAATGGAAGTTTCCATGGGCGGAACATTCGTCAGCGTTTGTACGCCGGTCCATGTAGCGCGGGCCGCATTGAATGCCGTCAACGCGTAGTAATATCCTGCCCCGATGGTGACAGAAGAATCCATATAGGAATAACGGCCGCCGGAATAGTATCGTGTATCGTTCTTTTTTACGGTGTCGATCAATTTCCAGGGACCGATCGGCAGATACGCAGAACGGTAAACAAGATATCCCGCAAGATTTTTCGATCCGTCATAGGCATCAGGAATATTTTCTGCATCATTCGTCCAGCGAATAACATTGGCGATCCTTCGGCTGCCGCGGTTATAGTCAACGGTAATCTTCGGCGCTGCAGGAGGATTAGGATGAGCATACAGATTATCGAAAGTCAATTTTGCCCGTGCAACGGATGCATTGAAGGCCTTCTTGCTCTCTGCATTGACGACGTTGGATGCGACCTGCGGATATGCAACTGCGCGGCTGTAATCGATCCCGTCAGCCACTTCGGCAACAACAATTCTTATTGAATCCCCCGGCAATATATCCCAGGGACCAACGGACATGAGCGACCACATTCGCGATCGTTTCATGTACAGTGTGTCGAGCGGACTGGAAACAAAATGGTAGGTCTTGCTGATATCCTTCAACACCGCATACATCGGTTCCGGCAGTGACGGCGTATTTGTGAACGGTCCCAGATCCCGTGTAGGATCGGCAGCCGACCATCCGTATTGCGTAACCGCTGTTGTCGCGCCGGATTTATTCTTTGTTGCATATAACAGCGAGAAGCCGGCGCATGCCGGAGCAAGATATTCTCCGCTGGGAGCATATTTATTGTTTACTGTATCCTTCAAAATCAGAGGTCCCATTGATGCAGCAAAACCAAAATCTTCTTTCACCGTGCCAAGCGTTGTCGGGTCATCCACAGCGTAACCGTACAGTGTTTTCGACGAAGACGTATAAAGAAATTGCGTGTTGCGCGCCCCGGGTGTCAGTGCCGGAAACAGCACCGACCATTCACGCGAATTACAATGTATCCCGTACGACAGCATGGAGGTGAACTCAAAGAGTGTATCGGCAACAAATCGGCCGGACGGCAATGCAGTGCGAAGTTCCGGAGAGATATTCTTGATGACATAATCGACGATAACATAATTTTCGTCCGCCATCGATCCGCTCCACTGATGAACGGTTCTTGTTACGCGGACAGGCAGGATATGTTTGTATGCCTCTTCATTCTTATCGGTGTAGTTCTTATTGTATTCCCACACTGTCTTAAACACCTGCTCGCCGGCATGAGCATCTTTCTGCACCCAATAATTTTCTCCGCCGGGGTAGATCTCCGTATTTGCCGTTACCACATATTTTGAATTGGCACCGTCCGCAATTGAACCGGCATACATCGCCCAATCGTCAACCGTTATCACGCTGTCTTTGCTCCACTTTGCGCCGACATACATGCCGCCCGTAGAAAGATATGATGCCGATCCGCCGAGATTCTCATTGATCAGTGTCGGATCGAATCCGGGCCAGTCAAGTCCGATCCCTTTCTTTGCCCAATCACCGAACGGCGGTCCGGATTTCCCATAGGAGTATGTCTGCCAGAGTTTCCCTCGGTTCAGCACCATTAACGGAGACGACTGAACCTGACCGACAAGTTCATCCGCCGCAAACAGAATCACGATCAGAAGAACGAACACCTTTGGTATGATATTTCTTTTTTTCATAGAATCATTACACACAATAAACCACAATCAATTAAAACCGGCACCAAGCGTAAAGAACACCTGGCGCGGAATATTTCTGTATGCTGCATATGAAGCAACAATATGATCGACCCTTGAAGGATCCGAACCTGCATCCGCAATGGTAACGCCGCGCTGAACCCAATCGTACAATGCGGTACTGTTCGCCGGCGGCGTCAGTATTTTGTTCTCGAACAGATTCATCACTCTGATGCCCATAACGAAATTGACAGATCCAACGACAATATTCTTTGAGAAATTCAGATCCACGTTCGTTTCAATCGGATATCGCCGATTATAGACGGCATCTTTAAGAGAAAAATCCGTGATGTACGTGTACGGCGTTCCCGACTGCGCCGTATAGGTCATGCTGGCCACTGCATTCTGAAGAATGTCCGCACCAAAGATCCGCGGACCTTCGCCGGAAGCCCAGCGGTACTGGACCAAACTTCTGAAGTTATGTGTCCGGTCCCACGACGCCAGAAATTCTCCTGTATAATTGCGCGTCGAATAATTTCTCGAGTTGTCCGGATAGATCATATTCGCACCGAAGTTTCCCGAGGTGGTCTGCGAGAGACTGTAGCTCAGCCGGTACGACCAGCGATCAATACCCATGGTTTCAAAAGTCGCTTCAAATCCGATCGTTGAACCAAATCCGTTATTGGAATATGTGGAATAGGAATTGAGCATTTCATTGGAATTCGTAAATCCGACAAAATGCTGGCGCGAACCGGTAAAGGCGGCAACAGTCTGCGAACCGATCTGCGAGGTCCGGTCGTTATAATAGAGAACAAAGTCGGACCGGTATTCATCGCCGATCGCCTGCTGAAGTCCGATCTCGTAATTGATGGTCTTCTTCGGTTCCAGATCCGGATTACCGATTCCGTTCCACCCCTGATACGTCATGTTTGATAGTGCCTGGCTGAATGTCGGCATTGAAGCGAAATGTCCGTACTGGATACGAAGCGCCGTTCCCACACCAACCGGAAATGAAACGCCAAGCCGCGGCTGAAGTACAAATTTTGTTTCCGAGTCCATTGTTTCCGGATTACCTGATTTTGTCGGACCGTCCGTACCGGGATAGAGGAAATAGAATTTATCTTTTGGAACCCGGGACTGAAAATTATAGACCTCTGCGCGGAGTCCGATATTTGCGATCATACCGGAATATTCCATCTTGTCCTGCACATAGGCGGCAATATCAACGGGATACGCGCGGTAATATTCTGCAAAACCGTTTCGGGCAACATAGGAATTTGCCTGATAACTTCCGTACACTCCGGTGTTCCGCATATCGTAGTAATGAGCCGCTATACCAGTCTTTAAGAGATTAGTCTGAGTAATCTGATTGGCATAATCTGTTTTGAAGCTGTAGGTTTCCGTGCGGCTGTCCTGATACCAATTCGTACTGACACGTTCGAGCACAGTAAAATATTTTGATTCCCACCACGTGCCGTTACGGAGAACCGATCCGTTCACATCACCGGCGCTGTCCAGGCGGTCAACGATCTGCGAGTAACTTGGAAGATAGATGTACGGAAGTTCGTAGCGTTCCTGCTGATGGGCAACCATGATATCCAGAAAAGACTGCGCATTGATCGTGTGCACCCAATTGATCGACTGTGCAATGGTCTGTTCGCTGCGCACCGGATCGAAATTGATATCGTATTTTCTGGATGGATTCGGCGGTGAACCATTCAGCCCCGACCAGCGGATATCATCGGATCCATCCCACAGTCCGCCGAGAAAGTTCTGATAACTTCCCATCAATTTTATTTTGTTGTTCTGGATCGGCTGATATGTAACGCTGAGAACATAATTCTGCATCGTCTGCACTTTTTCCGGCGAAGGAAGCCGCGTTGGATTGCGTTTGTACTCGCCCGAAAAATAGAACTTCAGAAGATTGGGATCACTGCCAAGCGGACCGCCGAAACCGAACATATACCGCTGATATGCATATTTCCGGTAGTCATACACGCCGAGAACATTGTCGTCTCCCGGTTCATGGTTCTTTACCCATGTTTGATGCGCCCACGCAATTTCATTGTCGACGATCTGATTATAGAGAGCAGAGTCGGCTGCTGTTTTATTCTTCAGCAGATAGTCGTAGCGGCCGTTCGGTATAAACCCTAACTCCACCGCAATATTGTCCCTGTTCGCCATCCACTTATCAAGCGTTCCCCATTTCTGCCATTCATAGTTGGAATGATCGTATAGATACTTGCCGTAGTGGTATTGTCCCGGCGGACGGTATTCAACGCGGAATTCGCCCGTTAATTTCGGAGCCCCTTCCTTCATCGCCACTTTTACCACGCCGGCCTGAGCATTTCCATATTCCGCAGAGAAACCTCCGGTGATCAATTCCATCTGCTGCACTCCAAGCGGGTTCACGTCGAACTTCCAGGAATTATTGGCTTTGTCTGCGCCGAATTCTCCCGGCGCGCTGGTGTTCGAAGTGACCTGATCTACGCCGTTGATCTGAAAATTCAATTCGTACGAACCGGATCCGCGAACGGAGTATTCGCCCGATGCGCTTTTCTGGAAACCGGCATACAGGTCCATCGCGCCGCGAAGCTCTTCGATCGGCGCAGAATTGATCTGCGAACTTTCAATGGTCGTTGCCGTTGCCGTGCGGTCCCGGATCACCTGCGGTTTAGAAGCAACGATGATCACCTGATTCAGTTCTATTGTTGCATCGCTCAGTTGAAAATCAGCCGTCGTGGTGCGGTCAATAAATATATCGACATTCTGCTGCAGCACCGTAGCATAACCGAGCATACTAGCTTTAACATGATACCGCCCCGGTGAAATGTTCAAAATGGAATAGCGTCCGTTCACGTCCGTCACCGTGCCGATGTTCGTTCCGACAATGATCACATTCACGCCGATCAGCGGTTCTTTTGTCGCACCATCGGTAATATTGCCGACAAGTTTGCTGGTCTGCGCCAATACAATAAATTGCGCCGAGAGGAAAAGAGCAAAAATGAGACGAGTATAAGATCTAACTCTATTCATTGCGGTTATTAGGTATGATGCCGGCTATTGCTCGGAATAGCCGGACAAAACAAGAACATGACAATCATCTGCAAAAAAAAATCACGGCATGCAGCGAACAAATTATTGGTGTATCCTTCCCCTAAACAACATTGGGATTTCCGCTCAAGTGAAATAGTTACTTTAGCATCAACATTTTCTTTGTGATCTTCGATTCCGGAGTAATGATCGTGTAGAAATAAATTCCGCTGGGATTATGCGCACCATTAAACACCTCAACGTGTTTTCCGGCACCGGAATATCCTTCGGATAACACTGTTACTTCCCTTCCGAGAAGGTCCGATACAACCAGTTTCACATACGATGGTTTAGAGAGCGTGTAAGAGATCAACGTGGACGGATTGAACGGATTGGGATAATTCTGGCCCAATTCAAAATTGTACACCCTTCCGTTCGACTCGTTGACGCCGACCGTCAAACTTTTGAACCTGAAGACGGCACGTACATACCGGTCTGCAACATACGCAAGACTCATTTCTTTATTCAATGCCACATCACTCGGCCCGGTCATTGGCGCACCGTTCGGATCGGCAACATCCGTACTATTTTTACTCGGCAGGTCATAGAGTGCTTCGGCATTCACGCCGTCCACTTTGAATCCTTTCACCCATCGGCGCGTTGAATCAACACCGGCCACCCATAAAATGCCTTTTCCGTCAACGGTGATGCCATAAGGGAAGGAATTCATAAATGCTAAATAACCACTAAAATCTGTTACGCGATTCCCGACAAAATTTACCGGTAGAATTTGTGTCCCGTTCTGCCACACTGCAATCCCTCCTGTTTGTTGTGAACTCGAGATCGAATTACGGGAAGTATAGAAAATACTTTTGGATGAATCATAATAATTTACACCCGGGACCAATGAAATATCCCTGATCAGATCCAATCCATTCGTCTGTGGCCCGCCCGGTTCTACACCATTATTTGCCGGCGGAATATATGAACCTCTGCTCGCACCTTTTGAATTATATCCGAAATTGTATAACCGGAATGATGTCCCAAAATCAACTCCGGTAAAGACAACGGAATCTTTTGAAACATCTATCCCATTCAAAAATGTACCATAACCCGAACCAGCAATATTAAAACCAAACCGTTCGACTTTTGATGTATCCGCGCCGGGGTAATAATAGAGTGCTGCGAGCGTATTAGGTTTTGTTTTGGGGTACGGTTGTGAAGCTATTACAATCACATCGTTACCCAAAATTGTTATACCCCTTAATGCGCCAATATTTCCCTTCGATGTATCGGAATCGCCATTGTCATCATAATCGATGAATAATTTAAAAACCGTATCTGCTTTGTTGGCATAGTATACTGCATTATGAGCTTTCGAATCATCAACTTTTGAAGAGATGACATACACGCGCCCGTTTTGATCGACGGTAATAAGATACGGCTTGGCAGCAATGCTATCTTTCACCGGAAACTTAATGGCATTGAGATAACTCCAATTATTGTTCTGAGCCTGCACACCCGTCACAGAAATAATCATCAAAGTGATCATGATGATAAAAATGGGTAATTGTTTGGTCATACGATGCTCCGGTTATAGTTACTGATTGTAGAAAAATAATAAATTTATCGATTGTTCGTGAAGAGTCATTTTAACGTACAACTGACCCCTTTTTTGTCAGATAACGCTTTAAAACTGTCGAATATACTTCAGAAGTTCAACTACATCATGGTGTAGTTTTCTTTATACCCCTAATTGTTTATTTTGAACCTACTATTTGTAAGGTATGACTGAATGGAAATGATCCAGGTAACATTATTGATTGCATTCTTCCTGATCATGGCTGTGTTGATGTTTCTGCGGAAACTTCCCGCAATCATCGCGTTGCCCATAATGGCGGTGCTCATTGCATTGACGGGAGGTATTTCCCTCTCCGATACGATACGGTACGTGATTGGAACTGGTTCGGTGAAACTTTCAACGGCCTATACCATCTCCATCTTCGGAAGCATGCTGAGCGTTCTGCTGCAGAAGACAGGGGTTGCGGAAAATTTCATAAAAAAGGGGGCGGAACTTTCCGGCGATAATCCGTGGATCATTGCCGTTGTGATGCTTTCTCTCATCATCGTTCTTTTTAGCACGCTCGGCGGACTGGGCGCGATCATCATGGTGGCAACGATCGTACTTCCTATTATGTCGTCTGTCGGGATCGGACCGCTGACAACGGTCGGGATATTTTTGTTCGGATTGAGCATCGGCGGAATTTTGAATGTCGGTAACTGGGCCGTCTATATTTCGGTGATGGGCTTAACGGTCGATCAGATCCGTCCGTTCGCATTGGTGATGTTCTGCATTTCATTCGCCGCCGCGCTGGTCTACATCACCATACAATTGTACCGAGATGGGAATAATTTGGATATAAAAAAAATAATTATCCGGAGTGTTCTGTTTTTGGCATTAGCAGGAGTCATTCTGTATTTGTACAACATGCTGTTGAACGACGATGCTCGAATCATGATCAATGCATCACTCTCCAGCATCGGCAGTATTCTTACGTGGATGATCAGCGCAGGAATTTTTCTGCTTTTTGCCGCAGCGTTCGTACGTTTGCTGCTGAAAAAAAATGAACATTCTCAGGAAGTGCATTGGATAACGATATTCTCCCCTGCAATTCCTTTGCTCCTGATTCTTCTTTACAATATGGATTTTATCGCTTCATTCGTGGTCGGTCTTATCTTCACCTATATCGCTACATATAAAAAAGGAAGATTGAACGTATTCATCCAATCGATGTTCGAAGGAGGCGCCGTCGTGATGCCGGCCGTTGCACTGATGTTCGGCATCGGTATGCTTCTTGTTGCCATCATGGGACCCGGCATTCCCGTAGCGGCATATCCGGACGGCTGGCCGGTTCTGCTGATCCTGAAACCGCTGATGATGAAGATCGTTCCGTCAAATCCTTTCGAATATGTTTTTATTTTTACTCTTGCCGCTCCGCTGGCATTATATAGAGGACCTTTAAATGTTTGGGGCATGGGATACGGATTAGCGGCGGTCTTTCTGGCAAGCGGTTTGAATCCCGGCGCAGTGATGGGACTGTTGCTCGGCGTCGGTCATATCCAGGGTGTCAGCGATCCGACGAACACGCAGAATGTCTGGCTCGCCAACGAAATGAGAATTGATGTGCAAAAAATTCTTTGGAATACAATTCCCTATACATGGATCCTTGCTCTGTTAGGTTTGACCTGTTCTGCCATCATGTTCATGTAATTTCACCGGAAAAGAATGAAACGAAAAATTAAGATAGGCATTGATGTCGGCGGCACGTTCACACACGCTGTCGCGATCGATATCGCTGATTTCGCGATCATCGGCAAGGCGTGCGTGCTTACCACTCATCAGGCTCAGGAAGGCGTTGCAAAAGGGGTCGTCGAATCGATGCATCAGCTTCTTGAAGCTTCGGCGATCGATCCCGGCGAGGTCATACTGATCGCACATTCCACCACTCAGGCAACCAATGCCTTGCTCGAAGGAGATGTTGCAACGGTCGGAATCATCGGCATGGGGAAAGGTCTTGAAGGACGCCGGGCAAAAAGCGAGACCAATTTGCGGAACATCGAACTTGCTCCGGGAAAACTTCTCCATACACATTTTCATTTCATCGACACAGGAGAGAAGATTACCGAAGCGATGGTAACCGAAGCGGTGCAGAAAGTAACCACTTCCGGCGCAACCGTGATCGTCGCATCCGAAGCATTCGGCGTTGACAATACGGCGAACGAAGAGTTTGTCGTTCGCGTTGCGGAATCGATGGGGTTCAAGGCGACCGCGGCAAGTTCGATCTCAAAACTGTACGGTCTGCGCGTAAGAACAAGAACCGCCGTTATCAATGCAAGCATGCTTCCCAAAATGCTGGAGACCGCAATCATGACCGAGGAAGCTGTACGGAAGAGCGGCATCAACGCTCCGCTGATGGTGATGCGTTCCGACGGCGGCATCATGGATATCAAAGAAATGCATAAGCGCCCGATCCTCACAATGCTGTCAGGACCTGCGGCCGGCGTTACTGCCGCCATGATGTATGCAAAAGTTTCAGACGGCGTTTTTCTTGAGGTCGGCGGAACATCAACGGATATCTCCATCATCAAGAACGGAAAACCGCAGATCAAGAGTGCGCAGATCGGCGGCAACCGCTTGTATGTTCACACGCTTGATGTACGCACATTAGGGATCGCCGGCGGATCATTGGTCCGTTTCAACGATAATACGATCGTCGATGTCGGTCCGAGAAGCGCGCATATTGCAAAACTGCACTACATTGCCTTCACTTCAAATCTCGATTTCCATAATGCTGGCATCGAAAAAATACAACCAGTAAGCGATGATCCTGATGATTATCTTGCTGTATCGCTTAATGGGCATCGCGATAAATTCGCGCTGACACCGACGGAAGCTTCAAACTATTTAGGACTTGTGAAAGTTGACGGACATGGGAAAGCGAATTCCCGTGCCATCGAGGAATTCTTCGGATCATTCTCACGGATGATCCATAAACAGCCAAAGGAAATTGCCGAACAGATACTGACCATTGCCGCCGATAAGATCAAGCCGGTCATTCATCAGCTGACGAGGGAATATAAACTCGATATGGACATGATGCAGTTCGTCGGCGGCGGCGGTGGCGCATCGGCAATTGTTCCGTTCACGGCAAATTCCATGAATGTTCCCCATATGATCGCCGATAATTCGGAAGTGATCTCCGCCATCGGTGCGGCGCTCGGAATGATCCGGGATTCCGTCGAAAAGAATATCATTAATCCGACCGAATCCGAAATTGTTTCGCTGCGGCAGGAAGCGGTGAATTCCGTGATCGGAATGGGAGCCGTTCCGGATTCCATTGAAGTGAGCATTGAAATAGACAGCAAGAACAAAAAAGTGATTGCTTCGGCGATGGGAACGAGCGAGTTGCGGACGAAGGACATTGATATCCAGAAGTTGAGCGAAGACAAACTGATCACGATCTGCGCCGCTTCCCTTCGGACGGGCAAGGACAACGTATCGATCGCCGGGCGGACATCGTTCCTCTACGCGGTTGTTTCCACAGATATCCGGAAGAAATTCTTCGGTTTGCTGAACGAACAAAGCCAGCAATTACGTGTGATCGATAAGGAAGGAACGATAAAGCTGCAGCTCAAGGACTGCATCGTCGATTCCGTGCAGCACGGAGCCGTAAAATCGAAAATCAAAGAGATGATCGAAACGCTCACGACGTTCGGCGACGCCGGTGCATTGGTACCGAACATCTATCTGCTGACCTCGGCAAAAGTCGTCGATCTGACCGGCCTGATCAAAGAATCACAGATCATGGCTCTGGTTGATCTGGAAATTTCAAAAGCAATGCCCGACGACGAGATCGTGGTGATTGCAGCGCCAAAAAAATAAGAGACCGCAGCGTAATGAACAATAAGACTTATGATTATATCGTTTTTGGAGCCACTCTTCCGGGGATCATTTTTGCGGTTAAAAAATCTCTCGCCGGACATTCCGTTCTACTGACGAATATGTTCGGTTTCCCCGGCGGCAGTGTTACCGAACAGTTGAACTGTTACCAGAATGCCGACGAAACTCAGTTACAGGGGTTGGCAAAAGAGATCTATCGTTCCATTGCACCCGATAATTTTGATCGAACAATCGTCAATCCTGAGACGGTAAAATTCGTTCTTCAGCAAATATTGGAAATTTTACCTGTCCATCTTTACTTTCATGTTACGCCGAAAAAGATCGGAATGAATGGCGCCGGAATATTTGAAGTTTCCCTTCTAGCAAAAGAAGGCAGTGCGACCGTAACAGGAAAAAAAATCGTCGATGCATCCGAAGATTTCTATGGAGCCGTGCTGCTAAACAGAAAACGGACAATACAAAAACGATGTGTCAACCTTTTCATTTCGCGTCCATTGAACGATAAATTTTTGTCATTTGAAAAGATCGCGAAAGCAGTGAAGCTTTCCGACGGAAGGTATTGGATCACGCTGAAGCTGAATTCACAGGATGACCTTTTTGCGGAGAATGAAACACACGATCTGCTGGATACATTTCGAACAGTTCTGGAAGATTCACACAGCAGGATTCAAGTGCTCCCTCTCGGCGCTCAGACGGTCTACGGATTGGAACAAGGAGATGATTTTAAAAAATCATTTTCAACTATTGATGATATTCTCGGCTCTTCAATGAAACCGTCCGAACAATTTCAAAAAGGATCGATGTTAGAATCGGCCCTTAATAAGTTTTAGTAGAAGCGATTTCAAAAACATTTTTAGTGAAATTGTTACACGGAACGACCGCAAATCCGCAATATTTTTGGCGGAAGAAGAAGTGTGATAATTCAAAAGAGTCCTGCCTCGACTCCGCTCGGCATGACAAAATCTTGATACTTTTTGGAAACACTGTAAATATCGTATAACGGCGAAAACAACTATGAATGATGTTTTTCAAAAATTAAAGAACGGACTGATCGTCTCTTGTCAGGCGGAAGGGAACTCCCCTTTCAATACGCCGGAAGGTGTAACACTATTTGCTCAGGCAGCGGTTCAGGGGGGTGCGGCCGGCATTCGTTCCGAAGGAATTGAAAAAACAAAGATGATCATCAAGTCGGTTAAACTACCAGTGATCGGTTTGATAAAATCCTCATTCGATGATGGATACGTCCGTATCACCGGATCATTTGCCGATGTTGAAGACCTCCTTTCCATCGGCTCAACGATCATCGCCATCGACGGTACGTTCCGGAAACGCGAAAATCTTTCCGGACCTGATTTCATAGCGAATGTTAAACAGCGTTATAATTGTATTATCATGGCCGATATTGACGGCGAACAGGAAGCGATCGCATGTGCTGCGGCCGGCGCAGACTGCGTCTCAACAACTCTCAGCGGATACACACCGGAGACCAAAAACAAAGATCAATATCCCGATATTCAGCTTCTTTCTGCATTGACAAAAAAATTGACTGTTCCTGTTATCGCAGAAGGAAGAATCAATACGCCCGAAATGGCGGCAAAAATGAAAGCACATGGTGCATGGAGCATTGTTGTCGGTTCTGCCATAACACGGCCGTCGGAGATCACGAAATGGTTCGTTCAATCCTTAAAGAACGGTTAATACCGCATGGCATTACTTTCAGAATATGATGTGATCGTTGTCGGTGCAGGAATCGCCGGCATCGCTGCTGCCGTGAAAGCCGGACGCTCGGGCGTTTCTGTTCTGCTCGTCGAACAGTACGGTTTTGTCGGAGGCATGTCCACAGCAGGAATGGTCTCTCCGTTCATGAAACATCAGGTTCAGGGTGAAGTGCTAGTTCGTGGCGTGTTTGAAGATATTGAACGGGAAATGCGGCAACAGCACGGTATGATCGATAATGGTTTTTTTGCCAATTCATTCAGATCGGCCTCGTTTCATCTCTTGAAAGAAGCCGGATGCACCATTTTACTTCACAGTATCATCTCCGGCGTTACGAAAAATGATGGAACGATCGAATCTATTTCCATCTTCACATCCGGCCGGGAAATAACTATCAAAGGAAAGGTCTTCATAGACACATCCGGAGATGCGCAACTTTTATTTCTTGGCAATTTGCCGTGGGTGAAAGGTGATGAAAAAACAGGATTGCTCCAGGCATTGACGTTGTTTTTCCGCATGGGCAATATCGATCTTGTGAAAGTGACTGAATATGCGAAGAACAATAAGAATGAATTTTTCGATTGGATGGATTACAATTTCGATCTGTCCAGGATCATTTCTGTTGCCGGATATTTCAGCTCCGTGAAAAAAGCGATTCAGGAACAGCGTCTTTCTCCCGAAGTTCAGTATATCTTCTTTACCACCCTTCCGGAATCAGGGGAAGGATCGTTCAATACATCAAACATTCTTGAACTGGACGGTTCATCATCCATCGATCTGACGAAAGCGGAACTGGCCGGAAGGAAACAAGTGCATCAGGTGGTCACACTGCTGAAGAATGAGATACCGGGATTCGAGAATTCGTATCTGATCGAAACGGCACCGCAGGTGGGAATCCGTGAAACACGCCGTGCTGTTGGCGAGTATGCCGTCACCGGCGAAGACATTAAGCGCGGAAGTAAATTCGATGATGCGGTCGCGCGGGGATGTTACGGCATTGATATTCATGGACAGAAAGATGAGAGCAGCCGGATGGAGCATCTTGCCGAAGGGGATTTTTACGAAATTCCTCTGAGGGCCTTACTGGTAAAAGGTTCAACCAATGTGCTCGCAGCAGGAAGATGCATCTCTTCCACACGCGAAGGACACAGCGCATTAAGAATTCAACCGACATCTTCTGCAACCGGAGAGGCATGCGGTGCGTTAGCGGCGCTATCGGTGAAATCGCAAAGAACGGTCAGAGAGATCGAATACAACACAGTTCGGGATCTCATTTCACACAATATTTCCAAAAAGTAAATTTTATCGTTAATGAATATAATATTCGGCACTGATGGATGGCGCGGTTTGCTTGAGAGCGAAGTGAATGAACACTCGGTCTCGCTTGTTGCTCAGGCATTCTCCGATTACGCTAAGATCCGTTCATCGTCGCCATCCATCGTCATCGGATATGACGGAAGACGGCGGTCGAAAGAATTTGCCCATCTTTTTGCTTCAATCCTCGATGGTAATTCTATCAGATATTTTTTATCGGAGACAGTGATCCCCACTCCGGTTGTCTCGTATTTCGTAAAAGCACAGTCGCTGGACTTCGGCGTAATGCTGACCGCATCGCATAATCCGCCGGAATACAACGGTATCAAATTCAAAGCGGCGTATGGCGGACCGTTCTTCACGGATGAAACACACAAGGTCGAAGCGCTGATTGGCCGTTCACCGGTACAGCGATCCGCACGTCAACTGGTTACTCACGATCTTCTCACTCTTTATAAGGAACATCTCCGGAAGATCGTTGATTTCGAGACGATCGCAGAAGGCAATATTACGGCGTTGATCGATTCCATGAGCGGAGCCGGCGGAACCATCATTGAGGATCTTTTATCTGACTATGGGTCTAAGGCAAAAACTATTTTTGAAATACCGAATGATACGTTTTCCGGCAGATTAGCTGAACCGATAGAGAAGAATCTGATCCCCTTGCAGCAGGAATTACAGAGAAATAGTTATTCTTTCGGCGTTGCTACAGACGGAGATGCCGACAGGCTGGGCGTTTTGCTGGATACGGGAGAGTGGCTCAGCAGTCAGGAAACGATTCTCCTGCTTGCGGATTTTCTTAAGAACGGCAAACATTTCTCCGGCGACATCATCAAGACCTCTTCGGTGACGAACCTTCTTCAGAAACATTTTGGTTCCGCTGATTGCACGGTTCACGATGTGCAGGTTGGATTCAAATATATCTGCGAAAAGATGATGGAAACGGATGCAGCTTTCGGTGCGGAAGAAAGCGGCGGATATGGTTTTAAAGGACACATCCCGGAACGGGACGGCATTCTCTCCGCACTGTTATTTATTGAGATGCTTGCCTCCTCCCCGCATAAACGGCTGAGCGATTACGTTGAGGTCAAAAGGAAACAGTTTGGCAGGATTTTCTATGACAGGGTAGATCACCCGTATCATCATGACGATCGGAATGATAAATTACCCGCAATGATTAATGATCCTCCTGCGGAGATTGCACAATTTTCAGTGAAGAATATTCTCAAATTCTACAGCAGCCGTGGAATTGTCAATGGATTAAAGTTCAATCTCGAAGGAAAAACCCGATGGCTGCTGTTGCGTTCATCCGAAACGGAACCGCTGATACGGGTTTATGCAGAAGGCGAATCGGAAAAAGAAGTTCAACAAATCCTCAAATCAGGAATTGCACTTATAGCTAATTAAACAGGGACAATGAAGAAGATAATCGATAAACATAACGCCGCTGAACTCTTAAAGAATCTCTCCGACGAATTTGCCGTCGTAAAAAATCCGGAATACATTCATCCCGAATTCGAACTCTATCCCCTCGCGCCGAAATTGACCTCCCCGCTGGAGTCTCTCGCGGCAGCGGTAATGGATATGGACGGTACAACGACGACAACGGAAGAACTCTGCATCCATTCCCTCGAGTTTATGATAAGAAAGATGTCCGGGAAGATGACAACAGAGTCATGGAAGGGCCTTGATCACAATCTTGATTACCCGCATATCATCGGCAACAGTACTACGAAACATGTGGAATATCTGATCACCAAGTATCATTCTCTCTTTATTGATGAGAATATTAAAGGATCGTATTTCTACGCGGCACTATGGACTCTACTTGCCGGCAACGACAGCAAACGGAAAGAAGAAGTCACCGTCAATCTCAATAATTTCAATCTTTCCGGCATCTTCGGTGATGGTTTTTATAAGGATCTCTCGGCTAAGAATACTTCCCTTGCAGGTATGGAACATGAAATATCGGAATATTTTCTGCAGCGCTTTTCCGATAGATTCCCTTCGTTGTCCAAAACAGACCTTGTTAAGATTGCTATCGATATTTACTACCAAAGGTATCACGAAATATTGCAGCGCATCAAACGGGGTGAAAGCAAGAATATTTCCATCGAACTCTTCAACGATCCAAACAAACGATTGATCCAGCCGATGCCGGGTGTATTATTTCTTCTCTGTCTTTTGAAAGGATGGCTCGGAAACGAAGCGGATAATCTAACCGACAGACTCATTGAAGAATACCGCGTTAAATCCGGAAAGATATTTGATGTCACCGATCCGGCCGAAATAAAAAAGAGAGTGAAAGCATTAAGCCTTTACTTCGAGAAACATCCGGCGAAAATTGCCATCGTCACATCGTCGATCTTTTATGAGGCGGATATCGTCATGGGTGAGGTCTTCAATGTTTTAACATCGCAACTGGACGATCTCACGATCTCTTCCGCACGAAAAGAACTGATACGGCAAAAACTGTCCGGTTACAGGAATGTCTATGACGCGTTTATTACGGCAAGCGACTCTACCGAGATCCGCCTGAAACCGCACCGTGATCTTTACTGCATTGCCCTTCATCAATTGAATGTTCCCGCTTCGGACTTTAAGAACGTGATCGGCTTCGAGGACAGCGAAAGCGGAACGATTGCCATCCGCGCCGCCGGTATCGGCCGGTGCGTTGCCGTTCCTTTTGCTCAAACGACGGGACATAATTTTGATGCGGCTGCAGTCGTTTGCACAGGAGGCGTTCCCGAGATCGTCCTTACATACAATCTTTTTTTCAAATCGTAACTTCTCCGGATATAGTAAGAACTATGGATAAAAAAATATTTCATGTTATTTCAAATACGCATTGGGACCGCGAATGGCGTTTCCCTTTCCAGCGTAACCGGCAAATGCTTGTGGAAATGATCGACGAAGTGATCTCCATCTTGGAGAAGGATCCTGCCTACCGGGCCTTCCATCTGGACAGCCAGTCCATTGTTGTCATGGATTATCTGGAAGCAAAGCCTCACATGAAGGAACGTTTTATTAAACTTGTGAAGGATGACAGGCTGTTGATCGGACCGTGGTACATTCTGCCGGACGAATTCCTTGTCGGCGGAGAGAATCTCATCCGTAATCTTTTGCTCGGACACAAAATAAGTGCGGCGCACGGCGGCGTTTCAAAGGTCGGCTATTCCCCGTTTTCATGGGGACAGATCTCCCAGTTGCCGCAAATATATAAAGAGTTCGGCATCGATCTGATCATGTTCTACCGAGGTGTTAATTCGATAGACAGTCCCAAAGCGGAATTCCTGTGGGAAGGTGCGGACGGCACCCGGTCAGTCACGTCGCGCTTCTCCACCATGCCCCGCTATAATTTTTATTTTTACATTTATCGTCCGGTCATTCACAACGAAGGATTCGCGGATGTGGAATACCAATGGTCGCGCGGTGGCGTTCCATTCCATTTCGCCGATGTTCAGCAGCATGACGAGGATTTTTTTATCATTCAGCCGCTGGATCTCTATCATCCCGAGCTGATCGAACCGCAGGTGAATGCGATCATCAAAGACCAGGCGGGTGATTTTACAACGAAACACGTCATCTGGATGGAAGGACACGATTCAAGCGGACCGAATCATAAAACGGCGCGCATTCTGCAGGAGATCAAAAAGAGGATGCCTCACATCGATGTCGTTCACAGCACATTAAACGAATATGCAAAGGGATTGATAGAAAGTGTCGATACAAACAAATTAAAGATCGTTACCGGAGAGCGCCGGAGCGCTCAGTTCGACCGGCGCAGCGGAAACCTGTACGGATACACGACATCGGCACGGATGTTCCTGAAACAGAAGAACTTCGATGCCGAACGCTGGCTGCAGTTCTACGCCGAACCGTTCACGATGTTCTCCGGCATGCTCGGCAGGGACATCAATGATTCCTATATCGATATTGCGTGGGAATTGCTCCTGCAGAATTCCGCCCATGATTCCATCGGCGGCTGCAGTCTCGATGAGATCCACGATGATATGATGCATCGCTACAAACAATCTATCGAAATTTCAAAAGGAGTCTTTGAGCGGTCGGTCAAACATATCGTCAAAAATATTGATATGTCCGGTTTCAAAAAGAATAATATTGCAGCAAATACTGAATTGTTCCTCGTCGCGTTCAACCCGAACAATTATCAGCGTAGCGAGATCATCGAGTCGGTCATCGATATTCCAAAAGAATTCGATAAGGGAGATTTTGATCTCGTTGATGAGAAAGGAAATCTTGTTGAGATCCAGCACACCGGTAATTTCGATTTCCAACCGGTGCTGGAACAGATGATCGACCGTCCGATGTATTTCAATATGAGACGGTATAAATCTCTCTTACATCTGAAGGATATTCCTCCCTTTGGTTACTCAACCGTAAAGATCATTCCCTCAGGAACATCATCGAAAAAGAATATCTCTGCCATCGCTGCGCTCAGAAATAAACTGCCGATTCTGGAGAATGGATCTATTTCAGTCAAGATACATTCAAACGGAACATTCACCGTACAGGATAAGATCAACAAATCTGCATTCAAAGAGATCGGATATTTCTTCGATGAAGGAGAGGCAGGACACGCCTGGGTGCACGAAGCGGTGAAACCGTTCGCGGATACACTGAAATCAAAACCGAAGATCACGATCGTCGAAAACGGACCCCTCAGCGCAACATGCAGGATCCTTCACAAACTAAAAATTCCGGTCGATCTTAAAGCCCGACGCTCAAAGTCGAAGCAATTCAGCACTGTGGAAATTGAACTGTTCGTAACGCTGACAAAAAGCTCGCAGCGGGTCGATCTTAAGGTGAATGTCAACAATACGGCGGAGAGTCATCGCCTGCGCATGATGTTCCCCACGTCGCTGAACGCACAATTCTCCTACGGCGAAGGACAATTTGATGTTGTGAAGCGCTCACTCGAACGGCCGAATACGAAAGAGTGGATCGAACAGCCGATGTACGATTTCCCGATGCATCAGTTTGTGGATATTACCGATGGAACACGCGGCGCGGCTGTATTGGTGAACGGATTGAAGGAATACGAAGTGCTGAATGATAAAAAGAAAACGTTGGCCATCACGCTGCTCCGGGGATTTGAATTCATCATCGCCCCGAGTTCCCGCCAGGATTACACATATCAAAAAGGATCGCAATGTCTTGGCAAACAAACATTCGAACTTTCTTTCTTCCCGCATCAACATGATTGGGATAAAGGGAATGTCTATAAAGAAGCATTGAATTTCAACAATGCGCTCCGTCTGGTCCAGACCGGACGAACTTCCGGAACGGTTCCTTCTTCTACATCATTCATTCAAATAGAACCGGATCAATTGATCTTCAGCGCAATAAAAAACAACGCTGCCAATGAAAAGAATGTGTATGTGCTCCGGATCTACAATCCAACCGAAAACAGATTGTCGGGCTGCATTCGAACTTTGTTCGCAATGGATAAAGCATCATTATTGACGCTGGAAGAGAAGTTCATTTCATCCATCGACGTGCGCGCTCATCACACATTCGATATTACCGTAGAATCAAAAAAAATACAAACAATACAAATTCAATTTCATTCATAATTTTCCAGACAGTCCAATGATCAATAATAAATACGGTCACCTGACCGAAAATAACAGAGAATATGTCATCACCGATCCCCGCACTCCCCGTCCATGGTTCAATTATATGTGGAATGAACATTACGGCGGATTGATCTCGCACACCGGCGGCGGATTCAGCTTTCTTGACTGCCCGCGCGACAACCGTATTACACGCATGCGTTATAATTGTCTGCCGTGGGATCGTCCGGGGCGCTACGTTATGGTAAAAGACACCGTGTCGGGAAAATACTGGTCATTAAGCTGGGCGCCGACGATCGATCTCAAATATGACAAGTACGAATGCCGGCATGGTCAGGGATACACGAAGATCACCACCGAGATCAACGGAATCCGCGGTGAGATCACTTACTTTGTTCCGACGGATGTGAACGCGGAAATATGGAGCGTGCGTCTGACAGATCTTACCGGCGCTCAACGATCATTAGAGGTCTATTCGTTTACCGAATTGATGATGGGAAATGCGTTGAACGACATCATCAATCAGCCGAACGACAAGCATTTCACCGATATCCATTTTGATAAAGAACATGAGACACTGGTTTCAACGCGCCGGTATTGGGTGCTGAATAAAAAAGTCTCTGTCGTGCAACCGAACATCGATTGGAAATATAAACTCTATTTCACCAGTACGCTGCCTGTTACAGGATTTGACGGCAGTCTGGATACATTCATCGGCCGGTGGAGATCGGAATCAAATCCTGTCGCTATTGAAACAGGTGCAATGGGCAACACCGAGATCACGGCTGGCGATCCTGTCGCCGCTCTTCAGTCGAAGATCGAATTGAAAGCAAATGCATCCGTTGATTTTGCCGCCATTCTGGCGATCGTCCCAAAAAGTGAAGAAAAACCATTCGAGTTCGTGAAATGGAATGAATTGAAAAAGATCGATACGATCCATAAAAAATTACAACAGGTGAAACAAAAGTGGGATACGTATCTTGGACATGTTATTGTGGAGACGCCGGACGAAAAAATGAATGCAATGATGAACGTCTGGAATCAGTATCAATGCGCTGTCACATTCGATATGGCGCGGAATTCCGGCTATTATCACGGCGGACTGTTATTCGGCACAGGAATGCGCGATCAGTTCCAGGATATTCTCGGAATGGTAATTGCAAACCCCGAACGTGTACGGGCACGGTTGCTGAACGCATTGCGGTTTCAATTCAAGAATGGTTCAACACTGCACAATTTCTTTAAGATGACCGACAGCGGAGAAAAAACCAATCACTCCGATACGCCGTTGTGGATCCCGTTCGGCCTGATCGAATATCTCAACGAAACTGCCGATTATTCCATTCTGGATGAAGTCGTCACATTTTACGACGAGGGTTCGGGCACAGCGTACGAACATCTGGTGAAAGCTTTGGATTTTGCAATCTCGGCAACAACAGAACGCGGACTTCCAAAGATTATGAACGGCGATTGGAACGACACGCTGGATCATATCGGTCCGCTTGGAAAAGGGGAAACGGTTTGGGGAGGTTTTTTTCTCGGCTACATGCTGAAAAAGACTTTCGAATTGCTCGATCTTCGCAAAGATACCGCGACCCGTCAGCGGTGGGAACAGTTCTATACTAAACTGGAAAAAGTGATCAACGATGTCTGCTGGGACGGTGAATGGTATTTGCGCGCGTTCCGCGACAATGGTGAATCGGTTGGTTCCCATAAATACAAACAGGGAAAGATCTTCATCAACGCTCAGACATGGTCTGTCATTTCCGGACTTGCACCGAAGGAACGGGCCGACAAGGCGCTCGCATCAACGAAAAAGCATCTCGGCACTCCGTACGGTATTCAGATCGTCTGGCCTTCATACACCGAAGTTGAGGATACCATCGGATTGATCAGCCGCTGCGTTCCCGGGAAAAAAGAGAACGGCGCAGTGTTCAATCACGCATCGTCCTGGTTCATCCTCGCATCGATCATCAACGGCGATGTCGAATCCGCTTATGATATTTATACGAAAATGCTTCCGTTCAATTCGTCCGCAAATATCGACCGCTATGAGACCGAACCGTACGTCTTTGCGGAATATCTTACCAGTCCAGACCACGAAACAGAGAATCAGGCAAGTCACTCATGGCTGACCGGAACAGCAGTTTGGATGTACCGCATTGCATTGGACTATATCATTGGTTTCAGAACCAGTCTTCGCGGGATCACATTCGCACCGAATATTCCGTCGCACTGGAAATCCTTTAAGGCCGAACGGTCATTCAGAGGCAAGCGTTTCCTGCTGACCGTTACAAATCCCGACGGCGTGAATTCCGCGATCAAATCTATTAAGGTTAATGGTAAAGAAGTTCAATCGGCGTTTATTGATGTCTCGTTGGTGAATGAGACAAATATTACTGTTGAAATTATTCTCGGACATAAATAATATTTCTATGAAAAAATTTCTCGTGTTACTCTTTTTATCTTCCCAATTCGTATTTCCGCAAACGGTCACCTGGCAGGATATTACGGCGAACTACACACTTCCGCAGGGGATAAAAGTTTTCCACGGCAGCAGAACATCTCCCATTCTCAGCATTTGGTATCTGGATGCCGATCTCAATAATTCCAAACTTGCGGTACGGCCGTATGTTTCCGGCACAAGCATGACACTTCCCTCGTTCACTGCATCGGTTGGCGCGTATGCAGCCGTCAACGGCGGATACTTCGGCGGCGGAGTGCCGTATTCAGCGGTGATCTATCCGAACGAGGTAAAAGCCTCAAACGTGCAATCCGTAACGAGAAACTCCTTATCCTACCCCGTCGTCCGCAGTTTCTTCGGGATGAAAAAAGATAGATCGCTGAGTGTCGATTGGATCTATCAGTTCGGAAATGCGATGACTGATATCTATACGTATGCTCAGCCGCTGCCGTATATCAGCAACGATCCTTCGCCGCGGTCAGCCCCGCTCAAAAGTGCTGGAACGGTCTATTCCGATCTGCTCGTCGGGATCGGCGGCGGTCCGATGCTGATCAAAGATAATACCATTAACGTCACATACAATCAGGAACTGATGTGGGGCTCCGGCGTCGGCGAGACGAACGGCGATCCAAGGACTGCTGTTGGTTTTACTGCGGACAAACATGTGATTGTAATGACGGCTGACGGACGACAGACAGGAAGCGCCGGAGTGGGATTAACGGAACTTGCGGAGATCATGAAAGGATTGGGTTGTGTCGGCGCGATCAACCTTGACGGCGGCGGTTCAACACAGATGGCAGTACAGAATCAGTATATCAATTCCCCTTCCGAACAACGGGCGGTGCCGTCGATCTTTGCAATCGTCAGCACCGATTCGCTGAACCTTCCCAAAGATCCGCTCTTTCAAAAGATCATCGATACCGGTGATACAAGCGCCACGGCGATCGGCGGAGGCTGGTTCGAAAGCGCCAATCCCGGATACTGGGGAACAACAAAATCGATGCTGCACGGCATCGGCACCGGAAGCACGTCATTTGAATTCAGAGCGCATCTTCCCGCAAAAGCTGTTTATGATCTTTACGGCTGGTGGGTTTCCAGTTCGAACAGAAGCACAGATACCCCCTTCATCATTACCCGTAATGGCGGGACTGATACCGTTCGTGTTGACCAGACAGTGAACGGGTCGTCGTGGAAACGGATCGGAACATATGAGTTCAGCGGTACATCGGCAGACAGAATAACGGTCTCCGATGCGGCAAAGACAAATTCGTATGTTGTTGCCGACGCGGTCAAATTCGAATCGTTCGATCCAAAAGTGGTGACGTCGGTAAACCGCCGTGCATCAGGAAAATCAGATCTCTCGTTCGAATTGTTCCAGAATTTCCCAAACCCGTTCAATCCTTCAACGGTCATACGTTATTCGTTGTCGAAAGAAACGAACGTCTCCATAACGATCTTCAATGCCCTGGGATCCGAAATAAAGCATCTGCTGAATGAACGCCAGACTCCGGGAGAGTATCACATTCGTTTTAATGCGTTGGATCTTTCAGCGGGGGTGTATTTCTACCGGATACAAACTTCAGAGCAGAGCAAAACAAAAAGTATGCTCTTCATCAAATAATGGATCTTGGTTTTTACAGGAGATGAGTCAAGCAGCAGCGGGACGATGGACAATGCATTTTTTTACATCAATTTCGTAAGAACGTTGCTCCACTGTGAATACCCCTCGTCAGTAAGGTGCAGTCCGTCGTCGGTAAATTCTTTTCTTAACATTCCCAGAGCATCGGTAAAATGTTCATGAAGATTGAAGAATGTGCAGCCAAGTTCAACCGACTGTTGCTCAATTTTATTGTTCAATTTATTGATGCGTTCGTTGGGCCGCGGTTCATTTTCTCTCGTCGGGAAGATCGAAGTGATATAGATTGTTGATCCTCCTGCAAAATGGCGGATCGATCCGACAATATTCTGAATGTTCGCAAGAATGAAATCGTCCGTTCGCTCTCTGGCCAGATCGTTGGTTCCGATGCACAGAAATATGGCCTCCGGCTGAGTGTTGAACCATTCTTTGTTGATTCTTTCAAGACACTCAACAGTGCTGTCTCCGGAAACACCATAATTAATGATGATATCCTCCAGGAAATATCGCTTCGTATCAAAACCGGCAGTTATCGAATCACCGATCATTACAACTGATTTTTTCATCGAATGTCTCCTCTACAACGGGTATTTACGTTTGACCTAACAATATTCATATAGTTTTTTCTTTACCATTCTGCAATAAAAGGCTAACTTTCATCGGAATTCTAAAATAATATTCATTGATGTTGCGGCTCGCAGTGCATAACCGCCGATTGAAAATTGATCGTTATCATTTGAAATCTCAAGGATGTGTCGTTTGTTTTTATTCAATCAACACAGTGCCGCTATGATTATGTAAAGTATGAAAATATTTCCGAATCTCTGCAGAATAATATCCGCCGGAATGCTGATCCTCTTGGTTATTTCGTTAACGTTTGGTCAGACCAAAAAAGTAAAATTTGACCGCATCTCCATTGAACAGGGACTTTCCCAAAGTTCTGTGTTCTCCATGATGCAGGACAGCAAAGGATTCCTCTGGTTCGGCACGCTGGATGGACTGAATAAGTATGACGGATATACTTTTACAGTCTTCAAATCCGATCCGCGAAATCCAAACACACTGAGCAACAATACCATCGTCAGAATCTTTGAAGACAAACAGGGTTTTTTATGGATCGGCACGCTCGGCGGCGGGTTGAACAAATTCGATGAAAGTACGGAACAGTTCACCCGGTACCGTAATGATCCGAAGGATGAAAAAAGCATCAGCAACGATAATGTCCGCTCGATATTTCAGGATGCTGCCGGTCAACTTTGGATCGGTACCAACAATGGACTGAACAGATATGATTCCCGTAATGACAGTTTTATTCGATATACTCACTCAGATTCATCCGGTAACAGCATAAGCAATAACGTTATTTGGTCGATCTTTGAATCAACGTATGAACCGGGAATTCTCTGGATCGGTACATACAATGGATTGAACCGATTCGAAACAGGAAAGGGATTTTTTTCCGTCTACACGAATGATCCTGCCGATAAAAAAAGCCTCAGCAATAATTATATCTGGTCGATCATCGATGGCGATAGCAGTCATCTTTGGATCGGCACCAATAACGGATTGAATCTTTTCGACAAGAAGAAGCATACGTCGCTCCGTTTTCTTCATGATCCGCAGAACAGACAGAGCATCAGCGGGAATAATGTGTGGACACTTCTTAAAGACCACAGTGGAACCGTCTATGCCGGCACGCTCGACGGTGGTTTGAATAAAATTGTGCAGGTAACCAACGGAACAGACTATTCATTCATTAATTACGTCCACGATGCTGCTGACCCGTACAGCATAAGCCACAATTTCGTCTGGTCCATCTATGAAGACCGTACCGGCATCATCTGGCTCGGAACGGATGTCGGATTGAATAAGCTGGATCCGAACGCGGCAAAATTTTTACATTATAAAAGCGAACCGCACGATCCGTTCAGCCTCAGCAATAATGAGATCACGGCAATATACCGCGACCATTCGGGCGTGCTGTGGATCGGCACGCGCTCCGGCTTGAATAGGTTCGATGAAAAAAATGATCGGTTCATTCATTACAAGCACGATCCGCGGAATCTTTTCAGCATCAGTAATAATTATATCCGGTCGATCAATGAAGACCGACAGGGAACTTTATGGATCGGAACGAACGGCGGCGGTTTAAACAAGTTTATCCGGTCGAAAAATATTTTCCACAATATGCGGAACGGCAACATCACCACAGGGATCAGCAGCAATGATATTATTAACATCCACGAGGATGACGACGGCTCGCTTTGGCTTGCCACCCTTGCCGGTTTGAACCAATTCGATCCGTCCACAGGAAAAGTAAAATTCTATGTGAAGGAACAAAACGATCCTAAAAGCTTGAGTCATGATTACGTCTATACAACGTATGAGACAAAGGACAAAACGCTGTGGATCGGAACCCTTGGCGGCGGCCTGAATAAATTCGACCGGGTGACCGGAACATTTACACATTTTCTTGAAGATCCCTCCGATACAACAAGTCTCAGCAACAATAACGTCTGGTGCATTCACGAAGACAGGAACGGGTCCATGTGGATCGGCACGAATAACGGATTGAATAAATTCGACAGAACGAAAAACAGTTTCACGCATTATGATGAGAACAGTGGTCTGGTGAACAATGTCATCTATGGCATCCTTGAGGACGGTAAGGGAAATCTCTGGTTGAGTTCGAATAAAGGACTTTCCTGCTTCCAACCGGGAACCGGAAAGATCAGAAACTATTCAGCCAGCGACGGATTGCAGAGCAATCAGTTCGGCGGAAACGATCATTTCAAGGATTCCCGCGGATATATGTATTTCGGCGGTATCAATGGCTTCAATATGTTCTATCCGGACAGTATCAGAGATAACCCCCATATTCCTCCGATCGTGCTCACGGATTTTCAGATCTTCAATCAATCCGTCGGTGTGGGGGGCAATTCTCCGCTTTCACACTCCATCACCGCTACACGTTCCATAACGCTGGCGCATAGTCAGAATGTATTTTCCATCGAGTTTGCAGCCTTGCATTTTTCTTCGCCCCAATCAAACACGTATGCTTATAAAATGGAGGGATTCGATAAAAATTGGATCTCTTCGGGAACGCGGCGTTTTGTCACTTATACCAATCTCGATCCGGGAAGATATGTCTTTAAGGTCATCGGGTCGAACAACGATGGTGTCTGGAACCGGAACGGCGCGACCATCGACATCATCATCTCTCCCCCCTTCTGGCGGACTTGGTGGTTCATCTCCTTTCTGATGATCGTTATCCTCTCCATCATCGTTTCGATTGTCTATTTCCAGATCCGGCATCTGCTGGCGATCGAGCGCTTGCGTTTGAAGATTGCATCCGATCTTCACGACGATATCGGTACGCGGCTGACCGAAATTTCCCTTCTCAGCGACATGGTCTATCACGGCGAAACGGATGATCCCAAAACTTTTAAGGATTCCGTCAGGAACATCGGCGGCATCGCGCGTGCACTCATCGAAAATATGAGCGATATCGTCTGGCTGATCAACCCAAAACGGGATTCGCTGTATGAATTGTTCCTGAAACTGAAGGATGGATACGAAGAGATACTTTCCTATAAAAAGATCCTTCTCCATATCAACAATCTCAACTTCATGGAAAAATTCTTTTTGCCGATGGAATACAGGAAGAATGTGTATCTTATTTTCAAAGAAGCGATCAACAATTCCATAAAGCACAGCGGCTGTTCGGAAATCTCCATCAATACGGAGATCGACGGCAAATACCTCACCATTACAATGTACGATAATGGAAAAGGTTTTGATGCCAATGAGCGAAGCAACGGGAACGGATTGGAGAACATGCGGAACCGCGCTGCTGCCGTCGGCGGCTCGCTGCGCATACAATCAAGCGCCGGTAATGGATCGATGATAAAATTTTCTGGAAAGATATAAGGAAAGCAGTATCCGCACAATGATCAAAGTCGTTATCGTAGAAGACAACAAAATAATCAACGAATCCCTCTCATTACTGATCAACAGAGCGGAAGGATTCTCCTGCGCCGGTTCTTTCCTTGATTGCGAAAGCATGCTGAAGAAAGTGAAGGATCTGAAACCGGATATTCTTCTGATGGACATCAAATTGCCGGGAATGAACGGAATCGACGGCGTGAAGATCGTAAAAGGAATATTGCCCGACTTGAATATTCTGATGCTGACCATCCACGAAGAGAACGACCTGATCTTCGACGCACTGTGTGCCGGTGCGTGCGGTTATCTTGTGAAAAAAACTCACCCCGAACGGCTGCTGGAAGCGATCCAGGAGGCGTACGAAGGGGGAGCTCCGATGAGTTCCCATATCGCCCGCAAGGTGACCCTCTTTTTTCAAAATAAGAAAACGCTTGCGGAAAATGCTACGCTCCTCACCGATCGCGAATTGGAAATACTGAAGGAATTGATCAAAGGGAAGACCTATTATTCCATCGCTATGACGTTGAATATCAGCAAAGATACCGTCCGTTTTCACATCAAAAAGATCTACAAAAAACTGCACGTCCACTCTCAAGCGGAAGCGGTGGCAAAGGCGATTAAAAAGGGATATGTATAAGACCGGTTCGAACGATAACGTAGAAGCTGAAATTTTTGTGAATCAGCAACTATCTATACCGGCAATATAATGGTGAATATGGAACCGGTCGGCCGGTTAGCACTGATAAAGAGCGATCCATTATGCTGCGATATTATTTGCTGTGTTATCGCAAGACCCATCCCCGTCCCTGTGGTTTTTGTTGTGAAGTAGAGATTGAAGATCTTTTCCTGCAGTTCCGCCGGTACGCCCGAACCCGTATCGGCGACTTCTATAATAACTTCCTTATTCCCCGCTTTCAATGTCAATGTGATCGATCCCTGTTTCGGCGTTGCATCCAGTGCGTTCTGCAAAAGATTCAAAATCGCTTGCGTCATCTGATCGTGATCAATGGAAAATGCGGCGTCATCGGACTCGAATGTAAAATGGATCTTCTTTGCACTTGCCTGAGCCTGAAACAGTGTCGCAACATGACCGATGAATGCCTGCGACGATACGCTCTCCACTTTGATCGTTTTGGGGCGTGCATATTTCAAAAATTGCTGAACGATCCCATTGATGCGGATCGATTCGCTTTTCAATACGGCGGTAAGCCCTTTGTATTCCCGCACACCTTTTTTCGGGGAAAACTCTTTTTCATACCGCTGAGCGATCATCGATATTGCGTTGAGCGGATTTCTGATCTCATGGGCTACCCCGGCCGCCAATTCTCCCATTGCCGTCATTTTCTCTTTCCGCTGCACTTCCTTCTCTAACCGTTTCGCATCAGTGAGATCTTTGATCACCATCGTCCGCGATTCCATACCGCCGTGCGGATCCGTTGTCGTTGAGGTCGAGATCGAAACGATCCGTTCTTCGTCCTTTGCACAGAGCAGCGTCCGCTCCGTTTGTTCTTCCTTCTGTTCCGTCATTGAATGTAAACACTCCCTGACCTTCCCGGGAAGCTGATCGATAGAATGCCCGATGACCTCTGCGGCACCGAGGCCGAATAGTGTTTCGGCCTGCCGGTTGAATATCGTGATCTTTCCGGAATGATCGATCGACACGACTGCATCATTCATATGTTCAAGGATATTACCGGTGAGCGTCTGGATGGATGCGTATTTGCCGGAGATCAATTTGATATTCTGCGATGCAACAATAAATGAGACAATGATCACTCCGAGAAAGATGAACACGACTGTCATCGTCAGCATTCTGCGCTGCATCCGCTCGTCGATCGCACGCAGTTCGTCCAATGAAAGTCCGATACGGAGCACCCCGACAGCCGCACCATCGATGGAAAACCGCTTTAATATTTCGAATGTTGCCCGTTGATGAAAAAGCATCTCACGGCTGACCGTTGTATCGCGTTCCAACACAGCGAGAAGAGAGGGGTCGTTCTCGACCGTCGTCATCTCTTTCACATCTTTGGTGGCGGCAAGTATTCCGTCCCTGTCCTGGATAACAACATATTCGATCCCGGTATTGTTACCGAGGTCTGAAACTAATTTGCCGATGCCGATCTGTTTTCGGAATTCGATGAATGTTGCCGCATCAAGATTAAGAACGATGGCGCCGCCGGCTTTACCGGTACGTTTCACGGCTACGGCATACCGCTGCCCTTCTTCGAACCTGGCTTCCTTTATTCCAATAACAATCTCATCTGCTTTTCCGCTGAGGATTGGCTTCAGCACGATTGCCGGTGAATTCTTCTCCCGCATCTGTCCTGCGTGTTTTTCATGCGTGTGACTCGAAAGGATCCGCTCGCCGCGCCGGTTGAAGATATTGATCCGGTAAATATCATTACGAATGGCGATCTCCCTCAGCATTTTTTTGTTCAGAACGCCGATACTGTCCAGTGTGGCGATAAAATGTGCATTGTTCAGCAATCGCCGGCTCAATTGATCTTCGATGCGGTCCGTTGAAAGAACAATATTCGTGCTGCTGTTGGTGATCGTTTCGGCAAGCGAAAGAGAGTGTTCCTGCAATACGTGGAAGAGTTCTTCGCGGCTTTGACGCAGCTCAATGAACGCAGAGGTGAACATCAGAAGTGCAACACCAAGCGTTATTGCAATGATATACCGGGGCTTAATGATGGTAATAAAACGAATCAAAGGAACCTATGGTTTGTCGGTACAATTGAGACTATGGCACTTTCGATTCTTTAGTATACAGATTTTTTGGGGGGAATGGAACAAGGTATCCCCTTAAAAAGGGACACCCAGTTCCAAAGTGAATGCGTTATTTTTGTAGCTGTAAAATGAATCGTTCGACGAATTTTGGATGAAATCAATGGCCCCTTTCAGCGATATTCCAAGATCATCAAAGTTTCTCTGAAGGCCGATATTGACATAGGTGCGCGCATCGGTCCGCTGATCGGCGACAAAGTTACCGCTCAGATCATAGGCGGATAAGGATGAATAGACCTTATTCTGTATTCCGCCGGACACTTTCATCGTCATTGATTCTGAAAGGATCGATGTGATGGTCGCACTCGTATGCAGCCCTTCATATCCATAGTGATCATCAAACAGTTCGTCGTCAGAAATGAATCCATATTCAGAACTTAGATACCGCGTCTGTTTTTGGATGTTCCATTGGTACCGTCCGGTGATACTGAGCCCTATGTCATCGCTAATGCGCTGACCAATTTTCACCGTGCCGGTCAGCTGCGTAACGCTCGGCAGCAAAGACGACATGACCCCTCTCCGCATCGAGGAATTGGCACTTGCCGGCGTTGTTGAATAGAATTTGGTTCCGAGATCCGTCTGGATTATTGCCGTTGTTGCCGGTGTAACGGCAAATGCGGCATGGGCGAACAGGGCATGTTCCGTGTAACTGAAATCGCCCAACGAGGAGAATGATATTCTGCGCATTGTGTATCCCCCTTTATTGATCATCCAATCGGTCACAAAATATTTATAGTTGACGAATGCCGAATATTGCGAATGATCGAAGATCACATAGGCATCCCTGTTCACGCTGGCACCGGCCATTCCGCCAAGAGTGAATGCGTTTTGATCGTCACTTCCATACAACTGCGTAAACTCACCATTGACGGAATGGAATTGATTGGTCCGCTCGAGAAGAGATTCATAATAGCTGAATGTCCCGTCGTAGTTCATATTTGAAAGAAAGCGTTCCCCCTCCCAGCTGTATCCGCCGTTCAGGTTCATGGTGGTAACATTGCTTTTCAATTGAAGCGTATTGTTATTCACGTTGTCATCATACATGGAACTGATCGTTGTTTGTGCATTGAACTGACCGAATACACTTTGAGTTGCTATTGTAAGTGTGATGAATATAATACCGGATATTGTTTTCATTTTTGTCTTCCTTGTTGTCGTTTTCCTGTTTGAGTTGTTGATTGTCCTTTACCGCGGCGAAATCCAAGCCCCTGTTCACGGCTGTCACAGATCCCGTCGCCATTCGCATCGATGAATTGATCATTCGATCTCATCCCTTGTTTTCCCTTACCCTGATTCTTCTCCTTTGCGTCGTCGATGCCGTTCGCATCAAGATCCTTGACAATGGAGATCCCTTTTTTCTCCTGATCGATTTTCTTCTCTGCGGGTTGCGGTGTTTGAGCAGCCAATAGCGAGATAGCGAATGCAAGACTGGCAGTATAGATCATTTTTTTCATTCTGTCTTTCCTAAAATTAGTTTGATCCGTTTGTTCCGCATCCGCGTTCCATGCTGCCGGCAATGATCTCATCGAATTCTGTTTTTGTTAAATACTGCGGTGCGTAGGTGATTCCCCGAACCCGAAGATTCCCGACAAATGCACGGAGATGATTCCTCGAGCCGCGCATAAGATTGGCATACACATAGAGGATGTCCGCATTGTCGCTTGCCTTTATGTGGTGCTGCAGGTCTGCGATATCAACTTCTTCAATGATCGCACCGACCGTCAACGCATCAATCGCACTGATGTTCCCCTGAACCATCAGATCATTATAGAGTTTCTGCAATACCGGGTCGATGAATACTCCGGGACCATTTGCTCCCACGGGATCCGTTACAGAATACCGGTTCAATAATGTCAGGACCGATGTCGTATGGATTTGCTCACTTCGTGTAATATTTGAAAATGGCCGTAATTTCCACACTTCATACAGTGCGGAATATACATCACGCGCTAATTTTTCCTCCTCGCGCATAACGGTCAAACCTTGTTCCTCTTCAACCGAAAGTGAATCAGCGGCGATCGTATCAACAACTGCATGCATCATTGCAAAGTTTTCTTCCGGGATGGTAATGTTCTGTGCGGACATCTCATTATTCGATGGACCCGAACTTGATTGTTCGCAGCCGATTGCGCTGATCATCATTGTTGTTGTCAGTAGTAACGTGAAGGATATGGTTTTCATTTTTATACTTTCAATTAATGGTTAAACGTGCATCGTTGATTTGTGCGTGCGGAGAATTCACACTCTCCGCACGCTGGGAACACTATTACCTCTTACCGCCGCGATTCATACTTCCTTTTGGACCTGTTCCGTCACAAACCCCTGTACCTGTGCCAGTGCCTGTTCCGGTGCAATTGCCTGATCCAAAGCCTGTTCCGTCTTTCGGTCCCTGACCCTTATTGCCTGTACCGTCTTTCGGTCCATACCCTTTTCCTTTTCCCATCTTTTGTCCCTGGTGCGTGCCGACATTATCACAGATCCCATCGCCATCCTGATCCACAAAATATTGACCCTGACCTTTAGGTGTGCCGGTCCCTTTTTGCTGTGCATAGACTGAATTGGTGAACATAACGCCGAGTGCGAGAACGACTGCGAGCGTAAGTGCTGTGTTGATGATGTGTTTCATAGAACCTCCTGTTGGTGTATGTTGAGTGATGAATTGTTGTGAACTTGTTGCGTTCTGGTTATAGTATTACAACCGCCGTGCCAGGTTTCTTTTTGTAAATTTGCTCAGATATTTACACTGAAATGATTTTGGCAGAAAGAATTCGACAATTTTGTCGACTTTGTCCGACAATAACGTCGAGCGGTAATAAGTGAAGCGGCACAGGATTATTGTGCAGATGGGTATGTTAGAACGATGGATGGAATACTGTGTTTGATACGGAAGTGAACGGTGCAACAAGATATACGGGAAGAGCTGTTACTTAACTCCCCATTTTTTCAAGCGGTACCGCAAATTGCGTTCTGATAATCCGAGCAGTTCTGCGGCTTTCGATTGGTTGTTTCCATTGACGCGGAGTGCTTCAAAGATAAGATCCTTTTCCAGTTTCTCTATCTGTTCCGGAAATGAACCCGTATCCTCTTTTTTTTGTCTGTTCTCTTGAGACGCTCCGCGAACGACTACCGGAAGATCATCCGTGGTGATCATCTCTCCTCTGGAAAAGATTACAGATCGCTGAACGATATTCTCTAATTCACGCACATTTCCCGGAAAGTCATACCGGATGAGCTGCTCCCATGCCTCTTTGGAATACGTAAGTTTTTTCCGCTTGTGTTCTTTTGCAAAGCGTAAAAGAAAATGATCCAGTAAAAGGGAAATGTCTTCCCGCCGGTACCGGAGTCCGGGGATTTCAACCGAAACAACATTCAGCCGGTAGAAGAGATCTTCCCGAAATTTTCCTTCTGCAATCGCAGTTTCAAGATTTTTATTCGTCGCAGCAACGACGCGGACATCAACAGAAATCGTCTCAGATCCTCCGACTCGTTCAAATTGCTGCTCCTGCAGCACACGCAGCAGCCGCACCTGTGTCGCCGGCGATATGTCGCCGATCTCATCCAGAAATATCGTTCCGCCATCGGCAAGTTCGAATCTTCCGCGGCGTTGTTTCTCCGCACCGGTAAATGCCCCCTTCTCGTGACCGAACAATTCGCTTTCCAGAAGATTGTCGTTGAGAGCGGCGCAATTTACGGCAATGAACGGTTTACCGCTGCGCGCACTGTTAAAATGAATGGCGCGTGCGATCAATTCCTTACCAGTACCGCTTTCACCGCGGATAAGAACGGGAGCATTGGTTTGAGCTACGCGCGATGCCGTGGACAGCACTTCCTGCATCTGTGCCGATTGAGAGACTATTTCTGTGAACGCAAATTTTTCAACAAGTTGCTGACGCAGCGATCTGTTCTCAGAGATCAGCTGCCGTCGTTCCTGTAACCGCTGAATGAGCAGGTCGATTTCATCAAGCTCGATCGGTTTGCCCAGATAATCATACGCACCGGCCCGCATCGCCTCCACGGCCCCCTCGATCGTTCCAAATGCAGTCATTAATACAACAACCGCTTCCGTATCGATCTTTTTGATCTCCTGCAAAAGATCAAATCCAGTTTTGCCGGGCATCTTATAATCGGTCAGGACAAGATCAAAGTGCTGGGAACGGACCTTTACAATGGCTTCCTGGACCGATGATGCCTGATGGACGGAATGTTTTTTCTTTTTTAAATAGCCGGATAATACTTCACGCTGTGATGCTTCATCGTCAACGATTAAAACAAGTAGGTTATTCATGGGTTTTCAACTGCTTTTGTATTTCATTCAGATCATGAACAAAAATAGTGATTTCCTG
>CAJBTU010000092.1 GCA_903958625.1 uncultured Ignavibacteriota bacterium | reverse complement strand
TCTACAATTCGAAAAGCAAGGGAATAGACCGCAGGGAAAAGGGACACTGCCATTTTTCTCGAAAAACAACAAAAACACAAAGCCGAAAATTGTTCAGCCCGTACAAAAAAAGAAAAAGGTGTTTCGATATAGCGTCAAGAAAGGTTCAAAAACCATCGAAGGGTATCAGAATGCATATTCTGCCGACGAAGTAAAGAGGAATCTGATCCGCCTTGGTTTTGAGATAAAATATGTCCGCCGTCACTATGAGTTCCAGCTACAGGCGTCCACCAGCGAAATTGTCAGTTTTGTGGTAACAAGCGCCCGGTTACTGGAGCAAAAACTTCCGTACAGCGAAGTTCTGCAGATCATGGCGAACAATACAAAAGACAAATATTTGAAAGGCGCATTACGGAATATCATTCTTGATCTCAAAAATGGTGTTGATTCGCGTGATGCTTTTGCTAAGCAGGGAAAAGTGTTCGGAGAACATGTAGCATTAATGCTGGGTATCGCTTCGAAAAGCGGGGAGATGACCTCCATCTTCAAAAGTGTGGCGGTGCTGGTGGAACGTCAGGCCGAGTTCAAGAAAGGATTGGTCAGCGCACTGATCATGCCCGCTATTACGTTCGTGACGGTAATAGGTGCAATTGTATTTTATGCTGTTTATCTGGTCCCGAAAATGATGGATATGCTGGGTCCGATGATGGAGACCACTCCGCCATTGACGGCAATGACAATGGAATTTAATGCATTCTTGAATGGGAACTATGAATGGATGACGGCGGTTTTTATTCTCACCCTTGTAGGGATCTATGGTTTTCTCATAACGGATACGGGAAAATTGTGGAGAGACCGGATGATTATTAAAATTCCGTATGCTGGAAATATTCTGAGGAATACAAGCACGGAAATATTTTGCCGCGTACTGGGGATCATGTACACATCCTCAAGTGAGAACGTAGAAGCGATCCAACAGGCTGCGGAAGCGAGTGGTAATGTTTATTTGTCGTATAGAATTAAGACAGTCACAATTCCCAGCATGTTGAAATATGGCACCGATCTGAGCAAGGCCTTAAGTGCGGCGGATTTTTTCCCGGATGTCTTTATCTCACGGTTCAGCACTGCTTCGGAGACCGGGGCGATAAAAGACACGGCACTGCAGGTAGCCGATTATTATCAGCTTGAAAATCAATTCTCCATGAAGAATCTTATGAGTTTCGTTGAGATCTCGATTACGCTAATTATTATGCTTGCATTGGTATTTTTAACGCTTCTCTCTACGGAAACAGCATCTCTGAATATTCAACCGACAATGTGATTGATTGGGATAACCGTTATGTCCGTTCAACAAAGTACTGTACTGAAAAAAACTCTCACCTCGGTCTTGATCGATAAAGGCATCATTGATGAGCCGACGTTGCGCAGGGCAGAAGAGGTGTTGAGCAAAGAGGGTTCAAAGTCCCGCAATCAATTACTCCATATTCTGGTCGATCAATTTAAGATCAATCGTGATATTCTGTTTGCCGAAGCAGCTCAATTCTATACATTCCGAACGCTGGACATCTCCAAGGATTCTACTGATGACGGCGTGTTGGCCTTCATCCGGAAAGAATTACAGACACTTCCATTATATCTTCGTGAACTGGCGGTAGAAAATAAAGTTCTCCCATACAAGATCGATACGGAAAAGGAAGGGCGTTTACTGATCATCACTCCCGATCCGACGAATGCCGGTATTTATACGATAGCCAGAGAATTCAATAACAAGAAATTTGAAATATGCTATGTTCCGCTTTCGCACTGGGATGAAATATGGAATCGTGTCAGTATTGACCGTGCGATCTATAAGGACAGGGAAACGGAATTACGTGAAGACGGATTTGTCCAGGACGAAGAAGAAGATGGAGAAAAATTCGAACAGGAGATCGATGAGGAGATTAGCCGGAGCGGTCTGGTGTCGTTGATCGAGAGTATTTTTGTCGATGCTGTTCGCGTTGGAGCGAGCGATATTCACGTGGTTCCCCGGGGTGAAAAGATCACCGAATTTTACTTCCGTGTTGATGGACGTCTATCGCGGTGGTACACCAATACCGAGACGCGGGCTGAGGCCGTTTCCGCAGTGGTGAAAGACCGTGCAAAGAATCTCGATCGTTTTGAGCGCAATCTGGCTCAGGACGGTTTTGCACAATTGATCATCGATAAAAAAACCATCCGTTTCCGGTTGTCGGTGCTTCCACTTGTCGGTCAGGAATTAAAGAATAAATTTGAATCGATAGCCATCCGCGTACTTCGCGAATCAACAGTAGGGAAAAGGATCGAAGAATTAGGTTTTGATCCGGTCAGCGAAGAACGTATGGTGCGGGCGATCAAAAAACCGCATGGAATCGTTATCATCACCGGTCCGACAGGAAGCGGGAAAAGCACGACGCTTGTTGCCGCTCTGCGTACGGTGATGGATCCCTCGCTCAACATTATTACGGTTGAAGATCCTGTGGAATATTTTATTGATGGAGCCCGGCAGGTAAAACTGAACCCGAAACTCGATTTTGAAGGTGCATTGCGTGCCATCTTGCGTCACGATCCGGATATTGTGATGGTCGGAGAAATGCGCGATAAAGCTACTGCGGAGATCGCTATCAAATTGGCGAATACCGGTCACTTAACCTTCTCAACGCTTCATACCAATGATGCGCCGAGCGCACTTTCCCGTTTGTACAAAATGGGAATTGAACCGTTCCTGATCGCCAGCAGTATCAACATTATCGTTGCTCAACGACTGATGAGAAAATTATGTACCCGCTGCAGGGCAAAAGTTCGCGAAAGCGAGATGCCGCTTCTGAAGAAACTCGGATTGACCGACGAAGATATCAAGTCGAACACGATCTACCGCCCAACGGGATGTATCGATTGTCTGAAAGGGTACAAAGGACGTATTGCGATCCACGAAGCGCTCTATTTTTCGAAGGACATTCGTCAGTTGATTCTGGATGCAGGAGAATCGATCAACGAAGAGGCTCTGCGTCAGGCGGCAATCAATAGTGGTATGACGACACTGCGGCAACGCGCAATCGATCTCTTAAAATCAGGAGTGACCTCCATTGATGAGGTGGGCGCAATTACTTCAGATGATTAGACCCCACCTCAAAAAAAATATTTTAATGGATTGTTTTTAGAATAAACAACTTCTCGAGACATATGAAAAATAGGTTGTCCATTGTCATTCTCTACGAGTCGTAGACTGAGCGAAGCGAAGAATCTTATTCTTCTATTAGAGTGAAAAATCGAGATTCCTCGTCGCTTCGCTCCTCGTCACGAAGTGACCCCCTTGGGGGAATGACATTGATGTCAGATTTTTCAGATGTCTCTTCTCATTAAATACTATCTGTTGTTAAAAAAAGTATTAGGATTGATTTATTATGGGTTTGGGGCAAACGATATTGACCACTGCATTTCTAGTGCTGATCTCTGTTGCTATTATCAATATTGTAAAGATGGTATCCGATAAAGACGTGGCATATTATGAGAAACTGGCGATACAACAATCAGGCGAACTGTCTCATGCATTATTGGAAGAGATAGCGACTAAAAGATTTGACTCTCAAGTTGATACTTCCGACTATGGCTATATGTCATCGGGTGATTTTGATTATGCGATGGGGGCCGGCTCAACAGCCGTAAACTATGTCATGCCTGGCGGATTACCCGATTCTTATACACCTTACAGATCTATCAGGGGAGATAGTCCAAACTACTTCGATGATGTTGATGATTACAATGGATACGTCCGTTCAGCAACTTCAGGCGGTTTGACCGGTTTTCGGTTATGGGTGAGCGTGTATTATGTTGATAGATCATCGGTTCCCAAAACAAGCCAAACCTATTATAAAAAAGTCGATGTGCGTGTATCGAATGTAATTTACATGGCTGACACGCTGACATTCAGCAGAGTTATTGCGTACTGATCATGGGTGTTATTCTCGATATCGTCTATAGTTTCATCATCAGAGCGATGATTGTTTTGATCGTGCTTACGGCCATGGTGAATCTTAATGATTCTCTATTTCGTCAGACGGAAAGAGTTGCCCTGAATGATCTGGTCCTAGGAGCAGCAGAAACAATCGATAATGATTTTACGCTTGCCGGATACGGTCCTTCTACTTCGAAAGTTTTTGCGAAAGCAGATTCAATTGAAGCAATATTTTCAGCCGATATTGATAACGATGGCACTACCGAAACGGTAAGGTATCATTTGGGAAGCGGTGCCAGCGGATCACATAGGATTCTTTATCGAACACTGAATGCAGGCACTGATTTAGAAATTGCGCGGGATGTTATTCTGCTGCGTTTTAACTATTATTCGAAAACTGGGACGGCTCTATCCGGGACAACTGTTAGCGGTATTAAATCGATAAAAATCTCAATGACTATCGAGTCCAATCATGATTTGAATAGTATTTATTCCGGTACTTCAGAAACATCATCCTTTCAGAAAGCCACATGGGAACGCCAATATTTCCCAGAAAATCTGTAAAACACCTACTATTTATTGATCCATTTTTTGCATTTTGCTACAATATAAGAATTCTCCATTCTCATCATGAGAATATTCTAATGATTGCATTAAGATTTTCTAACAGCAAAACCCTTGCATTTTTTC
>CAJBTU010000091.1 GCA_903958625.1 uncultured Ignavibacteriota bacterium | reverse complement strand
CATCGAGACAAGCTGTAAATTGGAGGGGGATAATGGTGTCGTTTCCGCCGGCGGTGTTACTACAGGGGAAGTTTCTGCCGGCGATTCTTTCTTACACGACAAAATGAAGAATGTTGATAAAAATAACAGAGTAAAAGAAAATATTTTAATGGATGACATTACATTCTTTCATGATCTGAGCATTATACAATTGCAGTGTGACGATGTTGCACATTCCACCGATGTTTTTTTCTGCATTAATTTTACTAATATCGCTAAAAATTGCGCAAAATGCTCAACTATTTCTCCAGCGAAAAATTTTCAGCATGAAAAGGGATAATCAAACAGTAATTGTTGGTATTGATAAAGTGAAAATAACGTTTTAGTTCAGGGAATTTAGGACAGACATTAGATAACGGTAGTGCAAAGTTGAATATTTCCGGAGACAGAAATATCTGATTATAAATATGACATATAGAGGGGAAACGAATGGATATGTTTCTGGTTAAAGAGGAAATTCCGGGGAGGATTCAACCCAATGGTTGTCAATGAACAACTTACGGCAAGGAGTTCCCAAAGAACATTGAACGTTTCCTGTCTTTCAGATCAATCCCTTAAATTCTTGGGAACAATCTTGCAGAGGAAATGATTTAGACCTTAAACTTTAGTCCGTAAATTATTTTGTCGCTGCCCGAATATTCATGAACACTGAGTTGATTTGAATCCCGAATCGTGAGTTTCAGGATCAGTGAGAAAAAAAATCCAATTTCGTTCTTGCGCTCTATTTTTATCTTACCTATATTTTCCGACCATCATTTTTTCTTCTTATCCAATTCAATGTCAAAAGTCTACTGCACATCATTCGATTCAAAGATCGGAACAATCTATATCGCCTCTACCGATAAGGGGGTTTGTAAGATTTGTATTCCGAAAGAGACGAAGAAGGATTTCTTCTCATGGCTGCGCACGAACTTCAATGATGAAGATGTCGTTGATAACAAGAGCCGCAACAAAGAAGTGATCGACCAGTTAACGAGATACTTCAACGGAAAACTTGCAAAATTTTCTTCTCCCATCGATCTGATCGGCACGTCATTCCAGCTTCGCGTATGGAAAGAGCTCCGCAACATTCCATATGGAACAACCATCTCCTACAAACAACTTGCACGGCGCGTTGGAGTTCCCCGCGGATTCCAGGCGGTCGGGCTTGCCAACAGTTGTAATCCTGTTCCCATCATCGTTCCATGCCATCGCGTTATCGGTTCCGACGGATCGTTAACCGGTTATGCGTCCGGGATAAAAACGAAGGAGTTCCTTCTGCGGGCAGAAGGCGCCATTTTAATTTAACACCCCCATTACATTCGTTGCATCGCCTCTCTTATTTCCGTATTTTCATGCTGAGTAGTTTTTCTTCTTTATCCTATAATCGTACCAGATAATAAAATCCAACGAATGTCTTTATTGAATCAATTGAATCCCGTTCAGCGCAGCGCAGCATCCGTGGTCGAAGGTCCGGTGATGATTGTTGCGGGCGCAGGGAGCGGAAAGACCCGCGTACTTACCTACCGCATCGCTCATCTTCTGGCTTCCGGCATTTCGCCGTATGAGATCCTTGCACTGACATTCACCAACAAAGCAGCCAAAGAGATGAAAGAACGCATTGAGCGGCTTATCGGACATCAGGCGCATCAGGTGTGGGCGGGAACATTCCATTCGATCTTTGCCCGCATCCTTCGTCAGGAATGTGAACCGCTGGGCTATACACGTTCATTCACGATCTACGATACGGACGATTCACTCGGCGTGATCAAGAACATTATGAACGGGATGAACATCTCACAGCAGCAATTCAATCCTCGCGCCGTCATGTCGCGTATAAGCGGCGCAAAGAACCAGATGATTTCGCCAGCCGAATATGCGAATGTTGCGAAGGAGTTTTTTGAGGCGAAGGTTGCTGAGATTTATCCTGAGTATGTTCAAAAATTACATAAGAGCAATTCGATGGATTTTGATGATCTGTTGTTGAAACCAATTGAACTGTTTAAAAAGAATGAGCGTGTTCTGGAAAAATATCAATACCGGTTCAAATATCTCCTTGTCGACGAATATCAGGATACGAACCGTGCTCAGTACACGCTGATCAATATGATCGCACAGAAGTTCAGGAATATCTGCGTTGTCGGCGATGATGCCCAGAGCATCTACGCGTTCCGCGGCGCCGATATTAAAAACATTTTGGATTTTGAGCGGGATTATCCTGCGGCGAAAGTATTCCGGCTGGAACAGAATTACCGTTCAACGAAAACGATTCTTGCGGCTGCAGATTCGGTCATTAAAAATAACCGCAATCAAATTCAAAAGACACTGTGGACAGACAATCCGAACGGCGAGAAGATCACGGTGATCGAAGCGGATGATGATAAGGCGGAGGGGATACAGATCGCCCACCGCATTCAGGAGAATATCACTAAAGAAAAACTCGATCTGAAACATTTTGCCATCCTGTACCGCACCAATGCGCAATCCCGTTCGATCGAAGATGCGATGCGGCGTGCCGGAATTCCGTATGTCATTATCGGCGGCGTTGCGTTCTATCAGCGAAAAGAGATCAAAGACGTGCTCGCCTATCTGCGGCTGATCGTCAATCCGATGGATGAAGAGAGCCTGACACGCGTCATCAATTATCCGCCGCGCGGCATCGGCGATACGACGATAGAGAAACTGATCGAACATTCCACCAGAACAAATGCGTCGCTTTTCGATACCGTGAAAAGCCCCGGCGCTGTTACAACACTGTCGGACCGTTCGAAGAATTCCGTTATGCAGTTTGCTTCAATGATTACGAAATACACCGAACTGCGCTCCCAGATGTCTGCCAGCGAACTTGCCCGCGCTGTCGTGGATGAACTCGGCATTCTTCGTCTCTATAAAGATGAACAGACTCCGGAATCGCTCGGCCGTTGGGAAAATGTTCAGGAACTGCTTTCTGCTATCACGGAGTATGTCGATCTGAACAAAGAGAAAGCCACTCTGGAAAATTTTCTGGAAGAGGTTGCGCTTGTTGCGGCGATCGATTCGATGGTTGACGAGAAAAATGCTGTGACATTAATGACCCTTCATGCTGCCAAAGGTCTGGAGTTTCCGGTTGTATTCGTCGCGGGTATGGAAGAAGGTTTGTTTCCGCTGTATCAGGTCACCCCTGATCCTGCAGAACTGGAAGAAGAGCGGCGGCTGTGTTACGTCGGCATCACGCGTGCAATGAAAAAATTGTATATCACGTACGCGCGTATTCGGTACCGCTACGGTGATGTAACATATCCTGTTGTGTCGCGGTTCATCGCCGAGATCAGCGAGAAATTGATTGAGAGAGAGTCGGTCCGGCGACCGGCATACACGGCCAATGTCGTATCCTCGCTGCAGGGTTCCCGCGAGCGGTATCTGAATTCCATCCACCAGAAAAAAACGCCGAAGAACGATGCCTTCACTCCCGACGAGGAAGTTGACTATGATAAAGAATCGCAGGATGAGATCCGTTTAAAGGTTGGAGTGTATGTGGAACATGAAGTGTTCGGCCGCGGAAAAGTGACGAATCTCAGCGGCAGGGGAGAATCTGCCAAGGCGATCGTAAACTTTCAAAGCGTTGGTCCGAAAAATCTGATGATAAAATTCGCACGCTTGCGTGTATTGGGCGCATAATGAACAATCACCAGCCGACAGCATCCATTGTTAATAGGTCCCTTTCACTCATCGGAGTGAGCGTGATGTGTTATGCGATTCTGTGGGCTTCGCCCGTTACATTTTTCTCACGGCTTTTTTCGTTCGAACATTCATATTTTTTTCTTCAGTTTGAGCGTCACTTCTGGCAGTATCTTTTTGCTTTCGTCACTGTTATCATCCTTTCCCGCGGGCATCTGTGGAGTTATGGCATCAATTCACAGAACCTGAAGACTTCCATGGTCTGGCTGTCGTGGCTATATGCGGTAACGGCTGTGCTTACTTTGTTGTGGATATTGGCAGGCAATGAACTGCTCCCGACCGACGTGGCGAATATTCCGGGAGGGACCAATCACACAATAATTCTACTGCTCGTCTTTTGGATGTCATCACCGGTTGCCAACCAGATATTATTCTTTAGTTTCGGACAATCGGTGTTGATGAAACAGTGGGGTGATTCGATGAAAATATCCGGCATTCCGGTTGTTGTTCTCTTTTCCGCTCTGTTGTTCACGTTTGGCGCTACTACCTCACAGTTCTCCGTTGGCCCGGTTTCACCGGTACTGACATTCGCACTCGGACTTTTCTGCGGAACAGTCTATTGGAAAACAAATAGTCTCATCACTCCTATGCTGGGTCAGGCATTCTATTTTGGTTTACCGCTGTTCATCCACATTCTTCGTTCGGCAATATTCTCATGAAAAAGTTCTTCATCATATTTCTCTTTACCGGAATGATATCGGCCCAGAAACTGGATGATACGCCCCTGGTGAAGATCGGATCCATTACCATCACGCAAAAGGAGTTTCTCTCGCGCTATGAATTGACTCCTGGGATCAACCGTCGAAAGAACGACGTCGAAGCGAATAAGAGCGAGTTTCTTCTCTCGATGATTGCAGAAAAATTACTTGTGCAGAGAGCTCAACAGGAACAGTGGGACAACGACACGGTACTGGCCTATGCGGTAAAAGAGATCGAACAATTGCTCGTCCGCGACGAACTCTATCGCAAGGAAGTGCAGCAGAAAATTATTATTACGGATGCAGAAGTGCAGACAATGATGCAGCGTGCTTCGGCAGAACTGAAGGTTTGTTTTCTCTATGCAAAAACACGCGAGGGGGCAGATTTCCTCTCTGCACAGATCCGCAAAGGGAAACCGCTGGAGACATTCTCGTTTGTCTACGATTCCACGGATGAATTTGACGGTCCGGATTCTGCCATGGCGCGATGGGGGGATGTTGACGAACGGATGGAGAATGTTGTCTATAACTTAAAAAGAGGTGAGACGTCGAAGCCGGTTCAACTGGACGACGGATGGTATCTTGTCAAGTTGATGTCTAAAACTGTAACGGTGCTGCCCGGTAAGAAGGAACAAATGATTCTCCGCGAAAGAGTGGAATCGACGTTGCGCAAACGAAAAGAACACAAGCGCATGATGGAATATATGGACAAAGCATTGAAACAGACCAAAACCGATGTGAATGCGCGGCTGTTGAAAAGTGTAGTCATTCATCTGTGGGATATCGCTCAATCAATGTATCCGGTACGGATGGATTCAACAACTTTCTATATACAGAAGAGTATCCTCGACAGCGTACGAATGCGGATGATGGATTCCATGCAATTCACATTTATTACGTTCCCAAACAAAACATGGTCTCTTGAAGTGGCGCTGGAAAAGATAGCGAAAACGAATCTTGCTTCGGTAAATCCGACACTGAGAAAGATACGCGCAGATCTTGAGCAGCGTCTTCATGATATTATTGATCAGGAGTATCTCGGACAGATCGGATATCGGCAGGGATTGCACCAATCCGCCGCGGTCCGCAACGATTTGAAAATGTGGCGTGACAATTTTCTGGCGCAGATCGTCAAATCGCGTATTGCCGATACACTTGTTGTGAGTCAGAACGACATAGAAGAATTACGAAGAGCGTTCCCGCACGACACAGCCATTGTCTTTAACAATACCATTGCCAAAGAAACGACGAAGCAATTGAAAACCACCGGTGCGCTCGATCAGTTCATTGGAGGTATAGCCAACGGCACAGAGATTACCTTCTATGAAGAAAATTTCAAGAATGTTCAGGCCAGTACAACGACTTCGCTTGTTTACCGCTATCTGGGATTTGGAGGAAGGATGTTTGCTGTTCAGTTTGTTACACCGCAGCTCGGATGGATTAAATACTGGAAGAACAAGGATGTAAAGTTACCCTGATTTTTTTATCTAAAAACCGCTTCTTACGAAATGCGATATCCGTCCGTAACCCTTATCATCGTTCTCTTTTATTTTTTGAATTCATACTTTCTTGTTGGGCAGGTAAAATATGCCCAAAACAATGGAGGAATGATCTCTTACAGCGCGTCTGCTGCTTCAATAAACAACAGTACGGCATTAAGCGGCCAAATATCCTACAGTCCGAAAGGGATACAGGGGATAGGGTTGATGTATTTATACAATATGAGTCCGGAGATCAATGGACTTGGAATACTGCTGGAACAATCTCTCTATCGGCCGAATGATGGTGACGGCATCGGTATCAATATCATTGCATCAGCGGCAAAAACGTGGTCCACAGTGACGGAGACCATAGTTTACGGTTATGTTAACGGGAATTTCAAACTGGGACAATCCGAATATGACGTAAAAGGTCAATCGGCGATGTTAGGCCTCGAATTATTTCTACATCTTCCCGACAGAGTCTTTGCTCCGGAACCGTTCTTTCAAATGGGCAGAACATTCTCCAAAGCAGGTTCTTCAAAGAGAACTATTACCTCAAATGATAATTCGTATGTCTTTGGAATTGACAGTATTATAGGTAGGATGAATCGGAATTTTGGCTCTGTTGCTTTCGGTTATGTAATTCATGACAAATACAGACCGACGTTTATGGTAAATGTATCTTTGCTACACGTTTTATTGTAATGGGCTTACTGCTTGCAGGTTGTTCTTGCCACTTTTGTTCGGACCACATTACCGGTTCAGGCTTTGTGAAATCTAATCCACTTTCGGCAAGTTCAGTATTTTTTCATAATGGCGCTCGTATTCTCCAACGATCTTATCAAGATTGAACATTTCCATCGCGCGCTTTCGTCCTTCTTTTGCAAACATCTCCCGTTTTGTTTCATTTGTCAGCAGATCGACCGCATATTTCGCCATTCGCTCCACATCACCGATTTCGGCAATGTAACCTGTCTGGTTATGAACAACAAGTTCCGGCAGTCCGCCGACACTTGACGAGATGACCGGCACTTCGCATGCCATCGCTTCCAATGCGGAAAGACCGAAACTTTCCGACTGACTCGGCATAAGAAAGATATCTGCGGCCGACAGGATCTCCGGAAGTTCATTTTGTTTTCCAAGAAATTTTACTGAATGCTGTAAACCAAGTTCGCGCACGAGCATTTCACAGTTTGAACGCTCTGGTCCGTCACCGACAAGGATCAACGCTGCGGGGATCTTCTTTTGAACGATATCAAAAATTTTTACAACGTCCATCACACGTTTTACGGGACGGAAATTGGATACATGAATAAGAATCCGTTTATCATCCAATGAAAATTTTCTGCGTATGCATGAATCATCGACATGCCGGTATTCTTCCACGTCAACGAAGTTCGGTATGACATCGATCTCTTTATTGATCGCATAGTTCGTCAATGTCTTTTCCTTCAGATGGCGGGAAACTGCCGTAACGCCGTCACTTTTTTCAATGCTGAACTTCATCACGGAAAGGAAACTTGGTTCAAGACCGACCAGCGTAATATCCGTTCCATGCAGTGTTGTCACAACGCGGAACTTATCGTTTTGAATCATTTTTTTTGCAAGGTACGCGCTTGTCGCGTGCGGTATAGCATAATGAACGTGCAGAAGATCCAGCCCTTCAAAATTTGCCACCTCCACCATTTTGCTTGCCAATGCCGGCGTATATAACGGGAATTCGAAAACGGGATACGTGGTCATTTCCACTTCGTGGTAGAAAATATTATTGTCGAATCCTCCGTTCAGTCTCATCGGCATGGCATAACTGATGAAATGAATCTGGTGCCCCCGTTTTGCCAGCGCTTTTCCCAGTTCGGTGGCCAATACTCCGCTTCCGCCATAGGTTGGATAACATGTGATACCGATTTTCATTGCGATTCCTTGTTATTTTCTGTCATAAACTTACGATTATTCAATTGAAGAACCAAGCCGTTATGACTAGTGATTAAATTGTTGCATCGTGATAGAAAAAGGATTACTTTTTCTATATTTTATT
>CAJBTU010000090.1 GCA_903958625.1 uncultured Ignavibacteriota bacterium | reverse complement strand
TTACCGTGCCGCGTTCTTGATACTGCTTGATGATCGCGACAGTCTCACCCGCAATGGCATTCTGCGCCTGTTCGGTTGAAGCACCGATATGATGCGTTCCATAAACATTCGGTAGCGACGCAAGTTTGTTCATGAAGGGCGAGGTATTATCCTCCGGTTCTCCGGAGAACACATCGGCACCAACACGAATCTTTCCTGCTTTTGCCGCTTCATACAATGCTTCTTCGTCAACCACTTCCCATCGTGACGTGTTCAAAAAAACAGCATTCGGTCTCATCGCACTGATCAGTTCTTTTGTAATGATCTTTTTCGTTTCTGGCTTCAAAGCAAGATGTACCGATACGACATCGCAGTGTGGGATCATTTCCGCGATTGATTCCGACTTTTTCACTCCCAATTCATCGGCTTGTTCCGTTGTCAGCGACCGTGACCATGCTATAACATTCATCCCGAATGCTTGTGCGCGATGAATGAACTCTTTCCCGATCTGACCAACACCGATCACACCAACTGTTTTCCCATAAATTCCGTCAGCCTTGGAATACTCACTCTTATTCCATTTCGCATTCCGTAGATCGACGACATTTTCAGGAATTCTCCGGTCCAGAGAAAGAAGCAATCCCATGGCAAGTTCAGCGACTGCTACGGAATTCTTTCCCGGACAATTCGAGACATAGATCCCCCGCGCATTCGCGGCATTCATATCAATATTATTGACCCCTGCACCGGCACGAATGATGAGAGAAAGATTCTTTGCCGTGGAGATACAATCCGCATGCACTTCCGTTGAACGAACGACAAGGACATCGGTATCATCAATTACGGATGCAAGTTCTTCCGCTTTTATTTTCGGTTTGTTAACAACCTGTATGCCCAGAAATGTTAGATTGTCAATTGCATTTTGCGGTAAAGCATCTGCTATGAGGACTTTCATTTGACATCTCCTTGCGGGAATTGGACATTGATTAAATGTTGATTTTCAAAAGGTACATCCTTTTTGTTGCGCCATCAATCCCTAATAGTCACTGCAATTAAATAAACACTGCAGCGTCCGATATACGAAAGGCGAGGAAAACCCCGCCTTTCGTCGTTTCTTCCGTATTATTCAATCAAAGCATTACTTATCATCCATCACTTCGAAATCAGCGTTTTCAACTTTCTTACCGCCGTCGGATGTTCCGCCGCCGGAAGACTGCTGCTGCTGTTCGCCTGCCTCTGCACCGGGCTGCGGCCCTGCTGCTTTGGCTGCTTCATACATCTTCGTTGATGCTTCGTTCCAGATTTTTTCCAGCGCCTCTTTCTTTTCTTTGATGCCGGAATTCGCTTTGATTGCTTCTTCAAGCGCCGTTGCTGCTGCTTCGATTTTTACTTTTGAATCTGCATCGATTTTATCGCCGAGATCGGTCAATTGCTTCCTGGTTGAGAACACCAGCGAGTCAGCCTGATTCTTGGTCTCGATCTCTTCCTTTTTCTTTGCATCATCAGCGGCATGCGCCTGCGCATCTTTCTTCATCTTCTCGACCTCTTCCTTGCTTAATCCCGAAGAAGAAGTTATCCGGATGTTCTGTTCTTTTCCTGTCGCTTTATCCTTTGCGGAAACGGAGAGCATACCGTTCGCATCAATATCAAGCGAAACTTCGATCTGCGGAACACCGCGAGGAGCCGGCGGGATTCCATCAAGATGGAATTTCCCAAGCGAGCGGTTATCAACAGCTAGCGGACGCTCACCCTGCAGAATGTGTATCTCTACTGATGTTTGACTGTCGGCTGCGGTACTGAAGACCTCACTTTTTTTCGTCGGGATCGTCGTGTTCGCATCGATCAATTTCGTCATTACGCTGCCAAGCGTTTCAATTCCAAGCGACAATGGAGTAACGTCCAATAAAAGAACATCGGTGACATCACCGGCAAGAACGCCCCCTTGAATCGCCGCACCAATAGCAACAACTTCATCGGGGTTCACCCCTTTGTGTCCTTCTTTGCCGAAGAACTTTTTCACCAATTCCTGCACTGCCGGCATACGGGTCATTCCGCCCACAAGAATCACTTCATCAATTTGACTAATGTTGTATCCAGAATCCTTGATTGCCTTTTCCGTCGGAGTAAGGCAGCGTTTCAGTAAATCATCGACAAGCTGTTCGAATTTTGATCGCTGCAGAGTCATCGTAAAGTGTTTCGGCCCATCCTGCGTTGCGGTGATAAACGGAAGATTGATCTCCGTTTGCGCCGATGAGGAGAGTTCGATCTTCGCTTTCTCTGCCGCTTCACGCAGTCGCTGAAGTGCCATCGCATCCTTCAGCAGATCAACCCCTTCCAGTTTCTTAAATTCTTCTGCAAAGTACTCCACCAATCGCTGATCGAAGTTATCGCCGCCGAGGTGAGTATCGCCGTTCGTTGATTTCACTTCGAAGACACCGTCGCCAAGATCGAGAACAGAGATGTCGAATGTACCGCCCCCAAGATCGAACACCGCAATTTTGGTATTCTTATGCTTCTTATCCAAACCGTACGCAAGAGCTGCTGCGGTCGGTTCGTTCACGATGCGGCGAACGATCAAACCGGCGATCTCTCCTGCTTCTTTTGTTGCCTGTCTCTGTGCATCATTGAAATACGCCGGAACGGTGATCACCGCTTCGGTCACTTTTTGTCCGAGATAATCTTCCGCAGTTTGTTTCATTTTTTGAAGGACCATCGCCGAAATTTCCGGCGGAGAGTAAACGCGGTCCGATATCTTTACGCGTGACGTATTATTGTCTCCGGTAACCACTTCGTAAGGAACAAGTTTCATCTCCTCGTTCACTTCGTTCATAAAACGTCCCATAAACCGTTTAATGGAGTACACGGTATTCTTCGAGTTTGTCACCGATTGGCGTTTGGCCGCTTGTCCGACCAACCGCTCACCATTCTTCGCAAAGGCAACGATGGACGGTGTCGTACGCGCACCTTCCGAGTTTGCTATTACTACCGGTTCGTTTCCTTCCATGACGGCTACAACGGAGTTCGTTGTGCCAAGATCAATTCCAATAATTTTTCCAGCCATAGTATAATTCCTTCATTTAAGTGTTGTAGTTTTAGACTTTTCTACGTATCTCTTTGCAACCATCGTGCCATAGAAAACAATACATTTTTGTTAGTATTCAGGAGGAGGAACAAATTCGAAAAATTTATTTCATGCCGTATTGTCATGTATTTTGTCTGTTTCCTGCCATCTACCGCAAAAATGTCATGCTGTTCGCCAAAAGATATTTCCACGGTAAATACAGGATATTGACTTGACATACGATAAAAGGTTTGTTTACATTCACAAGTATTGGTGCAAGATGATTTTTGCACTCAACAAGAAAACAAATACCACCCTTGATTAACAAAGATCAAATATTAAGCACATTAGCATCGAAACAATTCGGGAAGAACATTCTCGCTTTTGACACCATTGACTCTACCAACACATTTGCAAAAACACTAACAAAAACTGCGGCACCGCAGGGAACGGTCATTATCGCTGATCAACAGACCGAAGGTCGCGGACGGCAGCAGCGGAATTGGGTTTCAGAAAATGGGATGAACCTTCTTTTTTCAGTGATCCTTTATCCTGAATTTGACTTGAAAAAGATATCACTGCTGCCATTCGCCGGTTCTCTTGCCGTTGCCGATGCAATTGAATCGGTCACAGAATTATCACCCACGTGCAAATGGCCGAATGATGTTCTGATCAATAACAAAAAAGTGTGCGGAATGTTACTGGAAACATCATCGGGGAATTCCGGAATAGAACGAATCATCCTCGGCATCGGTCTGAATGTTAACCAGGAGGAATTCTCTGACGATCTTCGTCACAAGGCAACTTCGTTGAAGAATGAATGCGGTCTTGATGTTGACCGTATCCGGTTACTGCAGAAGATCCTTGAAGAACTGGAGAACCGCTATGAACAGTTATCACGCTTTCCTGCCGGACAATTGTTAAATGATTGGCGAATGAAAGCATTGCTTTTTGGCAAAAAGATCACGGTATTGGAGAGCGAGTTCAGCTTCACAGCTACGGCAATCGATGTTGCGGACGACGGCAGCCTCATCATCCAAACGGATGATGGACATAAGCGGAATATTTTTGCAGGCGACGTTAGCCTCGCCTATACCTAATATGATGAAACAAAAACAATCACTAAGACACAAAGGATGATATAATGATTCTTGCAATCGACATCGGCAACACCCATACGGTCATCGGGATTTACAATGGAAACAAGCTGCTGGGCGACTGGCGCGTAACCAGTTTCGTCACTCGTACAGAAGACGAGTTCGGCGCACTCGTTACGCAATTCTGCAAAGATGCGAATATTTCCATGAAAAAGATCGATTCCATCGGTATCGCTTCGGTAGTACCGAATCTGACCGAAGTCTGTGTAAAAATGTCGCAGAAATATTTTGAAATCGAACCGATCGTCGTGTCATCCGATCTTGATCTCGGTATCAAAGTGCTCTATGATGATCCCCGTTCTGTCGGTGCCGACAGACTGTGCAATGCCGTTGCCGGCTATGCAAAATACAAAGGACCGATCGTTATCATCGATTTTGGCACGGCGACAACATTCGACGTCGTGTCAAAGAATGGTGAATATCTTGGCGGAGTCATCAACGCGGGAATCGAGACTTCTTCCGGTGAACTACACCGGCGGGCGGCAAAACTGCCTAAGATCGACCTGAAATTTCCAGACAAAGTGATCGGGACAAACACGGTCAACAGCATGCAATCCGGCATTTTATACGGCGCACTCGATTCGATGGAAACAATGGTCCGCCGTATCTCAAAGGAACTGGATGACTATCCAACGGTCATTGCTACCGGAGGATTTTCGGAGACGATGAAGAAACAATCCAAGGTGATCAACAAACATGAGCCGGCGCTTGTACTAGAAGGAATTCGGTTGATCGTAGAACGGATGGAAAAGAAAAGTAAGAAAAAGAAATAGCACGTTTTTGCTGAACACCAATAAAAAACGCCGTCTTACGACGGCGTTTTTATTTTGATATATTTTTTGTGATCGTCTCTTTGAACGTGAGAATCACTATGTAGAATTATTTTACTCCGAACATCTGCACTGACAGCTGCGCAAACTCCAGCAATTGGTTAAAGAATAATCCAAAATAGAGCGTCGGAATAAGCAATGACAAAAGAAGTATCTTCTGCGCCAAAGGAAAGGAGAATGGTTCAACGGATACGGTTTGTTCGTCGCGCAGGAACATGTTCCTGATGATCCGGACATAATAATATAAAGAAACAACACTATTCAGCACGCCGACAATGGCAATTCCGATCATTTTTGCGTTGATGAGCGAAAGAAAGATCATCCACTTCCCAATGAAACCTGCTGTCGGCGGAAGGCCGGTGAGCGACACGAGGAAGACCGCAAGGGAAACCGAAAGAAACGGTGACCGTTTGCCAAGTCCCCGATATTTGTCGATGTGCTCGCTATTGATCTTGTTGGCAATGAGCATGACAACATAAAATGCGCCAAGATTCATGAACAAATACACGACAAAATAGACCATGACGGCGGAAAACCCGTCATTACTCAAAACAACAAGCCCGAGCAGCATATATCCGGCTTGTGCAATACTTGAATATGCTAACATGCGCTTTACGTTATCCTGCCAGAGTGCAACAAGGTTTCCAAGAGTCATCGTCAGTACGGAAAGAATCATCAATGCATTTTGTATATGCACACCGCTGATTAATGTCCATGTCCCGACCGGAAGATCCATTACCGATGAATCGATGAACATCACTTTGAACGCACGCATCATCATGGCAAAACCGGCTGCTTTTGACGCCACGGAGAGAAATGCCGTGATCGTCGTCGGTGCGCCTTCGTAGACGTCCGGCGTCCAGAAATGGAACGGAACTGCGGATATCTTATACCCGAATCCGACCAGGATGAAGATGGAGGCAACGATCAAAGCAAGTTGGTTTGAACTTCCCTGCATCAGAACGTGATTGATTCCCGCGATGTCGAGCGTGCCGGTTAATCCATAAACGATCGAGATTCCGTAGAGCATCACGCCCGAAGAGAATGCGCCATAGAGCAGATACTTGAGAGACGCTTCGGAAGAATCTTTCGCTTTGCGAGTGAAACCCGACGCGACATACGATGAAAGCGAACTCATCTCGAGCGTCAAATACATCATCAGCAGATTCGATGAACCGACCATGAACATCATTCCCAGACACATCGAGAGAAGCAGAAAATAATACTCGCCGATCGTTCTGCGTTCCGCGTTCACTTCGTCGGAAAATCGCGACATCAGTACGACCACGATCGTAGCAAGAACAATCACGATCTTAAAGAAGACGGCGAACGGATCGATACTCAACATTCCGCTGAATGCTGTGTTATTAATGCCAATGTTCTGTGTCAAGACATAGAACGATGCAAATAATCCTGACACGGCAAGGATCATCAGCATCTGTGTATTCTTCCGATCGATCAAATGATAGAGAAGAACGATACAGAGCGTTGCAGTGACGATCACTTCCGGCAGAATGTTTGATAGATTATTGAGGATAGTTTCTCGCATGATATATTTTTATTCAGGACAACGGATAATTATTGTGTTAATGAACAATTTCAATGAACGATCGCCGCTCCGGCACTTCCCTTGACAAAATCCACCAATGTGTTTGCCGACGCGTTCATCACATCAAGCATCAGGTTCGGATACAAACCAAGTGCAAGAACAATGATCGCCAGCGGAATAAGCATGATCAGTTCCCGGGTGTTGATATCGGTCAGTTCATTCCATTTTTCAGGAAGTGTTCCGAGAAATACTCTTTGCAAAGTCCACAGCATATAGCCGGCTGTTAATACGATGCCGAATGCGGATGCAATCGTGAGCCAGCGGAATGTCTGGAATGCACCGAGGAGCGAGAATGCTTCCGAAATGAATCCGCTCAATCCCGGCAGACCGATCGCGGCAAAGAATGCAATGACCATGATACCAGAATATTTCGGCATCTTGTTCATCAAGCCACCGAAATCATCCAGTCCGCGTGTATGCGAACGGTCGTAAATTACGCCGACGATCAAGAAGAGCATTGCCGTGATCGTTCCGTGATTGAACATCTGCAGCATTCCGCCAAGCATTCCCTGCGTATTCATTGACGCAATACCAAGGATAACAATTCCCATGTGACTGACTGACGAATAGGCGATCAGTTTCTTGAAATCTTTCTGCGCCATGGCACAGAATGCGCCGTAAATAATGTTCACAAAACCGAGGAATGCGAGCGGATAGAGATAATGCATCGCCGCATCGGGGAAAATCGGAAAACCGATCCGGAGCAATCCGTATGTTCCCATTTTCAAAAGAACGCCGGCAAGAATTACGCTGATCGCCGTCGGAGCTTCAACGTGCGCATCGGGAAGCCACGTGTGGAACGGAAAGATAGGTACTTTGATGGCAAAACCGATGAACACGGCAATGTAGGCCAGATACCGCCACGTCGTAGAAGTTCCGGAGAGTATCGAACCGGCGTCATAGTTTGCAGGATTCATCATTGCAAGCATATTGAACGTGTGGATCTTTTCGCCTGATGCAGGATCGATGATCGTCACGCTGAAATACAGCGCGAGCATTGCCAGCAGAAGAAGGACCGATCCGAGCAGTGTGTAAAGAAAAAACTTGATAGCGGCATATTCTCTGCGCGGTCCGCCCCATACCCCGATAAGGAAATACATCGGCAACAGCATCACTTCCCAGAAAATATAGAAAAGGAAAAAGTCGAGCGACACGAACACACCCATCATACCGGTATCAAGCAAGAGAAGCAGTGCAAAATACCCTTTGAGCGATTTTTCGATAGTCCATGATGAGATCACTGCGATGCAGGAAATGATCGCTGTAAGAAAAACCATCGGCATGCTGATACCGTCGATACCAAGAAAATAATCGATCTTGATAGAACCGAACCAGCCTGTGCTCTTCACATTGATCCAATTGAACACTTCTTTGAACTGCATCGTATCGGCAGAATTCACTCCGGCCAGTGTGCGGTCGAATTTTGCGAAGAGCAGGAATGCCAGAACCACCTGTAACAGCGTAAAGACCAGCGATGTCCAACGTATCGCCGTTTTTTGTTCTTTCGGGAGGAGCAAGACAATGATCATCCCGATGACAGGAAGAAATGTGAGCCAGGTGAGAATACCGATGTTGAGGATATTGAGTTCCATAATATTTTTCAGATTAAAAATTGATTAAACACGCGTGCACAAAATTATTTTAAATATATAACGCCAGCAGCACCATGAACCCAATGATCGCAAAGATCATATATGTCTGCACTTTACCCGTTTGAACTTTCCTCACGGATAATCCAAGCAGCCCTGCAAAATACGCCGTAAAATTCACCGCACCATCAACCACGTACGAGTCGAATTTTCCGCTAAAGACAGAGACAAGTTTCGTCAGCCATCCCGCACCGTTGACAACTCCGTCGATGATCGTTCCATCGAACCATGCCAGGAGCCTGGCTGTACCGAGCGTTGCCGCTACGGCTGTAGCATCGTATAATTCATCGAAAAACCATTTGCGGTAAAGAAATGTATGCACAGGTTTCAACGCACGCTCAAACGCATCGGCGGAGATCTTTTTCCAGAAATAGGTGACAAACGCCAGTAGAATTCCGATTCCGGATACAGCAACAGACAATACCATTGCCATGGTATGCTGGTGATGGATCTCTTCGATGAATTCGACGGTCGGTGTTGATGCGATCGCTTCAGGCACCGCCACCGTCGGATAGGTCATCTTTTGAAAGAACCATCCTTGACTGGCAGAGATAGGATTAAAAGAAAAGAACACAAAGAACGATAATGCGGCAAGAACCATTAAAGGGATCGTCATCACGCGGGGTGATTCGTGGATATGATCAAGACGATGCTTGTCATGATGCTCGCCCATGAAGGTAAGGATCAGCATTCGGAACATATAGAACGCCGTCAGTCCGGCAACCAAAAATCCGATGATCGGTATCAGTGAATGCCCTGTGAAATGCGAGTATGCCAGTGTGCCAGCAAGAATTTCATCTTTGCTTAAAAAACCAGAGGTCAGCGGAACGCCCGAAATTGCCAGCGTAAAAATTGTCATCGTCCAGAATGTCACCGGCATTTTTGATTTCAATCCGCCCATGAACCGGACATCCTGCGCATCGGTATGGTGATCGTTCAAATGATGAAGAGCATGATGCATTGCATAAATAACGGAACCGGAAGCAAGAAAAAGTCCCGCCTTAAATGCCGCATGTGTCACAAGGTGCATCACTCCGGCAGTGTAGGCGCCAACACCAAGACCCATCACCATGTAGCCTAACTGACTGACCGTAGAGTATGCAAGAATTTTTTTAATATCGTTTTGAACAATAGCAATGGATGCAGCAACAAATGCTGTGATCGCTCCTGTATAAGCGATGACCATTAATGCATCGGCTGTGAGCATCGGGAATGTGCGCGCAACAAGATACACACCGGCCGCAACCATCGTTGCCGCGTGGATCAATGCGCTGACAGGCGTCGGACCTTCCATGGCATCCGGAAGCCAAACATGCAGCGGAAACTGTGCGGATTTACCAACGGCACCGCAGAAGATCAGCAGCCCTGCTGCGGTAAGCCATGTATTCGAACCAAATGGAATATTTCCATGTCCGATCGCAGAGAAAATTCCGTCGAAAGTGAGCGTGGAAAACTGCATCCAGACGATCATGATACCAATAAAGAATCCAAGATCACCGACGCGGTTGACAACGAACGCCTTCTTCGCGGCATCGGATGCTGATTTCTTTTCATACCAATGTCCGATAAGCAAATACGAACTTAATCCCACCAATTCCCAAAAAACATACATTAAAAGATAATTGTTGGTAAGAACGATGCCGAGCATGGAGAAGGTGAAGATACCCAGATTCGCATAGTAGCGTGAGTATCGAACATCATCCTTCATATAGGCAATCGAAAAGAGATGCACTAAAAAGCTGATCAGCGTTACGACAACAAGCATCACCGCAGTGAGATTGTCCACCATAATGCCGATATCGATCTTCAACGGAACATTGTTGACAACGGTATGGAAATCGATCCATGTGAACGTGAAGTCCCACCGCGTTTCGACGGCAAGTTTCGAAAAGAAAATATAGATGGCAAGCAGCAGATCTATTCCGAGGAACGTTGTCCCCACAAGACCGCTTTTTTCCATGAATCGTTTGCCGAAAAAGATCAGAAGAACAAAGCTGACCAGCGGCAGGAGAAGAATTGCGAGAGCAATGTTAAGTTCAGGTATCATTAGTCTTTTAAGAGTGAAATTTCGTCAACATTGACTGTATTGAAACGTTTGTAAATATTCAGCACGATCGCCAGCGCAACAGCTGCTTCCGCCGCCGCCAGGATGATCACAAATATCGCCGCCATCTGACCTTCAATATTCATACCGCCGAAGCGTGAAAATGCAAGAAAATTGATGTTGGCGGAATTAAGGATGAGCTCAAGGCCCATCAGGACCATGATCGCATTGCGGCGCGTAAGAACGGCATAGATCCCGAATGAGAACAAGACCGCGCTGATGATCAGAAAGTGTGTTAGTGTAATTGTCATAATGGTAAAAATTTCAAATATCTATGTAAGCAAATTCCAATCGTTTGTTATTTGGAACTTGGATTTTGTGATTTCAATCCCTCTCTTCTCGCCATCATCGCTGCACCAACGATCGCAATAAGCAGAATCACCGATGCAACTTCGAACGGCAGCACATGCGTCGTGATCAATGCGTTGCCGATTTCTTTTGATGTCGTCTGCACCGGCAGGTCACCCATTTGTTTGCTTACAAACCAATCGCTTGTCCAGAATACCCCGCCAAGCAATCCGGCAAGTACGGCAACAACGCTGACAGCCGGGATCACGTTCATCGATCCTGATTTGATATCAATGTTGACGGTGTTCGTGGTCAACATAACGCCAAAGAGCAGCAGAACGAGAATACCGCCGACATAGATGAGCAGTTGTGTGATCGCCAGAAAATCCGCATTGAGCAGCACGTAGATTCCCGCAACGCCGAAGAATGTGAACAGGAGCGAAAATGCGGAATAAACAATATTGCGCGAAAAGACGACAACTGCAGCTGAAGCGACAGTGACGAACGCGAAGAAGTAAAAAACTATTTCATACATATTCATAATAATTCTATTGCTGTGTTGGTGGTGTTTCCGGACCTTTGGGCTGTTCGCTTTGTGCCGGTGTAACCTGTGCGTCGGGAACCGCCGGCGCCGGAGCGGGCTGCGCGGCTGCTGCGGCTTTTGCAGCGGCGGCCTGTGCTGCAGCTGCGGCTTTCTTTGCCGCCTGTTCTTCGTCGTACTGCTTTACTTTTAACTTTGCCGTTTCAACATCAACGGGAGACATTGTTCCGAAATTATAGATAAGATTATTCCGGTCGTATTCCGAGAATTCATACACATCGGTCATTTTCAAACATTCTGTCGGGCAAGGGAATACGCACAATCCGCAATAACAGCACTTGGCAATATCAATGTCGAACTTTGTGACATAAATTCTTTTCTTTTGTCCTGTAGAAGTCTCACCCAGTGTCTCCGTCGGAGGGGCTTTCATGACTTCGATCTCGATGCAATCAACCGGACATGCTTTCGCGCATAATTCGCATCCTATGCAGTCGTCATAATTCATGTATAAGCGATTGCGGACACGATCCGGCATCTGTTTTTTCTCATGCGGATATTGCAGCGTTACCGTCGGTGATACCATCTGCCTGATCGTAATTCGCATCCCGATCAATGCCGAACTGATCGCACGGTAGATATCATTGAAATATATTGTTAATGCTGTCATAAGTAATGTAATTTTCTTGTTGTCTCTCAGCGACTCAGCAAAGAGATCAGATAACCATGATAAAACCGATCGCGATGACGCAGAATAATGCAAACGGCGTCAGAACTTTCCACGAGACATACATCAATTGATCAACGCGCAGCCGGGGAAGTGTCCAGCGGAGCCAGATGTTCAGGAAAACAAATGACATTCCTTTCAACACGAACCAGAATGCGCTCCAGACCGTACCGCTCATGAACGAACCGAATGGACTCGTCCAGCCGCCGAAGAACATCACCACAACAATCGCCGAGACCAGGAACAGATTGGCGTATTCCGCAAGATAGAAGATGGCGAATTTCATTCCGCTGTATTCCGTGTTATATCCCTGCACCAGTTCCGATTCCGCTTCCGGAAGATCGAACGGTGTTCTGTTCACTTCCGCCATCGACGAGAGCAGATAGATGATGAACAGTATGAACATAAAGGGAAAGAGCGCAAGTTTTTGTCCGAGCGGGAAATTGCCGCCGATGATCAGCCAATTTTGGATTCCGCCGTCCTGCATCTGCGTCATCGTTTGCATGTTCATGGTGCCGAACACCATCACAACTCCGAGAATAGCAAGCACTCCGGGGATCTCATAGCTAACGATCTGTGCCGCAGAACGGAGCGCGCCGAACAGCGACCACTTATTATTCGACGCCCAACCGGCCATCAGCAATCCGACAACAACAAGCGATGACGCTGCAACCAGGTAGAATATTCCGAGATCGATGTTGCTTCCGATAAACCCGCTGCTGAACGGCATTACCGCAAACGAAGCGTACGTGCCGATGAAAACAAGATACGGCGCAAGGATGAACAGGAACTTGTCGGCAGACGTAGGAATGATATCTTCCTTCTGAAGAAGTTTCAACATATCGGCAATCGGCTGAATGACGCCGTGCCATCCGGTTTCCATATACGCAAGGCGGTTCTGAATGTGTGCAGCCACCTTCATTTCGAAATAGATCGTTACCAGTGCATAGACTAAAATGAATACCAGCGGGATCAAGGCAAGCAACACCATCGTCACGGCCGGTTCATTCAAAAATGCGAGAATATTTTCCATTGATATTTTTATTTTTCATCATCCTTCGAATCTTTCCGGCACCCTTCGATTTCGCTCTGGGTGATGCCGGGACATATCCGGGATGACCATGAATGTTTATCTGTCTACTTCACCAAGCACGATATCGATACTCCCGATGATCGCAACAAGGTCCGCGAGCATGGCCCCTTTTGAAATGGCATTGATCACACTAAGATTCACAAATGCCGGTGCACGTGCTTTTATGCGGTACGGTGTAACACTGTCCTCGGCAACAATATAGAATCCCAATTCTCCGCGCGGACCTTCCACCCGTCCGTACGCATCACCCGGTACCGGGCGGATACGTTTCGGAACCGCTTTCTGAACATCACCTTCGGGTAGAGTTGCTATGGCTTGTTCGATGATGCGGAGACTTTCCCACATTTCGCGTTGTCGCACGATATTTCTGTCCCACACATCGCCGACCGTTCCCATCTCCCCTTTTCCTACGATCACATCCCATTCGAACTTATTATAGAGCGTATATGGATCATCGCGGCGAAGATCGAAATCAACACCGGAACCGCGGAGCATAGGGCCGCTGCAGGCATAGTTGATCGCCAAATCTTTGGGAAGAATACCGACATTTGCCGTACGCTTTATGAAGATCTCATTATAATTGAGCAGATCGTTCACTTCTTTCAGTGTCTTTTTGAAATCGGTGCAGAACTCTTTCGTTTTTTCAACAAATTGCGGTGGAATATCGTGCGAAAGTCCGCCGATCCAAATGTAATTATAGAGCAATCGGGCACCGCAGGTCATTTCAAATAATTCAAGGATCTTTTCTCGGTCACGGAAGTAATAGAGGAACGGCGTAAATGCGCCCATATCAATGCCGAACGTGCCGATCGCGATCAAATGTGATGCGATACGCTGCAGTTCCGCCATAATGATGCGGATATAATGCACTCGTTCCGGAACTTCGATCTTTAATAATTTTTCCGCCGCAACGACAAAGGCATGTTCGTTCGTCATTGCTGCCACGTAATCCATCCGGTCGACGTAGGGAATTACCTGCTGGTAACTCGTCATATGTTCGCAGTGCTTTTCAAAGCAGCGATGCAGGTATCCCAAATGAGGAATGACATCCACAACAATCTCGCCGTCCAGCACTACTTCAAGGCGGAGCACACCGTGGGTTGACGGATGCTGCGGTCCCATGTTGACCACCATCTCTTCTGTACGAAGGATTCTTCCGGTGGAGGTTTTTATTGCTTGTATTGGAGTTTCTATCATTGTCTTTTTTTATTCAAGAAGCATCCGGCCGCCCTGAGCTTTCGGACTGCTCGCAAATTAATACGGGACTTTCATCCCATTATAAAATTCCGGTGTCTGGTAATCTTTACGCAACGGGTGTCCTTCCCAATCGTCCGGCAGAAGAATTCTCCGTTGATCGGGATGGTCGATAAAATTGAAACCGAATAAATCGAATGCTTCACGCTCATGCCAGTTTGCTGTCTTCCACACCGATTCAACCGACGGCACATTCGGTGTTTCGGTCGGCACTTCTATTTTCAAGACGATCTTGTGTCGATGGGTCATTGAATACAGATGATACGTAATACCGAGCTTTCCCTTATAATCCACGCCGGAGAGACACATTAAATAATCGAACTGCAGCCGCTCATCGCTTTTTGTAAATTCGGCCGCTTCTTTGATCTTTTCCGTTTGGATTTTGATGAAAGGATCGGGAACATTCTCGAGTTTAGCCTCAAGGATCGCGTCGCCGAACTGTGATTTCAGTATGTCGTGTATTTCCTGTGCTGTCATAATGTTGTACGCGGTACGTGTAATAAGTTAAACTGCTTTTTTCTTTACCATCGTTTCGTTGCGGATCTTTTCCTGCAACTTGATCAAACCTTCGAGCAATGCTTCCGGCCGCGGCGGACAGCCGGGCACGTACACATCAACCGGAATCACACGGTCAACACCTTTCAGAACATGATACCCGTGTTCCCAATACGGTCCGCCGCAATTGGAGCAGCTTCCCATGGAGATCACATAGCGCGGTTCCGGCATCTGGTCATACAAACGTTTAATGCGCGACGCCATTTTCAGCGTTACCGTTCCTGAAACGATCATTACGTCGCACTGACGCGGGGTCGCGCGCGGAATAACGCCGAAGCGCATCATATCGAAATTGGATGCGGAAGCGGCCATCATTTCTATCGCGCAGCAGGCAAGACCGAACTGCATCTGGTAGAGCGATGAAAGCCGTGCCCAATTCAACAGATTGTCCATCGTGGTAACAACGATGTTCGAGTTTTCAAATTTTTGGTCGAGTAATCCCATAGAATATTTTAGTTCAATACAGTTTCTTCTTGTTCTTCAAAGACGGATTTTTTTGCCTGCGGTAAGAATTGCGGATTCGGTTTGTCCCATTCCAGATCACCCTTCACCCACACGTATGCATATCCCACGATCAGAATTCCAAGAAAAACAAGCATCTCCATGAAAGCAAACATCCCGTAATCCTTGAAAACCAAAGCCCACGGAAACAGGAACACCGTTTCCACTTCGAACACAAGAAAGATCAAGGCCACAACATAGAAGCGGATATTGAACTTGATATGGGATGCGCCGACCGGAATCTCGCCGCACTCGTAGGTGGAAAGTTTTTCTGCATACGGACGCCGCGGACGAAGAAGCCACGATGCCGTCAGTCCGGCTGCCGTGAAGACTGCGCCGACGATGAAGAAGACGAGAATATTTCCAAATTCTGTTAACATAAATTATACTGTTAGTGAAAATTTTGAGCCGGACAATTTAAAACAAAACTGCGTCGTAAAGTGCAATTGAGCCCCCTGCGACGCAGTTAATACTTGAGAGAAAAAAAGCAATGTGCTTATCCTCGAAGCTCGTCCAAATATCTTTCCGCATCTCTCGCTGCTGCCGAACTCGAATGTTCTTTCTTGATTAACTTATACAGTTCAATTGCTTGCTCTTTGTTGCCGGCTTGAGCGTAGTTCCGGGCGGCATTCGATAGATACTCTGCCGTGTTCGGATCGTTTGCATTCGCTTTTCCGGCTTTCTCAAAATACTTGGCGGCATCGGCATGGTTCATTTTTGCTTCAAAACATGCTGCTATTCCCGCGATACGTGATGCCTCAAGGATCGGTGCATCCAAACTGGCATCCTCGTATGCTGCCTGCGCCTTGTCTAACTCACCGGAATTGAAATAACTGTTTGCAAGATAGAACTGTGCAATGTTACCATATTGCGTTGAGCCGTAATCATTCACGATGGCCTGTAACCCGCGAACATTTTTTTCCGGCAATCCGTTGATCGCTAACTGATATTGTCCGTTATCATAATAGGAAAATACCTTTGCGAATTCGTTTGCTGCTTTTTCATTGTTCGTGCGGTTATTATTGATATAGAACCAACCGCCGGCGATAAGAACCGCAATTGCTATGCCAACATTGGCGAGAAGTTTCTTATTTGTTTCGTACCATGAAACCGCGTTTTCATACGTAGTTATAAGGTCGTCTTGTTTTTTTACTCGCGTCGCGAGTGCTTTTTGCTTTTTTAACATCGTCTCTTCAAATCAAAAGTGAAAAACTGTGAATTATTTGTCCTAAATATACGAAAGTTGTTTGCTTTCAGCAAGAAATCTTATGCTCGTTCATCAATAAAATCGTGCTCTTCCGAACGGACGACAAGAACCGGACAGGGCGCTTTTCGGATAATTTTCTCTGCTGTACTGCCGAAAAGAATATGTTCAACGCCGGTACGCCCGTGTGTCGCCACGATGATCATATCAACCTCTTCCTGTTTTGCATACGTGGTGATCTCAACAAAAGGGATTCCCGAACCGACCATTGTTTGCGTCTTCAACGATTTAGGAACAATGGAATCAATTAATGCTGACATTTCACCAATGGCCTTTTCATGTAATTCCTTTTCTACATCCGGAAATCCCACTTGACCAAAACCAAAATCCGAAGGATAGATGGTCGGCTCAACAATATAGACTAATGTCAGCGATGCATTGAACTGCTGAGCAAAGGGAATTGCATAACGCAGTGCCTTCTTAGAGTTGTCGGAAAAATCGATCGGGACAAGAATTTTTTTCAGGCCGATCGTCGACACCACACTTTTCTGATTACTTTTTGATACGGTGCGAGGTGCCGGATTACGTTTTTGCAGCTTTCTTTTTGGAGTTGACTTTTTCATTGCTCGCCTCCTTTTGTTGTTTTAGTAGTTCGAGTTCCCCGCGAAGTTTCGAGAACTCGGTGTTCATATTCCGCAGCCGTTCACCGATCATTTCGGCAAGTTTCACAACAATCTTGAGTCCGGTCTTCGGTGTTTTTTCGATGATCTCAAAAAGGTCGGGACGGAAAAAACCGATCAGTTCCGTATCTTCTTTCACGATCACCGATGCAGAACGGGGAGATTCATCGAGCAAAGCGATCTCGCCGAAAAAATCTCCATTGTTCATCTCGGTGACCTCTTTTTGTGTACCATCGTCGCCGACAACAACTATCCCCACTTTTCCTTTTTCAACAACGTACATGCCAAGTCCCGGATCACCCTGATAGAAAACGAACTCCCCTTTTACATATTGACGGTGATGGACGATCGAAGCTACTTGACGGAGTTCTTTCGGTTCAAGTTTTTCAAACACAGGAATCTTCGAGAGCATCTCTTCAATGGATGCCGGCTTGATCTTTGAACGGAACACCTCTTTGAATGCGAAATCTTTTCCCATACTTTTGTCTTTGCTATGATAAACGATGCCCTACACGCAGCTGCCGGACAATCAATTCATTATATAAAATCGAGCCAGCCGTGCGGATCGTTGCCGCCTTCAATGACATCGAAAAATCGTTTTTGCAATTCCCGCGTGATCGGTCCCGGTTTTCCGCTGCCGACCGGGATCCTGTCTATGGAGCGTATCGGCGAGATCTCTGCAGCTGTTCCTGTAAAGAAGACCTCGTCGGCAACATAGACCATTTCGCGCGGAAGACTTGATTCTATCACCGGTATTCCGGCATCTTTTGCAAGCTGGATCACCGACGCACGCGTAATACCGGGAAGAATGGCATTCACGAATTGCGGCGTATACATCACCCCGTTCCGGATGACGAAAATATTTTCGCCGCTTCCTTCGGAGATGTGTCCGTTCATGTCGAGCGCGATCCCCTCTTCGTAGCCGTCTATGCGCGCTTCCATTTTCATCAGCTGCGAGTTCAGATAGTTCCCCCCTGCTTTCGCCATCGTGGGGAACGTATTACCAGCCGCACGCTGCCAAGATGCAAAACGCACATCGATCCCTTTTTCCAGTGCTTCCGGACCGAGATATTTGCCCCATTCCCAGACTGCGATCGTCAGATCAACCGGACAGTTCATCGGATAGACACCGACATCACCGTATCCGCGGTATGCAATCGGACGGATGTAACATGATTTTAGCTTGTTTGCTTTTATCGTTTCTTTATCCGCCAGCATCACTTGTTCTATCGTATAAGGGATCTCCGCCCGATACAGTTTTGCTGAGTCGAACAGCCGGATAATATGTTCCTTATGACGAAAGATCGCCGAGCCTTTTTTTGTTTCGTAACAGCGGATACCTTCGAACCACGAACTTCCATAATGGATCACATGCGAAAGAACGTGGATCTTCGCATCGTTCCAATCGATGAGTTTTCCATTCATCCAGATTTTTTCAACAGGTTTAACGGCCATTGTTTCCCTCGAAAATTATAATTGTCAATACTATCGTTTAATTAAAATACGAATTAGTTGCTTTGCAGTCACTATTAAATTTCCTGCTGATAGATCCTGTATTTCTTGTAAATTTTCCCCTGCATCGCTTCCGCCGCGCGGTTCATCATCACATTGTCTTCCAGTATCCAGCTTGCTTCCCCATATCGATAGCCGAGTTTTTTTGCCCTGATGGCAGTTTCATAGAATAACACACCTGCCGCTCCTGTTTTTTGATATTCCGGAAGAACTCCGAGAACAATGACCCTGACAAGATCGACCTTTTTCTTGAACACAAGAAGTCGCAGGAGTCCGCCGATCAATCCGCCGTTGCGGTTCTCTTTCAGCCGCACGTTGATATCGGGAAGGGATAATCCAAAGCCGACCATTTTTCCTTTTGATTCGGCGATAAGAACCAATTCTGGTTCAACGACCATTTTCAGATCATTGGCTAGTGCGTCAAATTCCTCGTCGGTCATCGCCACGGCACCCCAATTATATTGCCATGCGCCATTGTAGACATCTTTGATCCGCCTTACTTCGTTCGCAAAGTCTTTCATGTTGATGGTGCGGAATGTAAGACTGTTCCGTTGTTTCACGATCTCGTTGGCACGGTTGAACTTGTCCGTATAGACGGTATGTTGGTCCATAATGTACGCGTAAAGATCTTTTTCTTTTTTCAGACCGTAATTTTGGATGAGTGTTCCATAATATTCCGGATTGTAGGTCATTAACACAACCGGCGGCGAATCGAATCCTTCAATGAGGAGTCCGTATTCGTCATTGACCGACGGACTAGCCGGACCGCGCATCGCGTTCATCCCTTTTGATCGAAGATATTTTTTTGCTTCGTCGAAGAGCGCATTGGCAACATCCTGTTCATTCACGCATTCAAAGAATCCAAAGAAACCGACCTTGTCGTTGTGTTCCCTGTTATGGTTATCGTTCACAATGGCACCGATCCTCCCGATCACTTTCCCGTCCCGTTCGGCAAGAAACAATTCCATCAATGAATGTTTATAGAATGGATTCTTTTTTTTGTCGATCAGCTTCTCGCGGTCCATCCGCAGCGGCGGCACCCAGTTCGGATCATTATTATAGAACGTGTAGATGAAATCGATGAACTTTTTCGTATCGGCTTTGGTAAGCACAGGTCGAACGGTGAAGTTAGCCATTTGTTCTCTTTCAATAAAAAGCCACGCGGATAAGTTCATTATCGGCGTGGCTCAGTGGTAGAATAAATATTTCAGCTGATGACGCCAAGTTTTTTACCGATCAAGGCAAATATCTCAATGATCTTATCAAGTTGTTCATTTTGATGCGTTGCCATATAACTCGTTCTGAGCATTTCCATACCGGGAGGAACACCGGGACGAACAAATGCGTTAACGAAAACGCCGGCATCGAACAATTCCTTCGTAAACACAAGGGTCTTTTCCGTATCGCCGATGATCACGGAAACAATACCGGTTTCCGGCTGACCGACAACATTGAATCCTAAACCACGCAGACCATCGCGCACTCGATTTGCATTGTTATGCAATTGTGTCACGAGTTCGGGATGCTGTTCAATAATATCAAGTGCCGCCAGAGCCGATGCCACTGATGCTGGGGTCGGGCTCGCTGAAAAGATCAATGCCGGTGACGAATGTTTGATATAGTTCACAACGGAACGTGAGGATGCGATGAATCCTCCCAAAGAGGCGAATGATTTACTGAATGTTCCCATCGTAATATCGACATCCTTGGTCAGACCGAATTTGCTTGCTGTTCCGCGTCCGCCGACACCTATAACGCCGGTTGCGTGCGCATCGTCGCACATGATGCGAGCATTATATTTTCGTGCGATCGCAACGATGGAGGGCATATCGACCACTTCGCCGCTGGTGCTGAACACACCGTCGGTGACGATCAGTTTTCCCGCATCCGCCGGAAGCTTCGAGATTATCATTTCAAGATGTTTCATGTCGTTATGCCGGTAGCGAACCACTTCCGCCGTCATTCCCAGCGCCATCATATTCGCCATAACGATGCATGCATGATTATCTTTGTCCGACACGACATATTCACCGCGCTGAACAAGCGAAGGGATAATTGCCTGTGCCGTTTGATAACCGGTGGAGATCAGCAGCACATCTTCATATCCGAGGAATTTTGCCAGACGCGATTCAAGTTCAACGTGAAGATCTATCGTGCCGGTGAGATAGCGGGAACCGGAACACCCCGTTCCGTATTTATTAACGGCATTGATCGCCGCTTCTTTTACTTTGGGGTGAGCGGTCAGTCCGAGATAATTATTCGAACCGGCCATGATAATCTTTCGCCCGGCCATTTCAACGATCGGGCCTTCATTTGCTTCGATAGGACGGAAATACGGATACAGGCCCGCTGCCTTCACTTCGTCGGCGCGGGTAAATTCAACACATTTCTGAAATAGATCCAAGGGTACAACTCCTTTTTTAACTCATATATTGATATATTATGTGTGTTGAATATACCTTATCATCATACGAAATGCAATTTCAGATTGTGAGAAAACAAGTCTTATGACTACTAAACCAATCGCGTTCGTCACAGGCGGAACAGGTTTCATTGGAAGCCATCTCATCGACCGATTACTTCTACAGGGATACCACGTCCGCGCACTGGTCCGCAATCCCAAAAAACTCGGATTTTTGGACAAACTTCCCATTGAGATCGTTGAAGGAGATCTTTTCTCAAATTCTGCCCTTGAAAAAGCTATTGATGGGGCAGATTTTGTCTACCATGTTGCCGGACTGGTGGCGGCCAGATCGAAAGAAGAATTTTTCAACGGGAATAGGGACGCAACACGCAACATCGTTGAAATCACGGCGCGTGTGAACCCGAAGATTAAAAAGTTCATCCATATCAGCAGCCAAACCGCTGTCGGTCCGGGAAAAGGAATGGCACCCGTAACAGAATCGACTCCTACAAATCCTTTGACCACGTATGGAAAAAGCAAACTCGCATCCGAACATGAAGTATTAAAGTTCAAAGATAAAATTCCTGTTACTATACTCCGCGTTTCTGCAGTCTACGGACCGCGCGATACGGCAACATTTGATTACTTTAAATCCGCATACATGGGATTGGAACTGCTGATCGGATTTCACGACACGTATGTAAGTTTGGTTCATTCCACAGATCTTGTCTCCGGGATCATCCTTGCCGGAGAAAATGAAATCGCCAATGGTCAAATCTATTTTCTCGGAAGCGAACAATATTATACATGGAACGAAATCGGATATGTGACAAAAAGTGTCCTGAATAAAAAATTGTTCCGTGTTCGTGTTCCTAAACCGCTGGTGTTCGTCATCGCCGGAATTTCCGAGATTGCATCGAAGTTCAAGAAAAAACCTTCCGTGCTGAATTTTGAAAAAGCCTATGACCTGACTCAGGACAATTGGTGCTGTGACGTTTCAAAAGCGAAGAATGAACTGGGATACAGACAAGAAGTGACTCTTGCCGACGGAGTGAAGGAAACAATCGCCTGGTATCTGGAACACCAGTGGATGTAACACCCGTTTTTTGTCCGGTTTTCCCAAGCGCGGTCTCAATCCGCGCTTTTATTTTTATTTCTCCTCCGATGTTTGTACTTTAGGGCATTATGTCGCTTGGTATAGAAATAGTTATTATTGTTCTTCTCGTTATTCTTAACGGAGTGTTCGCACTTTCCGAGATTGCCATTGTTTCCTCCCGAAAACCGCGGCTTCAGCATCTGGCAAACAAAGGAAATCTCCGGGCAAAGGTCGCTCTCGATCTGGCGAATGCACCGGACTATTTTCTTTCCACGGTGCAGGCTGGTATCACCCTCGTCGGCATACTTGCCGGTGCGTTCGGCGGCGCCACAATAACGGATTCTGTCACATCATACTTCGTTCAGATCCCTTCCCTTGCCGAATATGCACAGCCGCTAAGTCTTGCCATCGTAGTTATTTCGATCACATATCTATCACTCATCATCGGTGAACTGATACCGAAACAGCTGGCATTAAAGGACCCCGAGCGTGTCGCATGCATGATCGCCATTCCGATGCGCAGTTTATCGGTTGTCATGTATCCGATTGTACGCTTCCTGACATTTTCAACGAATATCATCATCCGGACGTTCGGCATCAAGGACAATGCGAATCCCTCCGTCACCGAAGAAGAGATCAAAGTAATGCTGGAAGAAGGAACGAAGGCCGGTACGTTCAACGAAGTAGAGCAGGAAATGGTGGAACGGGTGTTCCGGCTGGCGGATCAGAGCGTGAATGCCCTGATGACGCCGCGAACCGAGATTATCTGGCTGGATACGGAAGATACGCTCGAAGAGAATTTCAAAAAGATCAAAGAGAGTTCGCATTCATTCTTTCCTGTCTGTAAAGGAGGGATCGATAATGTGCTTGGTGTTGTTCACGTCAAAGATCTTTTTTCCGCTTCTCTGACTGGGAAGATGGTGTCGTTGGAAGATCATTTGCGGAAACCGTTATACATTGTCGAAAATGTACTTGTTGTACAGCTGATCGAACAGTTCAAAGAATCCGGAACACATTTTGCATTTCTGGTGGACGAATACGGCGGGATACAGGGATTGCTGACGTTGAATGATATCCTGAAGGCCGTTGTGGGTGAAGAGATCGATTCCGGAGACAAGACGAATCCATACGTGGTGCAGCGGGCCGACGGATCGTACCTGATCGACGGAACACTGTTGATCGATGAGTTCAAAGAACTGTTCAAGATCGATACTATGAGCGAGGATGAGACAGGAAATTATCAAACGCTTGCTGGATTCACCATCAATCAGATGGGAAAGATTCCGACAGCAGGCCAATTCTTTGATTGGCGGAATTTGAGAATTGAAGTTGTTGATATGGACGGCAACAGAGTGGATAAATTACTGATCAGCCAGAGGACACCAACAGAAAAAAAATGAGCAAACCCCGGCGAAACGATCTTCTCATTCCATTCCTTTCCATTTTTCTGGATATCGCCGCCTTCGAGTCGGCATTCCTTCTTTCGTACTGGCTCCGGTTCTATTCACCGCTGACCGGATATTTTGAGATCACGCTCGGCGTTCCCCCGATCAGAAGTTATATTACGGCATCGGTCGTCTTCATCCCGATCTTCCTTCTTGTTTTTCAATCACGAAAACTTTACGGTGCGCGCCGGAACATCCATTTGAGCGATGAGTTCTTTGCCCTTGTCCGGCTCATTACCATCGGCATGATGATCATGATGAGCGCAACATTCTTTTATCGCGAGTTCTCTTTCTCCCGCGGCGTGTTCATTCTTTTATGGATCACTTCCATTACCATGATCACGATCGGCAGACTGTTGGTGATCCGCTTTGAGCAATGGCTGTACCGAAGAAAGAAAGAACTGAAATCGGTGGTGATTGTGGGAAAGAATAAGACAGCAGAGCAGATCTTTCATCTCTTCACTCATAATTTCGCACTCGGCTATGAGGTACTCGGGTATTATGCAGATTCCGCCGCCGGCAGTTCGTCCATGCTGGCACAGTGCCGTTATCTGGGAGCAACATCCTCGTTGCCGAATGATATACTACCGTTGCGTATCCAAAGTGCGATTGTAGCACTTTCCCACAACGAACAGGAAAATCTGATAGAACTATTGCGCGATACCGAAGGAAAGAACATTGAATTCATGATGGTTCCCGATATGCTCGAACTGATGACGAGCCGCATACGCATTCAGGAGATCGAAGGAATACCCTTTATCACTTTAAAAGATATTCCCATGTCAACCTGGAACAGAATACTGAAAAGGGGCTTCGATGTTACGTTCTCACTCTGCGCGCTGATTATTGCGCTTCCGGTGATGGCTCTCATCGCCGTCGTCATCAAACTGACATCGCCGGGACCGGTATTCTATATTCAGGAACGGATCGGCTTGGACGGTACATCCTTCCCGCTCATTAAGTTCCGGTCAATGCGGATCGACGCGGAAAAGAGCACCGGGCCTGTGTGGAATACAAAAGATGACAGCCGAACAACGGTGATCGGAAGGATACTTCGCCGGACAAGTTTGGATGAATTACCTCAATTGTTTAATGTACTATCGGGTCAAATGAGTATCGTCGGTCCAAGACCGGAACGTCCATTTTTTGTTGAGCAGTTCAAATCGAATGTGCCAAAATATCTTGAACGGCATCGCGTGAAGACGGGAATGACGGGCTGGGCACAGGTGAACGGACTACGCGGCGATGTACCGATTGAAGACAGAACGAAATATGACATCTATTATGTTGAAAATTGGTCCCTTGTGCTCGACATTAAAATTATCTTAAAAACAATCCGAGCGGTTATTTTTGCGAGGGATGCATATTAGAACAGCGTAACGATCCGCGTCACCTGTTGGTGCGCCGGATAGTTCTTGAAATTTGGAGATTGACGATGATTCCACTATTGATTTTTTACGTTCACATAGTCGGTATTACTGCCGCCTTCACTTCCGAATATCAAAAAGAAGGGCTCAGTGCAGGATTTCTTTCGGTAGGATTTTTTGTTCTGATCTTTTCCGTCGGCTGGTCGATCAGTTCGTTCATGCTGAAATACCTAATTGACGCGCCGGGATTCGGTCTCTGGCTTAACAGAGATACGCTTGCGCTTGTCATATTGACGGTATGCGAAGGATTCTTTTACTTCTTTTATTTTAAAGAATCGGATGAGCAGACCGCTCACGGGAAAATTACTTCAATGTAAAATTGAACGTAATGGTGCAGTCCTGTTCCTGTTGAGGCTGGGCGCTCAGCAACGGTTCAAACTTCCACAGTTTTACTTTGCTCATCGCCGCATTTTCCAATCGTGTATCCCCTTTTTGAGCCGGTGCTGCAGATCGCACTGTCCCATCCGGCTGAACTCTTACCTTCAGTTTAATCTGGGCGGAGATATTCACTCCAGGCGGATAGACCGGCATATCGCCATTCAGCAATTTCCTGTTGCCGCCGCCGGCCCATTGAACGGCAAACGCTACATTGTCTCCCAATCCTCCCGCTTCATTTCCCGCACCGAACGGCGTTGCAACTTTCATATTGGAAGTGTTTGAAGATTTACCGGCAATATTTTCGCGTGCACCAAGTCCGCTCGAGACAATATTCGAACGCTGTTCTTCGGCAGCGATCTTCCCGTTCCGTCCTGTATTGGTGGAAATATCCGCGCTGATATTCTTTTTATTTTGTTTCACGGATATCACCTCATCCGGAAGATCAAGGTATCGTCGCGACGGAAGTGCCACCGAATTATCGGTCTGATCTGCCTGTTGAATCTCTTCTTTTGCGGCAGTCCGTTCGGAAGGAATTTCGGGAACGGGAGATTGTAGCGAGTTGATATCACCCCATGTCATCTCCACAAACTGCGGTTCGGGAATATATTTTCGGAAGGTAGAAAAGAAGAGGATCAACGCAACGGCGATATGAAAAAAAACTGAAACGACCCACCCGATATGTACTTCGCGCCGAGAATGGACCATGTTAGTTCCCTTCAACAGGCTCCGTAGCGATCAAGAACCGCTGAGCGCCGACGCCTTTTGCAAGATCGATTACTTGCACCGCTTTCTGAAGGCTCACGTCCTTGTCCGCCCGAACGATGATCACCTGTGAACGGTTTTGATCGAGGATTGGTATCAGTTTTTGTCCAAGTGTTTCCGTTGTCACTTCTTCGGAATTAATGTAAATCCTGCCGGAAGTAGTAATGGTGAGAACGGTCTGACGGTCGGTCTGTGTTTCGCTTGTCTGAGCTTTCGGCAATTGCACCTGGATTCCCGGCGACGAAACGAACGAGGACGTAATAAGGAAAAAGATCAGCAGCTGCAGCACAATATCCGTGAGCGATGCATAATTAAAGTTCGGTTCGATCTTATGTTTACGTTCAAATTTCATAGTTCAATATTTCCGGCATTTCGGGGAATAAATAGGCTCCTTATTCATCCTTAGGTTCAAAATATTCATCATCTGCGAAAACGGTCCGCGTCGGCGCGGATTTACGCTCGGATTTTTTCTCTGCGCCTGTGCCGTCATCATCCAGCTGTCCCGTCTTCATCAATGAGAGGAATTCTTCCGCACTGTTCTCAATTTCAAACACAAAACGGTTTACTTTGGCAACGAAATAGTTGTAAAAGTAGAGGGCCGGTATTCCAACGATCAGTCCGAATGCGGTTGTCAGCATTGCTTCCCAAATACCAGCCGCTAATACGCTTGGATTGACATTGCCGCTCAATTGTTCAATTGTGTGGAACACGGCGATCATGCCGGTCACCGTACCAAGAAATCCCAGCATCGGCGCCGTGCCGGCCATATTGGCAAGAACGGAAAGACGTTTTTCAAGATGAAATATTTCTTCTTTCCCGGCAAGTTCAATCGCTTCCTTCACCGCTTGGTGACCATATTTATAGTTGACGATGCCGTGTTTAAGAATGTTTGAGACCGGAGCTTTAACTTTTGTGCACGCTTCGACCGCGCTGGCGATATCGTTCCGCGTCAGTGCACTGCGGATCTTTGTCATCAACTGTTTCGGATCGACATTCGAACGCGAAAGCAAAATATATTTTTCAATGATCACCGCAACGGTAATGAGGGAGCACAAGAGGATTGGCCACATCACCAATCCGCCCTTCAAAAATAGTTCTAACAGATTCATTAAGGATCCTCTGAAAATGGTACATACACATGTAGTATCTCCCTCCGAAAAGAGGGAGCATAAGAAGAGAGAATGGACAAAAAAACTATTTTCCGACTTTCACAATAACCGGTCTGGACTCAAGCATATGTTCCATTTTTTCCAGCTGTGATTTCGCATCCGACTTCGTTTCAAAACGGCCGACACAAACCCTGAAGTAAGACCCCATAGGTTCAACAAACGCATCGAAACCGGCATCGGTAAAAACCTGCGCCTGCAAGTTCGCTTTCGCTACGACCGGCCATGACGAGATCTGAACTGTGAACATTCCTGTTCCGTGAACGATGTTCTTCGATGACGAAGGTTTGGTGCGTGACGGCTGAATACCGGCCTCGACCTTTGTAAGATTCTCATCCAACGGCGGTGCTGTTGTTTCCGCAACCGTTTGCTGCTGCGGCACAAGCGATGTATCCTGAGTGACCGGCGGAAGATTTTCCGTCGGCAGCGATACTACTTGAGGGACAGGTTTTTTCTTTCCCCACAATTTAACGATCCCGGTCGTATTAAGAATGAATGCGATCGCACCGAGTCCGATGACTGCCGCAATAATAATGATAACGATCTTTGGAATTCCTCCTCCGCCCCCCGTTGACGATGATCCGGTTGCTTTAGGTGCATCACCTTTAACATTTAAATTTGGCATTGTTGGTTCTCCTTTTTTGCTGTGATATAATAAATTTTCGCTACCATTGATAACTGATACCGAGCAACAAAAAAATCGTCCGCTCTTGATACCCGTTCCACACATAGTAATGTTGATCGATCATATTGTTCAGTTCCGCATAACCGCGAAACTGGGCCAACAACTCTATCTCTGCTTTCATTCCCGTGAACACATAACCGGCATTGGAATGGGTGTTTGCAAAATTCGTGCTCCGCGACGAATTGAATTCGGCAAATGCCTCTGCATGCAGTCCAAAATCAAAGAAGTGATGATAAGCAGCACCCATTGTAAACTTTGGGATGTACGGCATGGATCCGGTCGAATCTTTTTGCCGCACCGTTTGAGTTGAAAAATACACCGCTACATTCTGCTTCTGATTCAACCGGTACGATGACGACAAGTCAAATTTCGTCGAGCGAACGCCTGAAAGATAAAGAACTTCCCACACTTTTGCACTATTCTTGTCATAGAAAGTGGGATAATTATTGATATGTTTATAGGTTAATTTCACCGTTGCCGTTATTTCTTCAACGGGAGTGATCTCCATTCCGGCATAGAAATTCACCCGGACATCGGACGGAACAAGGGGGGCGCTGAATTGTATATACCGGTTTTGTTTGATCACCGATGGCAGCGTATTCCGTTCTACGGTCGGCGAAAAACCGGAATACATCGAAGCATTCTCGGTAAAGGAATACCGCAATTCAATATTCGGGTAGAACCGTCCGCCGGCAGCACCGATATTGCCGCGGTAGAGGAACTGCTGTAAGGCAAAAGAGAATTGAAGCGACGGCAGCAGCAGTTGGTGCCCATCGGCGCGAAGAACAAACCATTGACCGGTTTGAACTCCCGGTAGATCCATTTGATATCCGGTTGCCCGGTATTCCACTTGTCCCCGGAACGCCGTTTCGAAGAACCGTGTGGAGGCGTTTCCATTAAGTGAGAATTCCGATTCCGAAGATTTCCCGGAATCGCTTGCCGAAAAATAACTCCAGCCTGCTTTTGCAGAATAATCGACGCCGCTTAGCGATCTGTACGGCAGTGCATACCGCGATCCGATCCCTGCGCTTACTTCTATTCCGCTGAGATCACGAACACGATACGGCGAACGCGATGCGAACGCACGATACGACTCGCGGCCGTATTTTGTTTCTCCGCTCAATTGGGCGAACGGGAACACCGTTGACGATTCCGGCAGCGTGTATGAACCGCGAACTCCCAAGCCGCCCCTCCAAAAACCTGCATCGCTCAAATGCCCCTGACTTTCAGAATAATATCCATTCACGACAACGGAACTTGTCGGACCATACTGGCCGAACCATCCGTCAAATTGCGGTGTGCCGTAAAATCCGATGCCGCCAAAAACTTTACCATTCAATGCACCGGGAGTTTTCGTGAACGATTTAATTTGTTTCGGCGTCAGCGCTTCGCCGACATTCACCGGACGCTCGCCGGGAATCGGTTTCGCCGGAGAAAAGATCCTGTCCTGATCGTCTTCCGCTTTCGATTCGATATTCAGATCGATCTTTTCGTTTCCCGTGATGACAAATTCGGGAAGATCGATCTTCGGCAGAGGTGCTTCGGCCCTGGGAGGCTGCACATTTTGCAGGTCGACATTTTTTTTCGCCGCCTCTTTCTTCTCTGCTTCCTGGGCAGACGCAGTTCCCATCAGCAGGACGCCTGCAATCAATATCATTCTTACCAACACTGAGGAAGAACAACTTCGTACACATCCGCTGCTGCTGTGATAATTTAATCGATTCATTTTCCTAATCACAGCTGCTCCAATGATTTCAATTTTTTCTCGGCCGCCGGAATAAGGTCCGCTACTTTATTCTGTTTCACGACAAAGTTGAATGCATCTTTTGCCTTTTGGATCTGATGCGTCTTTTCATAACATTCGCCGAGATTGAAAGACGAACGTCCTATCCATTGCACGGCAGCAGGAAATACGTAACGCACGCGCAGATAATTGACGATCGCTTCGGAAAAATTATTTTGTGTCTGATAGGTAAGCCCGACGGCATATTGCGCTTCGGCAGCGATCTCATCGGTACGGTTGCCTGCAACCGATTTAAAATACTCCAATGCCTTCGTGTATTGTTCCGATTCAATATTCAGCCAGCCAAGTGCAAGTTTGCTTCTATCGGCAGCGGTGGTCTTTGCGTATTTGCCGTATGTCTCTTCGAATTTTTTTACAGCGGCATTCAGTTGTCCGGTACCTTTCAAGACCAATGCCTGCTGGTACGATGCTTCCGATGCTTCGTTGGAACCGGGATATTGTTCTTCGATCTTCGTATAGGCGCTTAACGCAACATCCGGTTTCCCGCGCTGCGATGATATTCCTCCGACTTCAAACAGCGCTGCGCTGGCAACGCGGCTTGCCGGGTATTTTTCGGCAGAGGCTGTGAACGATTCAAGCGCCGCCTGAGCATTGCTTAATCCCTGATAAGATTTTCCCAACCAAAAGTGTGCATCGCCAAGGAACTTGCTTTTCGGGAAACGGTCCAAAAAGTCCTTGTAAGCAACGATGGCGCTGTCATACTGTTTCTGACCGTAATAGAGATCCCCTTTTTTAAAGAAGAGTTCGTCCGCCAGACGGACATTGGGATTCGCTTTCACAAAATCATCAATCACCGTAATGGCATCGAGCGGTTTCCCTAATAAAACAAAGCAATACTGCATTCCGTTGACGGCATCGCTTGCCAGCGGCGAACTGTCATAATTTTTCACAACATCGCTGTAGGCGGCGATTGCTTCCGGATATTTTTCAAGATTATAATATGCATCGGCGATACTGTATTGAGACCGCGAAGCCATTTCGCTTTTGGGGAAATTCTTAATCAGTTTTTCAAACTCGGTAATAGCCTGTTGATACCGTTTGTTCTGGAAATGAATGAGTCCTATTCCGTATTGAGCATCATCAACATACTGCGACCTGGCGTATTTGTTCATGAGTTCGGTGAACCGCGCAATCCCTTCCTTATCATTATTGGTACGGTATTCGGCGTTCGCCACCTGATACAACGCATAATCATTATTCGTTGCCGCCGGATTTGATCTGATATAATTCCGGTAGGCATCACTTGCCTTTTCATACATTTTGGCGGCATAATAACTGTCTGCGATTCGAAGTTGTGCATCCTGCGTATATTTTTTTGCAGAATCAATTCCGACCACTTTCTCAAAGGTATTGGCGGCAGGAAGGAATTTTCCCTGCTTCAGATATGACCACGCCAAGCCATATTGAGCGTCCGCCTTTTTTGAATCAGGGAGGTCGTTCAATGATTCAGCGTAAAAGCGTTCCGCTTCCAGAAATTTCTGTATCTGGAAATACGATTCCGCCGCCCAAAAATTTGCCTCGGCATTCTGGGGCTGTTTTGCATTGCGTCGGGCATATTGTTCAAATAACTTTGCTGCATCGGAGAACTTCTTCATTTTATACAACGCCCACGCTTCCTGGAATTGAGCATCGCTTTTCATTGAAGGATTCGCCGTTTCAGCCTTCCCCGCACTGCGGAAAGCAGTCAACGCACTATCGAATTTCTTTTGTGCAAGATAGGTCTCCCCGACCATTCTCAAAGCATCGGCTATCACATCGCCTTGTTTGAATTTCGTTGTGATCTGCAGAAACGATTCAAGGGCTTTCGCGTAATCTTTCTTTTCAAAATAGATCATTCCGGATTCATAGAGAGCATTGTCGGAAAATTCCCCCGTCGGCCGTGCCGCAACGGTTGCCAGATAGGTTGTCAATGCACTGTCAATATTTCCGCTCAATTGAAGCGAACGCCCTTTCCGGAACATTGACTTATGAGCAATGTCATCGTTTCCTATTGAAAGTTCGCCAAACAATTGCGCCGCCTGTTCATAATCCTTGAGATTCAAAAATGTCCAGGCATAGGAAAACTTCACATCACGGTAAATGATGCTTTTCGGATATTTCTGCAAGAATGCGCCGTACTGTAACCTTGCTTTTGCATAATCGGTAAGACTATAGTATGATTCACCGATGAGAAATTCGCTCCGCTGAACCTCCGTTGAATCGGTTAATACGGACTGCACCTGCGTGAGATATTCAATGCATTTTTTATAATCATGTGATTGAAAATAGCACTCGCCGATCCGGACCATTGTTGCGGAAAGAAGATCACTCTCCTTCTTTTCCGTCATTAATTTTTGGTATACTTCAATCGCTTTTGCATATTCTTTTTTCCGCTCATGTGTCCAACCGATGGAATAAAGAGCATAATCTACTAAACGATGTTTTGGATAGCGCTCGTAGCTGACTTTGAAATAGATCTGAGCATTTGCGATATCATTGAGTTTCAAATAGCATTCTCCTACCCAATAGGCAGCTTCGCCAGCCTGATCGTTGAGCGGGAATTTTTCGTAGACTTCGCGATAATACAACATCGCGTCCTTATACGCCGTTAACGCATAATTCATTTCACCGAGACGAAAAAGTGCGTCAAGCCGGAGTTTGTGCTTCGGATAATCCTGGGTAAAATTTTTGAAGATGGAAACAGAAGATTGATACTGGTTCAGCCGAAACTGGGACTCTGCCGAAAGAAAGATCGCATCGGGTCTTTTTACGCTGTTCGGATATTGATCGATGAACTTTTTAAATTGTTCAAATGAAAGTTGATATAATTTATCGTCAAAAAGCCCGAACGCAAATGCATAGTCCTGCTCTTCCTGCAGCTCTCCCGATGTCTGCTGCGCCTGCAGGATTCCGGCAAAAAACACAATAAAAAGGATGAAATAAAATCGCTTCACAATTTCCTCGATAACCAATGAATAGCCACAACGAAAAACCTACTATACTTAAAGTAACGGTTTTAATTGAACCACTAAACCACATGTAATTTAAGACTTCAAAATGAGGGAGTCAAGAGAGCTAGTCAGGATTGTGACATGAAACGGGTAAGAGTATTTACGATCGGGAGTATAATCTGCCCGTTGTCTCCAACCAATCGGCAATTGAATCCGACAAACCTTGAATAGCGTTTCCTGAGACATCGAGATATAGTTTTGGCAGGAGAGACCGATCGACGAGTTCCCTCAATATTTCCTGTTCTTCCAGAAAAACACTGAGATCGTCGTATTGTTTTGGGTTGCCGGAAACTTTCATCCGTTTTCTTCTTGCCTGTTCAAACGAATCCGGCGAGCGATGACAGAATACAAGGTGAAATCCGAGAGGAAGCAGCCGTTCCTCGATCCACCCGAGGTCATAGTTCCTTCCGCAATATTTCCGCTGGTGCATCATCGTTGAAATGTGAAAACGATCGACGATCCAGGAATAATAGCGCTGAAGTTCAAACAGCCGGAGCCAGGTGTGATACGTTTCCATCGCCTGTTGTTCTTCTGTAAGATCGAAATTTATCAATCCTCTTCCCCAGGGGAAATTGGTGAAGGCACACCACTCCGCCGAAACAAGCGGAGAATGATACCGGTACTTTCTGGGACCGACAATGCGGGGATGCTCGTTCAACGCAAAGGCAAGATCGGTCTTGTGCGTCAGACGTGTTCCTTCGAGAATTATTTTGGGAGTGAGTTTCGGCACAAAAATCTTTACGATGTACGATGATTCGAAACAGAGCTCTGATGTTTGCTAATACTTTATTTCACAACTTCCGGCAACGGAACACCGTCAAGATTCTTCGGAGCAGGAAATCCGGCTATCTTGGCAAGCGTCGGTGCGGCATCGGCCGAATGAACTTCGCGGGAGATTTTTTTGGACACGGCGCCATTCCACCAGAATATTAGCGGAACGTGTGTATCATAGGTATATGGTGACCCATGGGTTGTTCCCGTTGTGCGTGATGAAATGATGCAATTCTCCCGAATACGGTATTTGAAATCCTCGCCGCGCGGGGGATAATAACTGTTCCGGTATTTTTGGATGTACGGCTTATCGGACTTTTCTTTGCTCGTCAATTCATGCCGGAAATATATACCGGCAAATGCTTCAATATTGAGGAACCCTTTCGTGATTTCATTTTCAAGTTTCACACTATCCCATCCATTTTTCGATGCTAATGCATAGTTAATGAAACTGTTCTTAATGAAGATGTCTTCTGATGTATCCAGTTCATATTTTAATAATGATGCAAGGGAATCAAGTTTCGGTTTGATATCCGTTGCATAGATATACCGCTTTGCATTTATATTCCGATACTGCGAATTAAATTCCGGCAAGGGACACACGGCATGATCGGCACTTAGTGCTACTACGTAATTGTTCTTCCCAACCGTTCTATCCAGTTCGTCAAATAATTTTCCCAATCCACGGTCGGTATTTGCAAGCAGGTCCAATAATTCATGACTGTCCGGACCGTACCCATGGCCGATGTAATCACAATTTGAAAGTGAGACGCACAGAACATCCGTCACGCCGCGTTGTCCTAATTTTTCACCTCGAATTGCCGCAAGAGAAAAATCGATCACATAAAGATCACCGTACGGCGTTCCCATAATCTGTTCTGATTTTTTCTCGGGATCGAACACATGAGGAAATGAAGAACTGCCGTTCCATTTTTGTTCAGCGGGAAATTCATCGGGCCCTATCTTTGCGTATTCCGCC
>CAJBTU010000089.1 GCA_903958625.1 uncultured Ignavibacteriota bacterium | reverse complement strand
AGGGGTTGTGAACAATAGAAGATTTCTTAATAGCAGATATCCGTCACCAAGGAAAAACATTTTCTGGTTGAAATACCAAAAACAAAACAAAAGAAGCACAAAAGTTGAAAGACTTACGATTCGTTGATTGCGTAATTTTAGTAGATCGTACCGATAGATAAAACGAGTATAGTTACGAAGCAATACATATTGTACGGCAGGAATGAGGAACAATGCCATACATACCGTTAAAAGAATTACTGTTAACGGACTGAAAACTTGTAAGGATGATAAACCCCAAGTAAACCACTGCGGATAAAATGCGGAGGAACCAACCGCAGTAATGTATATCAAAGCAACTATATTGACATACCGCAATGTCAGATGATATTTCGTATCAACTTTCAATTTCCTTACTAACGTTTCCATAAATATGCAGAATCAGATTTTTTATTTATGGCGCCATCGTTTACGCAAAATGATCCGCCGCTCCAAATTGAGGCGCTTCCGTATTCTCCTCTTTTGTTCAATGCGTAGAATGTAACATTAAAATTCGGTTTACCATCATCGTTCTGAAGGCGTTTCATTTTTGTGTTATCGGCAATTCGTTTACATGCCAATAAACAAGCTTCTTCGGGTGATTTCCCCTGGCGCATGAACTCAACCACCATCACCGAACTGCAATTGACAAGATTAGCTTCACCCCTGCCCGTTGAACCAGCCCCGCCAATCTCATTATCAACATACAAACCTGCACCGATGATTGGTGAATCTCCTACGCGTCCAGGGATCTTGTAAGAGAGTCCGCTGGTAGTTGTCACACCGGAAATATTTTCGTTGAGATCTTTACCGAGACAATTGATCGTACCATATGTTTGCATTACTTCATGAAACTTAGAACCGATGTTCCTGTCATCAATTGTGTGCGGCGGCAGATAATCATCTTCCGTGGAGAGATGTTCTTTCCACTTGACCCACATTTTGCGAGATTCTTCGGTCAACAGATTTTCTTCCTTAAATCCATGCATTCGCGCAAAGTTCAAAGCTCCTTCTCCTACCAATAGAACATGATCTGTTCTTTCCATCACAACTTTCGCAACTGACGAAGGGTTTTTGATATTTCTTAGCGATGCGACCGCTCCGGCACGATGTGTCGGTCCATGCATGACTGAAGCATCCAGTTCCACGATTCCGTTTTCATTCGGCAGTCCGCCAAGGCCTACGGACATATCATTCGGGTCGTCTTCGACAATATTGACGCCGGCAACTACAGCATCGAGCGCATCGCTCCCCCGTTGAATCATCTCCATCGCTTTTGCCGTTGCCGATAAACCATTCCCGCTGCTGATCACAACGGCTTTGCGAATCTCTTTTTGTTTCGATTGCGGGAAAAGTATTTCCGGGAGAGCTGCTGCGGCAATACCAGACAACAATGATGACGATAGAAATTTACGACGATCAAATTCAGACATGATGGTGATCCTTATGAAAGATTATGAGGCCAAAGTAAGATTTGAACACGATAGATGCAACTGTATAAAAACAATTGCAACAGGTTATTTTTTTTTGGAAAATACAGAGAACGGTGAAAAAGAAAAGGGATGCCGAAGCATCCCTTTAATATTTCTTTGGTGAATGTGACCGTTATTTCAGGATCAACATCTTCTTAATGTTAGAGAATGATCCGGCGGAGAGTTTATAATAATAAACGCCGCTTGAAAGCGATGTTGCATCGAATTGAACAGAATAGGAACCGGCAGAATGAATTCCTTCAGCCAGTGTCGCTATTTCGCGTCCGATGACATCGTAGACCTTCAACGTCACGTTCGTCATGATTGGGATATTGAATTGTACGGTTGTAGTCGGATTGAACGGATTCGGGAAATTTTGTGCTAACATGAATTCCGTCGGAATCTTTCCGGCTATCTGAGTTGCAACGCCTGCAATGGCATCAGGATCAAGAGCAATCGATTGAATATCAGATTTTCCAAGATCGCCGACAATCGTTGCTGCTCCAGTTGTCGTGTCGATGACCAGCAATTGGTTGTTTGTCGTTGCCGTGCCGCTTAAACCGTATAATTTTCCGTTCTTATCGAAAACGATGTCAATAATTCCAATACCGACATTAGCTTTACCAACCAATGTTGATATTCCCGTGGTCCTATTTACTTTGTAGATATTATCCTGTGCACCGCCCGTACCGGTATTACGAAGCGACATCCAGAGTGACCCGTTCACAGGATTGAGTGCAAGTCCGCCCGGTCGCTGTGTAGATCCGTTTGTACCCAACTGCGTTAATACACCGGTGTTAAGATTCACCGTATAAATAATACCGGTGAATGCGCCAGTATAGGCCATAGAGTCATTATAGATCGCCAGTCCTTTAAGATTGGCCGTGGTCGTAACAGACATTTGCTGATAATTAACGCCATCACTGCTGATGCGATAGAATGCTCCTCCGCTTGCAGAACCGGCATTATTGAAACCGATCAGTTCCTTAGTTTTCGGATGAACTCGCAAACTATGGATCTGCGAAACAGCTGTTTTGCTGACAAGCTTCGGCGCACCATTAAGTGTGTTGACGGCATAAAGGTTTCCTCCGTCCGTGCTTCCGCTGCCGGCATACAAAGTACCGGAAACAGCTTTCAAAATCTGGAACCCTGCTCCCGATAAACTGAATTTGAACTTTGCATAGTTCGGATCATTTGTTGTAAACATGATCGAATCTTTTTTCGGTCCGCCGGATGACGGTTTAAAAAACACTTTCAATTCCAGAACACCTTCGCTGGGAAGTTTAAATGGTATAGTTGGTTTCCCGATGACGGTATAATTGGTTGCAGGAACAGAGATGTCCGTGATGGTTAAAGAATCCAATCCGTCATTAGTGATTATCAGTGAAAGAGTATCACTATTTTGATTGACATTTTTTGTACCAAATTCAAGGAATGAACGGTTGATAGCAAAGATACCGCCTGCAAGAGGACCGATCTTAGCTGAAGAAACCCATGTGCCCCAGGTATTTACTCCGGAAGCGTATTCGGTGTGTGCCCACATAGTTGTCTGGTCAGCCGGATCAACCGCTATACCGCTATAGTCACCCCAACGGTTTCTTGTACCGCCATACGTAAGAACGTAATTCCCCGCTCCCTCTTTCATAGTAACACTTGTTGATAAGCCAGCAGGGTCATTCTTTTTTCGTCCCGAGATATAAGCCCCTACATATTCGGAGACTCCGGTACGTGAATAGGTAACCATTACATCCTGGTTTTTATTTACTGCAATTGCCGGATAGAGATACCAATAGCCGGCGGCTCCAAACGCTACGTCTTCCAGTTTTGTTTTCGAGAATGCATTGACCTTTACATAACGAACAGCGGAATATGCATTGTTTAATCCCGAAGCAACCGAGTGAACAATCCACAACGCGCTGTCGCGATAGATAACATTAGCACGGATATTTCTTCCGCCGCTTTCCAACACCGGAGTACCTCCGCCTAACTGCTGCGGCGATGGGGGTGATTGAAATTGGTTAACAATAATTTTATCCGTGGTGAATGCAGCATTGGCACCAATCGGGTTGCTCAATGTCCACAATGTCATATAATTCGTTGGATTTACCGGAGATAAATTGCAAAGAAATGCTTTATTGTTGTACGTATAAGCATTTGTAGGTCTTAATCCATCGAACGCTACATTAGTTTCCGGATCGCGGAAATCCCAAAAATCAGTATACGTAATAGCGGCGGCGGTATTGGCATACATTTGTGCTTTCGGTATGATACGTAATTTACCGTACGCATACGTGCCTGCGGAAAGAGAGAATTGCCGTGAAGTGAGATATAAAGCAACACTGTCATATCCAAGGGCAGGATAATCACCCCAATTTGGCGTCAGCGAATCGCCGACAGCAATTGCTGATGTGTTCCACTGATACCAGTTACCGATTGGATTGGAATTTTCGGAAACGGCAAAAAGGTGTTTGTGGTCTGTCGCCGTGGGAGAAGTCATCCACATCATTACCCATCGGTTTGCAAAATGATCATAGATGATCTGCGGATCGTTCGGACCGGTTCCTGGAGCTATAGTATTGAAAAAATTCTGAGCAGTAATTGTTTTTAGTATTGTTCCTGCTTTGTCAAATATTCTGAATGAAGTATTGATCATCACAATTACGTGGTTCGGTCCTACTGCCATAATCGGATCGGGCGGAATATTATTTCCCATTGGAAATCCCTGGAACCCTTTTTGTATTACTGGACGGCCGATTGAAACTTCCGCTGATGAAGGAGAAACAACATCCTCTATATAATTCGAAGATTGGATGGATTCGTTGAGTTCATTTTTATATTTATTCGGTGCAATCGTCGATAATGCGGGATATACGATATCCGGGTGATACGGAACTACCAATCCATTATCAGCCGACGGTTCATCGTCTGATACCATTGCATTAGTGAAATTATTTGTGTTCACCGTTACTCCGGTTGGAGCATTCCCAAATTTTGGCCCTTTCACATACGTCGGTGCTGCTCCTTCATATATTTTAAACACCAGATCGCCTCCGGTCGGAACGCCGCCGCTTGTTCCACCGCCATGCCATTCTCCAACGAGAATGTAGTACGTGGTACCACCAGTAACTTTCATAAACAATTCGGATTGGCGTGCACCTTGAGCATCGTCATTACAGCCAACTTGCGTCAACGAACCGCATGTACCTGTATAAATACCCATCATAATATCAAAATCTGCGGTAGGAGTGCTTCCAATGGTGCTGAAATACACAAAACGATCCACATCAGGAGTATATTTGAACCAAACAGATTTTCCGACAGCGGCAGAATCATTACATGTTCCATTCATGTTCGGATCATTCACGTTCACCGTTGCTAATCTTGTATTTTGTGTTGTGTTGTATGGAAGTGCGGAAACGACTGTTGCGTTGGCGCATTCATCGTTCGGTGCCTGTGCAAACGCAAATGGTGCGATAAGTACTATGCAGCAAGAGACAGTGTAGATTATTTGTCTCATTAAACCTCCTGTTTATGATGGTAAATGGAATACGATAGCTTTATCTGAATATAGGGTTAGTGAATAACAAAGTAAAGCGTGTTCAACATAATTTGAAATTTATTTTACTCTATTGGTCTGAGGAATACGGATGTTTTTTTTATATTGTAAGGAAGTTATGACCAAGGGACCACATATTTTTGTATTTCCAAAATCAATGAAACTCATTTTTAAAATGGCTTTCATCCTGTTCTGCGTACATTCTTCAGCATTTTCTTTACAAATCCCCTACTGGACCGCCCTCCCAAAACCAACACTGAATACTCTGAGCAGAGTCTATTTTATTGACAGTGTAAGAGGCTGGATCGCCGGGCAATACGGAACATTGATGAACACAACAAACGGCGGCGCAAAATGGAATCAACTGATTTCAGGCCGAAGTGGTGAAATTCCGGATATTTTCGTTCGCACAGTAAATGATCTCTGGTCTATCGAATTTCAATATCCTGTGGATGATACTTCGTGGTTTGGGTCAAATATTTTACACACAACAAACGGCGGACAAAATTGGAGCATTCAGCGATTTGACAGCACCATTTTTCGTTCTATCGTCTTTCTTGATTCATTAACAGGATTCATGGGAGGTTCGTACGGTACCATTGTTAAAACAATTAACGGCGGAAAGACATGGTCCAAAGTAAGTGATAGTTCGGGACACAAATTTCCTATCTACAAAATAAAATTTTTTAGCAAATCATACGGATATGCCGTAGGAGGACAGTTAGAAATAGCCGGTGTTATTTGGCGAACGACTGACGGTGGCGAAACGTGGCGTTCGAAGATCGTCAGCGGAGACCCTGTTTTTAATTTGCATTACTTTGATTCACTGCATGTGTTTTGCGGAATGAGCGATATTGACCAATCGGGTGCCGGATTTTTACGGACAATCGATGGAGGCATAAATTGGACATTCGAAAACACAATGATATGGGGTGAACCCACTGCGTTCGCATTTCGAACTCCAACAGAGGGATGGGTTCCCATGGGAATAGCCGCAATGTGTCTTAAAACGACCGACCAGGGTTTAACGTGGCAGCAAATAATTGTACCGCAGCAGAGTACCGTCTACGACATTTCTTTCCCCGATGAACGGAATGGATATATGGTCGGACGTAACGGCGCTTTGTTCAAGTTCAATCAGGAAATTCTTTCTGTTGGATCCGAAATGAATAACGATCTGCACTATGCTTTACAACAGAACTTCCCCAATCCTTTCAACGGGACCACTTCGATCTCTTATGAATTACAAAAAAGGACAAAAGTGTCGATTATTGTTTATGATCTTTTAGGGCGTAAGATTGAAACATTGGTTGATACTGAGCAACAGGAAGGCAGTCATAGCATCCAATGGAATTCAGGCAATGCAAGCAGCGGTGTTTATTTCTACCGTCTTATTGCCGACGAATTTGTAAGAAGCGGAAAAATGATCTTACAGCGGTAACGGAATGTTATTTCAGGATCATCATTTTTTTATATGTGGTGTTCTTCCCTGCATCCAGTCTGTATAGATACACTCCGCTTGCCATTAGATTTTCTGCAGAAAAGTGTACAAAATGTTGTCCCGCACTCTGTTCACTTTGAACAAGCGTTTCTATTTTATTCCCCAAAAGATCATACATCGTTAACGAAACAAATGACTGTTCCGGAAGATGATATGTTATTGTCGTTGATGGGTTGAATGGATTTGGAAAGTTTTGTTCAAGACGAAATTCCGAAGGAATTTGTTGTGGAACTTTCACGGATACGAGTGATGAGATAGGAACTCTTGCAGTCCACAATTGGTACAATCCGCTCGAATTATCCATCCATAATGGTAGCAGTGTCGATCCAACGCTTGCAAGCGATATATTGTCACCTTGATATCCCTGTCCAAGTCCGCCGATGGATTGCGGTTTAAAATTATGATCGCCTACCAGAAAATCGTTCCACGATGTCCCTCCATCTGTTGAACGGGAAAGGACTATTCCGGTTGAATCACTTGTTGTAAATCTATCATCGTAATACAGCACATTGACACCTCCTGCATTGTCAACATGGACAGTTGGAAAGTATTGGATCTTACCGTTGTTCAACGGGTCTTGATTCACTCGTATCCCCTGCGACCATGACTGTCCATTATTTGAGGAACGGTAAAGAACGATATCAGGATCATTTCCTGCAGGAGAGAATTTTTTTTGTGCGGTGACAATATAGATCCAGCCGCGCCGGTTTCCGGTTGTCCGGTCAACATCAAGTTTCGGCATTCCATTTACACGAATAGATGCTTTCTGCGTCAATACTCCCTGGATGCCGTTCATATCGATCGATTGTTCATTCACACTCCATGTATTCCCTCCGTTCACCGATCTGGCAAATCCGATGAAGTCTTCTGTGTACGGTGAAACTGATTGTACACCGGCCCATACAGCAAAAATGGTGCTGTCGATTCCTGTACATAATTCCGCTCCCTGACTGCGCTGTGAAGGATTATTCACCTGCAGCGGAGTTGACCACGAAGATCCTCCATCGGTAGTATAGGACAGTTTAACCGGAAATGGAGGAAGGAATTCAACGTATGCTGTGTATGAACGGCCGTAATAATTACTATTTAGATTGTTGTCACTAATCGTCGTCGCTCTATCCTGCCGTTCCAATGCAATGGTTCGCTGCGATGACCATGTAACTCCGTTGTCCGTAGAAAAGTGAGAGAATAATCCGTCTTGAAAACCCAATCGTGTCAGGATAAATTTCCCATTTTTATCGATCGTAATTCCCGGATCTCCGCGATGGAACAGTGTAGTGTTACCGGTTTTGCATGTATCCGATCCGCTCCACGTAATCCCGCCATCACTCGAAATGTAGATTCCTTCACTGATGAATCCCGTGGCGAGATTGATAGTATTTGCACTGGAAAAGAGCAGGTTTGCTTGGGAAGGATGCTGCACAACAAATACTTCAGTTTGTGTTATTGCGCTGGGATAGATTCTGAAATTTACCGGCAATGAAAAGGTTTGCCGGTTCGCAGTCTGCGCAATTGCGCAAACGGCGAACCCTGCAATGATCAGTACCATGGATCGTAAGGATCTTTTCATGCTAGAGTGTATATCCTATGTTGAGTGACATGAAATAATTTCGCGGTTCGCCGGCTTCATAATATTCCATCCGGTCGGAATTGATATTGATGAAAGCGATGTGTGATGTATTCAAGATATTATTTATCCCGCAGGAAACAAGGAGATTCATCCTGCCCAAAACGATATCCGTTCCAACTGTAGAACTGATGATACGGTAATCGCCGGAACGGGATGAGTTCTCATCGTTCACATACATGCCGCTGACGAAATTATAGTTCAGTTTCGCAAATCCGGTGACCGCATCCGTGATCCTGTGCTGATACGCGAAGTTGGTGAAAACATTGTGGTCCGGTACGCTCGGAACGACCTTCCCTGAAAAGGACTTGTCCTTGATGGTATCACCCGATGCATTATAAGTACGTGCTGTATAATCCGAATAGGTGAAATCCGAGAATGTGTAGGTAAACTTCATCGTGAGACCAGGGAGCACCATCGTGGATAATCCCAGTTCAACTCCGTTTCGGTTTGTTTCAGCAGCATTCCTGTAGAAGACCGTGCTGCCGATGGAGAACGGCACGATCTCATCCTGAATATTGCTGTTGAACAACACCAGTTCAAACCGTGATTGTGAAAAATACTCGCCGTCCGTCATGATCACACCTTTCGTTCCTATCTCCGCATTTTGGGAATACTGTGGCTGCAGGTCTGGATTGATCAATTTCGGAAAATTCGAACTGAGCGGATAATTTTCCATTTCATTCCCGGCAGGGGAATCGAACGAATATCCGAATGATGTGAAGAGTCCGATCACTGGTGTGATCTTATAGTTTAATGCGATTTTAGGGGTGAATTTTTCGAATACGCGTTTAGCATTCCGCACCTCGAGATTTCTGTCCACCTGATCGAAGATGACTTTATCCTGTCTACCGGTCAACATCACATCGAATCTATCGGGAATGACAGACAATGTCGTTAGGAAATAAGCACCGATATTATCAATGGTCTCATCCGTTAGAAGGATTACCGGCTCAACTTTCTTTCCGCCGAAATTCTGATATTCTTCGATCGGTCCATATTGATGAAAAAGATCAACACCGGTAGAAACTTCCAACGGCAAATTTTCGACCGACGTTTTATGGATCCAGCGTCCGCTTCCGCCGACACCATTGCGATTCATGTAGCGATACGTTGCTGCGGTCCGTTCAAAGTACTTAATCGTACCATAGGCGGTCAACTCGACCTCATTGTTCCTTGTTTCACCGAATACGGTGTTGTAACGGATTCCAATGCGTCCCTTTTTTGTGACCCGCTTCGCGTCCCGGCCAACATCGCGCGGATTCCCCATCATCGGGTCTGTATCATACTGTTTTTGCGTTAACGAGCCGGGAAGTTTGATCAACCCATCCACATGATAGAACAACAGCGACAGTTTCGAATCTTCATTGGGAAGCGTTTCATAGACGGAGTTGACAATATTCCAATAATCATTGCTGTGAGGTCGGTAGCCGTCCGCCGCATGATACGTGTACGTTGTCAGGAACTTATATCCGTCCCCTTTCAACGCAAGTTTCAAACCGTTGTTCCTGGTCCCGAACGATGCTACTTCATTGAACTGCACGACATGACTTTCTGTGAAATCGATATCATTGATGAAGTTGATGACGCCTCCAGGAGCATTCGTATATAAAGAGGATGCATTCCCCTTCACGATCTCGATTCGGCCAATCGAATGAAAATCGATCGCTTCGATGCGTGTCTGTCCATCCGGTTCGGATTCCGGTATATCGTCGAGTAAAATCCGAACACCCCGTATTCCCGAATTCGATCGTGAACCGAATCCGCGGATGGAAATTCTGACGTCGTGGTTTCCGTATCTGTTTTGAAAGAATAGACCAGGAATGCCGCTGAGTACGTCGCTGACAGAGTTTTTGCGTTCATAGCGGTATTCATAATTGTTGATACGGTCAACGGAATACGGGATATCAATGATTTTTTTCAAGGTACGTGTTCCGGTAACGACCATTTCATCCATTTGAAAATTTTTTGTGCTGTCATTTGAACCGGGACTGATGTTCTCTTGTGCCGATAGACCGGTGAAGATCAATCCGGTATATAGTACAATCTTGAAAAATTGCTTCATACATTTCCCTTATAAAATAATGGTTTGTGACATCTGAAAAATAGGTTGTCCATTGTCATTCTCTACGAGCCGTAGGCGGAATGACATTGATGTGAGATTTTTCAGATGTCTCAGTTTAATACTTAACGATAAAAATATTTTCCATAGATGCTCGGAAGACCGTATCTAAAATATTATGACGGTTCCAACATTCAGATAATTGGAAATATTTATAGTGGAAATACTTAGGCGGAGAATGTTCGCGGCGGCGGAATATCAACCCGTTTTAACTGATACAGCGGTTCCCGCTGCAAGCAGAAAGGAAACTCTTGGTCTGTATACCGTATATGAAGTTGCACGTTGTGCTCGGGAGCAAAGAATACAAAACCGACGAGTAGCGACTGCATGCTAACATTCATGGCAGAATTACCTTCACTCGTCTTCTTCGCTATGAAGCCCATAAATTCGACAATCAGATTCTCTTCACCGGTATCACGGAAACTGTAGAGCGTCAGATCGTTTCCGTTTCGTTCAATCCAAACAACATCATACATTGCATCGTTGATTTTGAATTCCCGGTCATGAATTTTAACGCCGTCAAATTGTTCTTGGGTGAGACGGATGATAGTAAGGTCTGAAGAAAATGTCCCGGAATGGATAATGCTGTCAATAACGATTGTATGGATCCACTGACGTACGTGCCATCCGAAAATAAATCCGCCGGCATCGAACATTAATACGGCCAGGAGCAATATGGAAATATATTTTCGTATCACACTGGAATATACAAAGATTGACCAAGGAACGATAATAATTTATTGTATCATTTGATCCTATTTTAGAAAGAGCATTTTGTTCGTTTTGGTGAAATTGCCGGCAGAGATATGATAATAATATATTCCGGAAGCCAGACCGGTTGCATCGAAATATTCGCGATGGATGCCCGGCGGTCTGATCCCTTCTGCCAAAGTTTGAACAATCCTGCCCAGTTCATCGTACACGATAAGCTTAACCATTGAAGATGTGGGGAGTGAATATTGAATCACCGTCAAAGGATTGAATGGATTGGGATAATTTTGCCGCAATGAAAATTCGGCAGGGATCGTAGCTTGCTCATTCAGTATTTCTGCCACCGCATCAGGATTCAATGCAATTGCTGCAATATTTGATTTCCCAATTTCATATACATGTTTCGCGGAACCGTTGGCCGTATCGATGACCAATAATTTATTTTGTGCTGTATTGATACCGGCAAGCACATATAATGTCCCGCTTTTATCAAAGATAAGATCAGCATTCGCCATTCCGAGACCGGTTTGTCCAACGAGCACAGATGCGTCTGCCGTAAAATTATATTTATATATACCGTCCAGAATACCCGAAGTTGCACGCAGACAAAACCACAGTGAACCATCGGTTGGGTTCACGGCAAGTCCTCCGATACGCAGACCAGTTGCGGTAATTTGTTTCGTCGTACCGGAATAAATGTTCACTCGGAAGATCCGTCCGTTAAAATCTGCAAAGTATGCCAGCGAATCATCGATGAATGTTAATCCTTTAATGTTCGTTATTTCGATGCTTGAGATCTTTTGCAGACTGGATCCCGTTGCACTGATACGATATAACACTCCCCCGTTTGCAGTTCCCGTAGGATCCAGTCCGATCAATTCTTTCGTTACCGGATGTACGCGCAAACTTGTTACTTGATATAATCCTGTTCTTGCTATGAACGTCGGTTCTCCGGTTGCCGAATTGATGGAATATAAATTTCCCCCATCAGCAGCATTCGACGATGCATAAAGAGTCCCCTGCTGGGCGGGTACCATTTGGAACCCTGTCCCAGTCAATGTGACTAACGTCTTAGGAACAATGCACGGCTGAGTCGAACAATACATTATTGAATCCGAGATTTTTCCCGAGGACGTCGGTGCAAAATATATTCGCAATGAATATGTTCCAAGGCTTGGGATCCTAACCGGAAATTGTGGAAGTGAAACAATCTTAAACTGTCCTGTTGCTGTCGTTAACGATGAGATGAACATCGTGTCAACACCATCGTTCGTCAACGTAATTGAAATGGTATCGCTCGTTGTGCCGGTATTCTTTGTTCCAAAGTTCACATAGGTTCTGTTCACCGTCAATTTACTTCCTGATACCGGACCAAGAAGTGTTCTGGCAACCCATGTCCCCCAGGTATTTTTTGCCGCGGCAAATTCCGTATGTGTCCAAATGGATATTCCATCGGATGGATCCAATCCAATGCCGCTGTAATCTCCCCAACGGTTTCTTCCGGTGCCGAAATCGACAACATAATTTCCCCTGCCGTCATGGACTGATACGCTTGATGATAGTCCGGGCGGGTCGTTCTTCTTTCTTCCCGTCATGAATGCCCCGACATATTCATCAGATCCTGACCGGCTGTAGGTGATCGTCATCTCCCCTTTGCTGTTGATCATCAACGCCGGATAAGAATGCCAATAACCTTCCAGACCAAAGGAGATATCTTCCACAGTATGTTTATTGAAAGGATCGAACTTAACGTAACGAACGGAAGAATATTGTTTATGCGTTCCGCTTGCCACCGCATGCACAGCCCATAATGCGCTGTCGCGATAGATCGGTTCATTTCGTATGTCCGCCCCTTGTGCATCAATCTGTAACCGCCCTCCTTCAAACTGATCCGCATTCGGTGAAGGAAAATATTGAACAACCGGTACATTGGATGCAGTGATGGATGGATTCGTCAAGATGCTGTCAACGGTCCAGAGAGTAAAGAAGTTGCCGAAAAAATATGGTGAATCGTTAAGGAGAAATTGTTTTTCCGAATTTCCGAATGAAATACTCGGACGCAAACCAAAGATCACCGTTTGCAGATTATCGGGATCCCGGAAATCCCAAAAATCTTTCCAGGAAATTGCATGTGCATTGTTTTGATATAATTGTTTTTTCGGTATGACCCGCAATTTGCTGTAAAAAAAATCGGTTGTAAAACCGAATTGATTTCCGGTGATATAGATCGCATCCTTATCAAATCCTACCCGTGCATAATCTGTCCAGTTTGAGACAACAGAATCGCCGATCATATTCGCAGGTATTGCCCAGTTGTACCATAGTCCCAGCGGATTGCTATCGTCGGAAACTCCAAGAAGAATGTATGCTTTCTTTTCGCTGTCGGAAACGTGAAGCATTTCATAGATCCACCGTTGATCGAAGTGATCGTACATCAGTATTGGATCGAATGTACTTGCGCCGCTTACCACCTGATCGAACCACAGATCTGAATCGATCGTCTTCAGGATATTTCCGTTTTTATCGAAGATCCTGAATGTTGAATTTACGGCTACCATGATATGGTCCGGTCCAACGGCAAGCATCGGATCGGGTGGAATAAAATTTGTTTCCGGAATGCCTTCAAAATTCTGCATCGCCACCGGCCGTGAGATCGTTTCGGTAACAGAACGTGAAGACCGGTCTTCAAAATAGTTGGACCCGTATTGTCCCAATGGTGGCACAATATTTTTTGGAAGCGGGAGTTTTTCTACCCGTTTGTTCACGTTCGGCTTTATTATTTTCGGACGTGCCGTAGGCATTTCCGTCGTTGCTAAAAAATTATCCGTACTGGTGACGACACCGTTATTGACCATGCCGTTCTTTGGTCCGCGAACGAGCGGAGGAATTTCCGGAACGTACACTTTCAGGATAAGATCTCCGCCGGTCGGCACACCTCCGTTGGTACCACCGCCTCCCCATTCTCCGATCATGATATAATATGTTGTTCCTGCCGTAACAAAAACTCCGAATGCCGATTGACGAGTATCGAGTGTATCGTCGTTGCATTGTATTTGAGAAAGATTTCCGCATGTGCCGATGAACATTGCCATGATAATATCATAATCGGCGACAGGTTCACTGCCGATAGTATTGAATACGATAAATCTGGACGTATCGGCGGTATATTTGAACCAAACCGTTTTTCCATTCTTCACGCTGTCCTGACAGGTCAGCGCCGGGTCGTAAATGTTCGGCGATGCCAAACGGGTGTTCTGTGATATGGTAAACGGCAGTGAAGAAATTGTCGTTGCAGTTGTGCATTCGTCATTAATTATCTGTCCGAAGAGGATCTCAGGTAAAAGAAGCAGCACGAAAAAGAAAGGAAAATTACGATTGATCAATTTCATGGCAGTGATAATGATCATAATTCGTACACATCGCGTAAAAGAGTCGCAAGATGAATTACTTTTGTTTTTATGTGATTGTTTGCGCAGCCGTATTCAATCTGTGTCAGGCATCCGGGATTATTCGCGACGAGAAATTCCGCGTCGGCAATTTTAACATTCTCTATCTTCCGGTCGAGAATTATCATTGAATCTTCATGACGGATGATGTTGTATGTTCCTGCACTGCCGCAGCACCATGAGGCTTCGTTGAGTTCAACATATTCGATCCCCGGAATCGACCGGATGAGTTCGCGCGGCTGTTTTGATACTTTTTGGGCATGGACCAAATGACACGCATCATGATATGATACCCGGTGACAGTATTCCTTCACAGGTTTCTTCAGACCGATCTCAAAAAGGAATTCCGAGATATCTTTGACCTTTGAAGAAAGAATCTCAGCCTTTTTTGCATAAAGCAGATCGTCGTGAAGATAATGACCGTATTCTTTCATCAATGCACCGCACCCAGCGGAATTCATGACAATGGCATCAAGATCATATTTTAGAAATACGTCGATGTTCTTTTTGGCAAGAGTTCGGGCAATATCAAAATCCCCGTTATGCGCCTGAAGCGAGCCACAGCATACTTGATCCTTTGGGATGATCACTTCGCAATCGTGATGAAGCAGTACCTTCACCGTGTCTTCGTTGATCTTGGCGAATGCAACGTTCATGATGCATCCGGAAAGAAATCCGACCCGGTATTTTGGCACAACAGTCGGTGTTACGATTTCTGGATAGATATCGTCAAAAAATCTTCCATCAATTCTGGGGGAAAGTTCCTGAAGTTTTGAAAGTTTCGGCGCCAGTTTTTTTATGACATACGATTTTTTCACTAGTCGCTCTAATCCGCTGCTTTGATAGATGCCGAGCGTGCGTGCAACAAGTTTCAGCAGATATTTTTTTGAGACGACGTTCCGCAGAAAGATCCATTTTAATGTTAATGCTGTTGTCGATTCCTTCCCTTGTATCCGCATCTGGTTACGGACGGATTCCACCAATGATCCATACTTTACACCGGCCGGACATGCCGTTTCGCATGCCTGGCAATCCAGACAAAAATTCATCTCATCAACAAACCCTTCGGTCATTTCCAGGGTTCCTTCCGCAACGGCCTTTATCAAACGGATTCTACCGCGCGGTGATGATTTTTCCCTTCCGGTGATTGCAAAGGTAGGACATACCGGCAAACACAGACCGCAATGCATGCAGTTGGTCAGCACGTCATCGCTGGGAATGTCGATCCCGTTAAAATTTGAAATGTTTGGATTCATGAAAACAGTGTTCCGGTCATCGTGAGTTCGTGCTGTATGAAGCATTGTCGCAGTTGAATAAACAATCTAATGCATATCAAAAACTTTACCGGGATTTAAAACATTGTTGGGATCCAACGCCTTCTTGATCGTTCGCATGGTATCGATCGCCGTGTAGCCCGTCACCAAATGAAGGAATTTTTTCTTCGCAAGACCTGTTCCATGCTCACCGGTGATCGTTCCGCCAAGTTTCACCGCTTCAATAAATATCTCTTCGTATGCCTTTTCTGCGCGGGCTATTTCTTCGTGATTCCGTTCGTCGGTAAGACACGTTGGGTGAAGGTTACCATCACCGGCGTGTCCGAATGTGCCGATGAGGACATCATATTTTTTAGAAATGGCATCGATCTTTTCCAGCATCGTTGCTATTGAACTTCGCGGCACAGTAATATCTTCCAGTATCGTTGTTGGTCTTGAACGTGCAAGAGCAGAAAAAGCCGAGCGGCGAGCAGTCTTTAACTTCATCGCGTCCTCAACAGACTCTGCAATCTTTACTTCGACAGCATTGTTTTGTTTACAGCACTCAACAACCTTCTGCGCTTCTTCTTCGACGACGGAAGGATGCCCATCCACTTCCAGCAGCAGCAACGATTCAATATCCGTGGGCAAGCCGATCTTTGCAAAATCCTCTACGCAGCGTATCGTCGTTTTATCCAGGAACTCAACGGTGCAAGGTATGATTTTCTGAGAAATGATCGACGATACAGTCCTGCCGGCATCCGATTGCGTATTGAAGTAAGCGACCATCGTTTTGCTTGTCTGCGGTTTTGGGATCAATTTAAGGAGGATCTTTGTGAAGATTCCGAGCGTCCCTTCAGATCCGATGAACAGATCTTTTAAATTATATCCGGCTACATCTTTAACGGCTTTGCCGCCGCAGGAAATGATATCCCCGTTCGGCAGTACAACTTCCAGTCCCATCACGTAATTTTTTGTGACGCCATATTTTAATCCGCGCAATCCTCCGGAATTTTCCGCAACATTGCCCCCGATCGTACAGATATTCATACTTCCGGGATCAGGCGGATAAAATAAACCGATTCGTTCTACCTCAAGGTGAAGTTGGGATGTAATGACACCGGGTTCAACCCATGCGGTTAAATTTTCCGGATCAATTTCAATTATCCTATTCCACTGCGACATGTCTACGATGACGCAATCCTCAACGGGAATTGATCCGCCGCTCAAACCTGTTCCAGTTCCGCGCGGCACGACAGCGAATTTTTCTCTATTAGCAAGTTTGAGCACTTCGGAGATCTGTTCTTTTGTCTTCGGCCGGACAATAGCTTCCGGCAGCCGAGAATGCAATGGTGTACCGTCGTACGAATAGGTGATCTTATCTTCTATAGAAGTGAAGAGATTTTCATTACCGACGATTGATGCAAGAGAAGAGATGATAGTTGTCGTGATCATTATTCAACTCGTTTATAACGAACTACCGAGTATTTATTTTCTGCAGTGGAAACGAATGTTTTTGGTCGTTCCCCTCCGGCTACATTAAAACAGACGATTAAGAACCCGCCGCTAATTTTATAGATAGCCTTGATAACCTTATCTTTGTTTGTTCCTTCAATGCAAGTGAAATCAAATGCCATCGGAACGACATACGGAACAAATTTGATAGAACCTTTATCGGTATTTCCTCCCAAATGAATTTCACACTGATCTTTTGATATCGTTAGTGTAATAAAAGAAAGAAATTCTTCGTCGATATTTTGTCCATTTAATTCAGCAATAATTGCAGTCCAGCTTCCATCCAGTGTCATAAAGATCCTTTGTCGAGATTCAGCAGCTGTTTATCATATTTTAGGCCGGCAACCTGTCTATTTGTTAATGCCGCTATTCATCTGTCATCACCGGTGAGAAAAGTGGTTTGACTTTGCCATCGTTTTCCTGCGCATCTGTTCATGCAGTCACCCGGTCTTTCTATCCCTTCCGTCCGGAGAGAATGAAATTGTTTCATCAGCACATGTTCAGTATATTTATCCGTGCTATTCATAAGAAAGTAACGAAATCACCTTCTAAAATCAATGTAAGAGGAGCATCAATGGATACAATAAAACGACGGTCATGGGCGGAACCATTCAAAATAAAATCGGTTGAACCATTACGAATGACAACCCGGGAAGAACGTGAGTTGACGATAAAAGAAGCAGGATATAATACATTCCTTTTACGTTCACGAGATGTTTACATCGATCTGTTGACGGACAGCGGTACAAATGCGATGAGTGATTATCAATGGGCTGGGATGATGCTTGGTGACGAAGCCTATGCTGGAAGCGAGAATTATTATCATCTGGAAGATATGGTAAAGGAATATTATGGGTATAAATATCTTGTCCCCACTCACCAGGGACGCGGTGCTGAGAATTTGATCTCGCAGATCCTGATTAAACGCGGACAATATGTCCCTGGCAATATGTATTTCACAACAACCCGTCTGCATCAGGAACTTGCCGGAGGAAATTTTGTCGATGTGATCATCGATGAAGCTCATGATCCGCAGGCTGAGCATCCGTTCAAAGGAAATGTCGATCTTAATAAATTTGAGAATCTCATCAACAAGGTAGGTGCGGAAAAGATCGCCTATATCACCATCGGTGCAACCGTGAATATGGCCGGCGGTCAGCCGATCTCCATGGAAAACCTCCGTGCTGTGTACCAGCTTGCATCAAAGAATAAGATTAAGGTTGTTTTTGACGCAACACGGGCCATGGAAAACGCTTTCTTCATTAAGAAACGTGAAAAGGCATATGAGAACAAGACCATCAAAGAAATTCTTCATGAGATGTGTTCCTACTCCGATGCTGCTACAATGAGCGGAAAAAAAGATCTGCTTGTGAATATCGGCGGATTTCTCGCGATGAACGATTACGAAGTGTTTGAAGAGGCGCGGAACATGGTCGTAGTGTATGAAGGACTGCATACCTATGGCGGACTTGCTGGCCGTGATATGGAAGCGATGGCCAGAGGAATCGAAGAGGCTTGCCAGTTTAATCATCTGCAGGCACGAATCGGTCAGGTTGAATATGTCGGCAATCGTCTTATTGAACTCGGCGTTCCAATCGTTCGCCCAATCGGCGGTCATGCGATCTTTTTGGATGCAAAACAATTCTATCCGCAAGTGGAACAATTGAAATTTCCGGCACAGACTCTTGCCGCAGAATTATATCTTGATTCAGGAATCAGAGCAATGGAACGCGGAATAGTATCGGCCGGCCGGAATAAAGAGACCGGAGATCACTATTATCCCAAATTGGAACTCGTTCGGCTTACGTTCCCCCGCCGAGTATATACGCAGGCGCATTGCGATGTAACTGTAGAATCAGTCTTTGAGGTTTGGCAGAACCGGAAGAACGTAAAAGGACTGAAAATGATCTATGAACCAAAATATCTTCGTTTCTTCCAGGCTCGTTTCGAGAAGCTTTAAAACTAAAATGACCGTCATCGAAAGATGACGGTCATTAATTTCGTGACACAGCTGCAGAGACAAAGCTCCCTTCAATTACCAGCCGAAATATCCAAACATTATTCCAGCATTAACGGTGTATCCACTAAGTTTTATCTTCGTCGGAACTCCATTGACATCATACTTGTCATCCAATTTCCATTCCGGAGAGAACATGATCGGATATCCGGCGCCGATTCGAAGCTGCAGCCACGTTAAAAGCGTGTATTCAATATTCACGTGTGGAGTGAATACAACGAATGAACCGTTCATATGATGCGTATAGTTTGTTGATTGAGAATTCGGATTTTTGAAATTATTCCAAAGTGTGTCCCATGCATCGAACTTGTCATCGTGGCGCCGCATAGTAATATCCACTGAACCGCCGCCGATCGTCGCTCCAAGCGCTATATCTAATTTATATGCAACAGGTTGAACGTAATCGATCAAAAAGCCGCCGTAGGATACATCATATTCAACTTCTTTTTTTATTGTCCCGCCCGTTGACATTGCTTGCAGCGTATTTACCGTTCTTGTCCCTGAAGCACCAAAACCGCCCATGCGTACATTTTTCAGGAACATTATATAACCATAACCTTCTCCGCCGATCATATACATAGGATCTGAACCAAAAGTTGGCAGTCCGGCACTGGTAAGGTATTTGTCTATTTCTTTATTATCAAACATTCCAGCAATAGGTGTAACACCGCCTGCACCTCCAAGTTTCACTCGATTCCAATAGGAATACTCCCTGCGGTCCGATTCGTCTTGATCCTTTTCCTGTGATATAAGGGGTATTGTGAGCACTACTGCGGTGAAGAAGAAATAGAATAGATGTTTTTTCATTATATGCTCCGTAAGTAGTTTGTGAATTGTAAAAACATGTTTAAGTTACGGGATTAGGATAAAAGAGTTTCAGGAATACTTCTACACTACAATCCTAACTTCTCCGCATTATCTTTCAACGAATTGATAACAAATTGAATATGCTCATCCAAATCGACTGCCAGTTCTGCGGCACCGTTGATAATATCCTCCCTGCTAACGTTCCTTGCAAAAGCTTTATCCTTCAATTTCTTTTTTACGGAACTGACCTCCACCGAAGAGACTTTTTTATCCGGTTTTACCAATGAGCAGGCAACGATAAAGCCGCACAGCTCATCGCAAGCAAACAGCGATTTTGCAAGAAGTGATTCGCGCGGAACATTCGTATAACTTGCATGTCCAAGTATAGCAATACGCATCTCCTCAGGATATCCTTTCTCTTGCAATATGATACTTCCTTTCAAAGGATGATCAGGAGCTTCCGGATATTTTTCATAATCAAAATCGTGCAGCAAACCGGTGATCCCCCACAGTTCTTCATCGTGACCGAATTTGTTTGCATACGAACGCAGCGCAGTCTCCACGCACAGCATGTGTTTGCGCAGAGATTCGTTGAGCGTCCATTCTTGCATCAGTGCCAATGCGTCATTACGATTCATCGAGTTCCCTCTTCAAGTGATGATGGACAATGGTTTTTTATGGAACAGATTGCACACAGCGGTTTTCGCGCCGAACAGATCTTTCTTCCATGAAGGATTAAGGTATGCGAAAAACGGTACCAATGTTTTTTCGGCATCAGTTTCATCAGATCATATTCTATCTTGACAGCATCGGCTTCAACCGTAAATCCTAAACGATTAGAAAGACGTGCGACATGAGTGTCAACAACCACTCCTTCTGTTTTTCCAAAAACTTCACCAAGAACAACATTCGCTGTTTTCCTGCCGACACCCGGTAATTGGAACAGTTCCTCCATAGAATCCGGAACAATACCGTTATGGTTATCCAATAACGCTTGCGCGCAGCCGATGATGTTCTTTGCTTTATTGTGATAAAATCCTGTCGAGTGTATCAATGTTTCCAGTTCTTTTCTGTTTGCCGAGGCAAAATCCTTCGGCGAAGAAAAGTGCCTAAATAATTGCGGAGTAACCATATTCACGCGGGCATCCGTACATTGTGCGGAGAGAATAACTGCAACCAGAAGCTGGAATGGATCGGTATACTGTAGTGCTGTTTGAGGTTTCGGATATTCTTTGAACAATACTTTCGTGATCGTACTTAAGCGTTCACGTCTCTCTGTTTCAGTTTCACTGATTTTTATTTTCACGGTAGTTGTTCTAGTACAATAACGGAACCATCATTGGTGATGGCATTTTCCAATTCGGCGTTCTCACCGATGAGCGAAAGGATCACCGAACCAAGCGGAACGGTATTAACATTCATGCCAAAACGGATCTGGAACGTGGAACCAGCTACACTATGCAGCGCTTGTTTGGAAAGTGAGAATTTTTTTATGCCAAATTGATCCAAGAGAACTGGTAAACGCTGATTGAGCAACTCAATAACCGTATCGTCATGGAAATCAAAATCGATCACGACAAGATTCTTCTCTGTCGTTGTTTCCTGATCGATCGATATCAACGCAGCATTGAATGAACCGTTGATGAGCGCAAACTGTTTTTCCCGCGGGAACCGGTCGACGATCAACTTCAATGATTGTACTGTAGAAAATCCGTCGAACGAAAAAAGCGAGACCGCAATGTCACCCATATTTTTGCCGAAGGTACATCCTGCATCAACAAGAAATGTTCGTCCGTTTTTCAATAGCCTTTTTACGACACCGACCATTTGGCGCTGCAAAGGCACTTCCTGCGGCTCCATCACTCTCCACAGCGAATGCTCTACGGAAGCAAGCACCGGGGCAGCGTCCAGCTGCTGAACGGTATTTTCTATGCTGTCCTCTATCAGTTGAATAATCTCATCCTTGTCTGATTTCAACGGTGTCGAAAGGAAATGGGACAATCCGCCCCTAAGAATTGTTCCGTTCTTTTGGATTACATCAGCTTTTGTTCGTTGAAATTCAGCAGCAACATTCTGAATGGTTTCGGGGATAAAATTCCGATACAATTCTAAGGGCTTTTCAGCAGGATTTGAGATCGGCGGAAACTGCTGAAGGACAATGAGGTAAGAGAATTTTTTCATATGGACAATAGTTAAATATTTCGTCTGTCTTTTCTACAATACAAAAAAAAATACGAAATGGAAAGAAAATGGGTGATAATTTTAGGCAAGGATCCATTGAACCATATAAAAAAAGTCCGATGTAATATCGGACTTTCTGGTGCACTCGGAAGGAATCGAACCTTCAACCTTGACATTAAGAGTGTCCTGCTCTGCCAATTGAGCTACGAGTGCAATTGATGACATACCAATATAAAGAAGTTGCTCCTTTTTTCAAAATTGAAATTCAAATGTGAGATTAAATTGTTCATAATCCTCGTACGCCAGTTGTGTAGAGAATGTCTCACTTCCCTGCAGCCGAATTCCACCGTTGACAACAATGGAATTATTCTTTGAATTTCTAAATGCATGTTCGAATACAGAATTCACCTCGATCACAAATCCAAGATGGTTCTTGAACTGTTCGTAGAAAGGAAATGATGTAACACCAATGCCGATCTTTCGTTTATCGCCATAGAATGAAAATGTTGAATAGGCATATTCCGGCATGGTGATATTCCCGGCTATGAAAGCCGAATATACTGATCGCTTGAAATGATAACCGCTGTCGGCAATAAGACCGATGGCCTGTACAGCACCGAGAGCGATGGTTGTTTTCGTGAATTCTCCGACACCCGGAAGCACTTGCACCTTGATATATGTTTCCTGCTGTGAAAATTTTCCGTTCCTAAAGAGTGCCGTAGCGGATACTTCAAACATTGCCATTCGCAACGCATACATTCCGCCGTTGAATCTAAACGGTGCAATACCGGCTTTCAATAACAATGAACTTTCTTCGTTCGATATTTCGCCGTTACGGAAAGAAATTGCTTTTTCCGGACGTGCACTCCTTAAAAATTCTCCATAAATCTTTTTGTGCAATTCCGCTTCCTTCTCTTTCTGCATTCTCCGATTCTGTTCAAGAATCAATTCTTCCTGGCGTGCACGAAGTTCTTCTTTTTGACGGTCTTCCTCCTGCTGATGCATCACTTTCTCGGACCGCAGTTCTTCCTGCCGTTTTTCTTCCTGCATTTTATTCCGAATTTTCATCAATGCAATTTCCCGGCCAATCTGAAATTGTATCAATGAATCATATTCCGTCATCCTGTACTGGATCAAACTGTAGAATGTTTTTGATAGTGTATCATTATACCGCTCGGTAATCGCTATACCTTTCAAACTGACATCGGAGATCATTTCCATGGAAAGATGAGTTTGTTCCGAAAAATCTTTTCCTTCTTCGTTCACTTCCCTTTGGAATGTGCTCTTAACTTTCACTTCAACATTCCGTGCAAATTCCAGAAATGCACGAATATCAGCCTCATCGGAGGTTACGCGAGAGAGACCGATGCCGTAATAAAAACCTAAACCAATGGAATTTTTTTGAGTATTTGTCCAGTCAGGCTTTGTTTGAGCAAAGAGGTATCCCAAGGTAACGGTAAGATGAAATAATATTTTTGGAATTTTTGTCACAATAAAAAAAAAGCCCACAGTATATCTCTATGGGCTTGAAAATATTCCACCATCTAAAATTATGGATTTGTTTGCTGCGGCTGTGATTGAACCGGAATCTGCGGTTGCGGAAGTGTTGTCGATTGTCCGGTTTGGATCACGCTTTCCTGAGTTTTGCCTTTTCCCGGTAAAAAGAATAAATTCACAACAAGCGCTATCACAATGAAGGATGCAGCAAGATACGTTGTCGCTTTTGAAAGAAAATCAGACGCACGTCGGACACCAAACACGGTGCCGATATTACCACCGCCAAAACCAGCTGCTAATCCGCCTCCTTTGCTGTTTTGCATCAGAATAACAAGGATAAGCAGAACAGCAATAATAATTTCTATGATAACTAATGTCGTGTACATTGTGTTCCTAACTTATGATAAATGATAGTAAATATGTAACTTGAAGAAATTAACGAAAAAGATGAGAAAAATCAAGACAAAGTATTTCTTTGATGTCAAAATTTCTTCCGGAAGATCATCGGAATCACTCTTCCCTGATTTTTTTCAGAGCAGAGCAACTTTTTTGATATTCCACGTATCTGTGATGACCGAGATTCGGGAATTGCCTTGTTAGACATACTGAATGCTGGCATATTAGTCTTACACAATATAGACGGTTACTTTTATGATAAAAAGAAACAGGTTCACTACATTCGATTCGTCCCGGCGTTTATTTCTTCAAAAAGGCATCCTTGGCTTGTCGGCATATTCATTTGCCGGCGCAACACAGATCGCGGATGAAAATAACTTCTGCGAGATACACCGGAAGACAATTACGATCCCGCGTCTGCCCGATGAATTCAAAGGATTCACCATTGGCATGATGAGCGACATACATTCAAGTATCTTTATGAACAAGGATGATATGAATGAATATGTTGCAGCCATGAACCGCCTTGAAACGGACTTGATCGTCGTTACCGGCGATTTTGTTAACAGTCAAACAGACGAAGTGTATCCTTTTGCGGAGGCGTTCTCGAACTTAAAATCTCCCAACGGTGTCTATGGCTGCCTCGGCAATCACGATTATTTTGCAAAGGATGTTGAACGCGTGGCGAAGGAAGTAGACGGATGCGGAGTAAAACTGCTTCGCAATGATGCCGTCAAGATCCAAAAAGGGAATTCATTTTTTAACCTTGTCGGCGTCGATGATATTGGACGGAATACGGATCCGAAAGATTATATGACCAGGGCATTGGCATTTGCAAAGAATGTTCAGCCAAAAATTATGTTGTGCCATAAACCGTATTTTTTCCAGGAAGCGAAAGACCTTGGGATAGACCTTACGCTGAGCGGACATACGCACGGAGGACAGATTGTTTTCGGACTGATTGACAGAACACCCATAGCACTTGCAGCGCTTTTCTCTAAATATATTTCCGGACTATACACAATCGATCAATCCCATCTGTACGTGAACAATGGAATCGGATTCACCGGCCTGCCAATCAGAATAAATTGTCCGCCGGAATTGACCGTTATAACGCTTGCCTGAGAGATTTTTCTCTTTGAAATTGGAACGTGTTTTCTCTATATTCTTTCCGTAGTTCACTGAAAGAAATAACTAAAACCGTTCTTATCTATGGAAGTTACCCAACAGCAAGCCCCTCAAAATATCGGATGGATAGAAGTCGTTGCCGGTTGTATGTTCAGCGGAAAAACTGAAGAACTCATCCGGCGTCTCCGCCGGGCACAGATAGCGCGACAAAAAGTCATCATCTTCAAACCCCGAATAGATAACCGCTACTCAACTAATCAGATCGTCTCGCATAATACCCAGGCACTTGAATCGATCGTCATCGACAAAGCAGAAGAAATTCTTACACTGGCAGGAGATGCGCAGGTTGTCGGCATAGACGAAGTGCAATTTTTCGATATGTCCGTCGTCGGCATCTGCAACAAGCTGGCCGATGAAGGAAAACGGGTTATCGTTGCCGGACTTGATCAGGATTACCGCGGTGTTCCGTTTGAACCTATGCCGCAACTGCTTTCCGTTGCCGAATATATCACAAAGACGCTGGCCATTTGCATGGTATGCGGCAATCCTGCTGACAGAACGCAAAGAAAAATAGCCAATGCGGACCGTGTAGTCGTTGGCGCGGCTGATTCATATGAAGCTCGTTGTAGAAAATGTCACTATATCCCTGATTAAAGAACCCAAAAAATGAATTCTTGTTCATTGTGATGATGGCCGGGAGTTTTGAAATTGGACACTAACAACATTATTCAAAAAAAATATGGATGTCATTTCAGTTCTCAGAGGAATATTCGGTGTTGGATTCATCATCGGAATTGCATTTCTGTTTTCAAATAATAAAAAACGTGTTAACTGGGCTTTAGTGGCTAAAGCATTCGGTATACAACTGATCTTTGCTGTCTTCATCATCCATAGCGCAACGCTTCGTTCATGGTTTTGGCCGCTCGGTTTGCTGAAAGATATCATCGACGGAATCGGGACAGGTGTAGTAGCGCTGCTTAACTACACGCTTGTCGGTGCACAGTTTGTCTTTGGGAACCTTGCGGTAAACTCCGGCAGCAGTTCGCTTGGATTCTTTTTCGCATTTCAGGTATTACCGACAATCATCTTCGTATCAGCGTTGACTTCCCTTCTTTATTATCTCGGAATCCTGCAAGCGGTAGTTAAAGTGATGGCAAAAGTGATGGTGAAGGTTCTTGGAACAAGCGGAGCTGAATCACTCTCAAATACAGCGAATATTTTTGTCGGGCAAACTGAGGCTCCGTTGCTCATTCGTCCCTACATCGGCACAATGACCAATTCTGAAGTGCTGACGATCATGGTCGGCGGAATGGCCACAATTGCCGGCGGCGTTATGGCAAGTTACATTCAAATGCTGGGACAATCTTTCTCCGATGCAAATCACATTCCCCTGGCCGAAGGTCAACTGAAGTTTGCCGTTCAACTCCTTGCGGCAAGTACAATGGCTGCTCCTGCTTCGCTGGCAATCTCAAAGATCATTTATCCGGAAACCGAAGAGCCTAAAACCAAGGGAACAGTGAAACTTGAAGTTGAAAAAAATGCTTCCAATGTAATTGAAGCAGCTGCAACCGGCGCGTCTGACGGCCTACAGCTTGCTTTGAATGTTGGCGGTATGTTGTTGGCATTCATAGCATTAATCGCAATGTTTAATGGAATACTCGGCTATATCGGAGACTTGACCGGTGTGAATGCCTATCTTCAGACGAATTTCAAACAGACGCTTTCCATGCAATTTCTCTTTGGATCCGTTCTGCAATTTGTCGCAGTCGCGATCGGCGTTCCTTGGAACGACGCTTTCAATTTTGGCAGTCTTCTTGGCACAAAGATCGTCTTAAATGAATTCGTCGCATATCTCGACTTGGCTAATCTCTTAAAATCCGGAGCTATGAGCGAAAAAGGTGTTATGATGGCCACGTATGCATTGTGCGGTTTTGCAAACTTCTCTTCCATTGCTATACAGATCGGCGGAATTTCACCAATGGCTCCTCATCGGAAAAAAGATATCTCTGCTTTAGGATTACGTGCCGTTCTTGGAGGAGTTCTTTCTACATTAATGACAGCCACAATTGCCGGAATATTGGTAGGTTGATTTTATTTTTATTGAACTGCCGTTTAACACGGTAAAAAGGTGTGCTTTTACAGTTTTGCCTGTGATAATCTATGGACAATCAATTTCAAGAATCAATAAACTATCTTACAGCCCGAATAAAAGTTAAGCCTGCTATTGCCATCGTGCTTGGATCCGGTCTTGGCGAATTTGCTCAATTGCTTAGCGATACAATCGTCATTCCAACGACTGACATTCCTCATTATCCTCACTCAACAGTTCAAGGTCACGCAGGGAAAATTATTTTCGGGACACTGGAAAATGCTGGAAGAAGATCGGCACAACTCATTGTATTTCAAGGACGTGTGCATTTATATGAAAGCAATGATGTGCAAAAAGTTGTTTACCCGATCCGTGTTGCCGCAGCACTTGGTGCAGGACAATTGATCGTTACAAATGCCGCCGGCGGAATAAATCGGCTGTTCGATTCAGGAACTTTGATGTTCATTCGAGATTACATTAATATGACTGGTGAAAACCCTTTGATCGGATCAACCGTTTCAGGAACGAATGGTTACCCGCGAACCGAAGCGGCCCTTACTCCCGATCTGCTGAAAATGGCTAAACTGGTGGCACTGAAACATGGAATTGCAACAAAAGAAGGTGTGTACTGCTGGACAAAAGGTCCTACGTATGAATCTGCCTCAGAGATACGAATGATGGCTGCATTGGGCGCTGATGCCGTAGGAATGTCGACAGTTCCCGAAATTATCTGTGCACACAATAGCGGTTTGAAAGTGCTCGGTATTTCCTGCATTACAAACATGGCTACCGGAATCTCCCCTACAAAATTATCACATGGTGAAGTAACAGAGACAGCAAATAGAGTGAAGAATGATTTTACTCGCTTGGTGAGTGAGATTATTTTTGAGATGTGAGAGGAACGGATGTTTGAATTTTCCCCACGGTAATTCCATTCTTTATGTTTACCGAAAAATGTGGTACAGCATTAGATATACCAATACTCCTGTCACTGAAACGTAGGACCAAATCGGTAAAGTTTTTTTT
>CAJBTU010000088.1 GCA_903958625.1 uncultured Ignavibacteriota bacterium | reverse complement strand
TTGGGACGGAAGAGGCGTGATTCCAGCTGCTGATATTCCGGTTTCAGCGACATGCATTCCATCACCAAGGCATCGGCCCGGTGTGCAAAAGCACGTGAAATAACCGAAAGCTGTTCCTGAACTCTTGCCTTGCCCCATCGTTTGATCGGATGTGATGAGCCGTCGCTAAAATATAATGTCGGAATTACTCCGGTCACTTTTACGACCGTCTTCACTGAAGCAGCGGACAATGCCGCGCCGATGTACCGTGCTACGCTCGATTTCCCGCGCGTACCGTTAACATGGATCCGGTACCGAATACCGCCGGTGCGGCGAGCGATGACGAACCGCTCAGCGATGAGGAATATCAGCGTAGCGATTGTTATGGCAAGAACAATATTCAATGATTACTCTTTTAATAAATTCTGCGTCACACCCATAGCACGAAGAGAGTCTAAAACATTATGTGATGCGATAACATACAAAAAAGTCACACGTCAAATCAATGGCGTGTGACTTTAGTAAATTGAATTTTACATTCCGTAGTACTGAAAGGTGTTAATCACCAATCGCTGCGCCGCCGCGGCGTGGATCCGCCGAGCCGTAAAATGTATTTGTTGCCTGGTCGATCATGATGATTTGTGCGCCGCCGAAGAAGAGATCAAACTCACCATGCTCGCGCAGGTTATGTCCTTTTTTCTTTAAGCCCTCAATCACACCGGGGCTGAACCGCGATTCATAATGAAGATATTCATCAAATTTCTGGCAGAAGAACCGGGGTGCCTTATTGTTCTCCCCGGCATCCATTCCGAAATCAACGGCATTGACGATCAGCTGGATGATAGTGGCGGTGATGCGGCCGGCTCCGGGCGAGCCGACGGACATAAACGGATTTCCATCTTTCAATAAAATCGTCGGCGAGATGGAACTCCGCGGCCGTTTGTTCGGTTCGATGGAATTAATTGCCGATGTTGTCGAAAAATTGGAGAGCGAGCCGTTCATCATCACACCGGCAACGGACAACCCGGAACCGAAAAATGTGCCGAGCGTTTGCGTTAGCGAAACAATATTTCCGGATTTATCCGCAACAGAAAGATGCGTTGTATGTCCGTCACCTTCCAGCAGAGGCGGTTCTGCCAATTCAGCATTGAGGGCAAAATAATGTTCGGGATCCCGAAGAGTCTGTGACGATTCGATCTCCTGTCTTTCCGGTTCGTCTTTGTCTTTTATCTTGATGTCAGGAGTTTCATCTTTCCCTTCTTCTTTCACCTCACCGGAAGATTCGTCATTTTTGGTTTTTTTCTTTTTTCCCCAGTTATCAAAAGGGTCCTCATCTTTTTTATAGGAGCGTTCATCATCGACATCATCACGTTCCTGAAGGGATTGTTTCTTTTCTGCCGGAGCAACCGATCGTTTTTTTGCTTTTGAATCATACGGCAGCGGATTCCCGACTTTGGTCTTCCGGTAATCGTTCGGTTCTGCAGAAGCCATATTGATATCGTTATACCGAACCGCCGCATAATCCTTTGAGATCAATCCATTGGTTGGAACGTATGCGAAACGGGGATCCTGAATGAATGCCGTTCTATCCGCATAAACACGGCGCATTGTTTCAGCCATGAGATGCGTTGTATTCACGGAAGTTGAAAAATGACCCATTTTCGTTATGCTGGCGTTTTCCAGCATATTCATTGCCTGAATGACTGAGGCTCCGGATTGCGGTGCGCCGGCAGAGATAATCTCATAACCGCGGTATGTGCCGCGGACCGGTTCATCGATGATGACCTGATAATTTTTCATATCATTCAGCGTCATCATACCGCCATGTTCGGTAACACTTTTCACAATTTCCTCTGCAACCGGTCCTTCATAAAATCCTTTTCGTCCCTGCTGCGCTATCGTCCGGAGCGTTTGTGCCAGTTCCGGTTGTTTTAAGATCTCCCCCTGCTGAATGGGAAATCCTTCCGGCAGATAGATCTTTGCTGTTGAAGGATATTTTGACAACAGTTCATTATTGTCAAGAATAATGCTCGACAATGTCTCGTCCAATGGAAATCCTTCTTCAGCATATTTGATTGCCGGTTCAAGCACGACCGGAAGCGTAAGGGTGCCGTATTTTTCCAATGCTGCGGTCAATCCCGCAACATTTCCCGGAACGAGGATCGTCTTCGCAGATTTATTATCGGTTGCAGGATTGTAGTTCACCTCATTGATCTTTTCGGAAGCCTGTTGATAATAATCGATGAAAATGGATTTCTTTTCCTTTTGGAGATAGATCACCATTGCACCGCCGCCGCCAATACCGGAGCCGTCCGATTCCACAACACCGATCGCAAACGCCGCTGCAACGGCTGCATCGACCGCGTTGCCTCCGCGCTGAAGCATTTCCATTGCTGCTTTTGAAGCGAGCGGATGAGCCGTAGTTGCCATACCATCTTTGCCGACGGCAACATCACCTTTGGAGGCGACGCCGCCGGTTTGCGGCAACAGAAGAGTTGAAACAATGACAAGTGAAAAAATGAGGCGGTAGATAGATCTTGAATATCTCATAATGGTATTGTAGTGGTGTTACAAAAATAGTTTCTTCACATTTGAACCAACGCAGAATCAGTTCTTAACAAACGAACCATCCAGCAGTTTTGCCGCATCGACGATCTTTTCCACAAGGTCGATCCCGATCTTTTTTGCCGAGGCGATATCGGAAAAGAAATTGTCTTCGTTCCCCTGTTTCACAACAATCATATGCATCGATACTTCGGCGCATAGTTTATTGAAGTCATCCGATTGCAGTCCGCGGCGCGGTTTGCCGCCGATGTGAAGAAGAAATATTTTCATTTTTTGTTTTTGTGCAGCGGCGATCACTTCCTTTACGCGGTCCATTTCCTGTTCACGGCTGATTCCGGCCGCACCAAGTCCTTTGGAACTGAAACCGGGAACGATGATGACGGTCTTTACATCCTTTACATCGGCAGCCGTTGCACGGTTGACTGTTTTCGCATTCAAGCCAACTTTTTTGCACAACATAGCCGCCATCGTTACATCAGCACTTTGACCGGCGGATGTGATGAGAATGGGCTGTTCGCATTTTTCCTTCGGTTGCGGAAAAAGCGGATACGCCAGTGTTGCTGTAAGAACGAGCAGAGTAAATGAGCGGATGAGTTTCATGTGATATTTCTCCTGTTGTAAAATGAATAATAATTCGAACTGATCTTAAAAACTGTATTTATTGAAAATTGTCACGCTGAGCGGAGTCGAAGTGTGACAATTCAAGAGAATCATGCCTCCCTACGGGATCGTAGATCGACTTCGCTCGGCATGGCAACAATTTAGGATTTTTGAGACCCCTTTTAGTCTATTTCAAAAAACTGCCGACACCGCGGTCAAGAACAGCTTGATATTCGGGAATATTCTCTACCGTTGCCGTGTTTTCCGGATGCTGTTCGTTGTATGCATTCACCAGTGTGCGAAATCCCTGCACATGCCGCGCAACCCGAAGCGAAAGTGGTTCACCGGTCAATTCATAGGTGATTCGGACATTCCCCAGTTGAGCCGCTGTATTATAGAACGGATCGTTTCCCGCAAGGATCAATTGTTCATTCGTTACTCCGCGCAATCGGCCCTGGATCGGGTTGCTGGTTTCCATCAGAAACGGATAAACCTCGGTAGAATCGCCCCATTCGCGGTGGCTCAATCCGTGAAAATTCTTCGGTGATATTTCAAGTGAATATTTTAAATCTTCAAATTCCAGATTCAGAACGGCATTCGCCGCTATCTCATTCCCCTTTTCGTGCGTAATGATCGCATTGATGATCATCACTTCCGGCGCCGCCTCGTGCAGATCGAAAGCAATGTTGACCTTTTCTTTTTTGATCAACTGAAGAAATGCGAAACCGTTCCGCTCCATAAATGACCCATCGGCCTTCCCCGGATATGAGCGGTTCAAATTTCTGCTCTCCATGCCGGACAATTGTTGTCCCGACGGGTAATGCCGGTACACCAGCGGATCGGGCCATTGATGAAGCGGATTCCCGCCACGAGAACCGAAGCGGAATGTACGGTTTCCGCTTTTCGTTGATAGTGTAAAATGTGTCGGACAGCCTTCCAGCGGATCGGTTGCCGTAAATCCGCTGGCACACGCCTGAGGGATAACGATCAATCTTCCTTTGGTCATTCGCGCATTTTCCACCAAGACGGCAGCCGCCATGAATCCTGCGGATTCATTCGGATGTGTGCCGCCGAGAAGCAGAATTGTTGCTCCGGGATTTCCGCTATCATAATAATAGATCGGCGTGTCTCCGTTTGTTCCTTTTATTGCTGCGAAGTAGTCGCTCAGCATCCCTTGTTTCGTCAACGACGAAGATGGGTAAAGCACATCCGGCTGATACATCGAGAGAAAATCTTTCGACGCAATGACAGAAACGATCACAGCAAAAAACAGGAACAGCAGAGCGGTATAATGATGTCGCTGCATATTATTTTATATGAAATATTCTCAGTATTAGGGGGATCAGAATAATGACCATCGCAAGCTGGTGACGCCAGCTTTTTTCACGGAACAATTCCATAAGAACGATCGCCGCAATGACCGCTGCAATGATTATGTAAAGATAGAACAGCATTGTGTTTCTCCTACTTTAAAAATGAACCGATATCGGCGGCGAAGATGATCGTTACAATCCCAAAAAGCAGCGCAAGAAGAATAGGAACAGCCGCTGCTTTTAATATGGTAAAGTGATTTTTTATTCCGAGCATCTGGGCGGCAAAGACACATAACAGCGACGGCGGCGGCATCAGATCACCGATCCCCGCTATCAGCGAGAGAGCCGAGGTTACAACGATCTCATTTCTTCCCAGGAAGACAAAGACCAGCGGAACGCCGATAACCGATGAGGCCGCATAGGCGGATCCCATAGCAGGCATAATAAACGCAATACCGAGATACAGAAGTTCCGGCGGAAGCTGCAATGCGCTTACGGCAAGATATCCGCGCACACCGGTCAGGGTCATGATCTGCACAAACATACCAACACCGACCAGAATACCGAGTACTGGAAGCGATTCGCGGATCGCCACCCGTGAGACTTTCACAACCTCAACCTTCTCCCCTGTCCGGATGCCGATCACGGCACCGATCATAAAGATCAATGGTATACCGATATCGGGGACAAGATCCGGGGCAATACGGATGCCGGCCATCAAGCCGATCACCATGATCAGCGGGAGGAAGAGAATCACACCATGTTTAGCATACACTGACGGCGGCAGTTTTTCGAGGATCTCGTTCACGTCGATTTTCCGGATGAACCTGAAGCGGAAGTAAAGCGCCGTCACGATCGCGAGAGGGAACGTCATAAAGATAAGGGGTTTTTCGAAACCAACGTACGGCATATCAACACCACCGCCGATGATCATCACGGGAATATTGATCGGGGGTGCGATCATCCCGAATACCGCCATCATCGCAATGAATGCGCCGACAGAGACGGCCGGGATTCCCATTCCCACCAGCGCAGGAGCAACCAGTGCTCCGGTCGTGAGAATACATGCCGACGACAATCCGGTCATCATTCCCGGGAACATCACAAAGAATGCAACGAGGATCATTAATAACGTGGGGTAACGGTATAACGATTTGATCATAGCGTAGCTGATGGTGCCCAGCGCGCCTGTTGCTTCGACCACTTTCATGAAGATCATTGCCGTTGCGATGATCAGAACAGCATCCAGATATCCGAACATTCCTTCCACAAGATGGCGCACAGGAATTCCTTGTCCGGCCACAAGCGCACCGACTACAGAAGCCGCCGCCATTGCCAGGCCGGACGGAAGCTTCAGCCAGAACACTCCGCCGGCAAAAACAGCCAGCATAGTAAGTAAAATGATCAGTTCTAATGGCATAGTATGATTTTATGGAAAATGGATTATTGCTGTAACAGTTAATTGGGAGATATTCAATAGTTGGAAACAATCTCTAACTTTGGATCTTGAGGAACAAGAAGAGCATAGACACCGTCGTTGTTAATTCAGTCTCTCCGTAAATTTTTCGCCATAATGTATGTTGAGATAATCAATGATCACGCTTACGAACAGATTTGCCGTGGATTCGGTATGTTCCTGTGACCGTAATTCCGGATTTAGTTCAAACTGCACTCCAAATATTTCCGTAGTATCTTCAACTGCGTGACGGAAGATCGTATACCCGCCGCCGTAGAATTTATACGATCCCGGAATCGGCTGCGACGGACTTGGTGTTGAAGGGAGAGCATATTTATCGAACAATGCGCCTAAGCTGGCTTTCCCGCGAATAAGTTCTGCGTGACTATATGATGAACTTTTCACCAAGTTCTTCAAGCTGCTTTTTTCAACGAACATTTTCCCGTTCAAATCGGCATCCTGCATCATCAGTTCTTCGTTTTCCAAACGATACCCGATCTCGATCCGCCCTTCCGGATTATTTTGACCATGAAGATCGATCAATATTCCTTTCTTGAACATTGATCTTTCCGCTGCTTTTGCAGAGTCAATGAATGCGTGATATTCGCTCCATGCCGTCAGGGCAATCGGATCTTCCTGAGCCGCCTCAAATTCTTCACGGTTTACATCCAGTTTCTTCCGGGATAAGTGTGAAAATACCACGTGCGGTATTTTCCCGGTTCGTCTTTTGAATTCAGCGATCATCTCTCGAGCAACTTCCTGCGTGCCATAGTCTCTCGCATTCACTCCGAACGTCCTGTCTGAAATAATTTCCGGTTTCAAGCTTCCGCCATGCGGAACCGAAATAATGACCGGTAAATTACCCGCAACGTATTCAACGAAGTGATTCTTTCCCCAATATGAATTTCCCGGAACATAGTACGGAGATTGCGGAAATGCACATTCAATAAAAATAAAAACAGATAACAGCAGAGGATAAACTATTTTCATAAAAAAACAAGAGGACGTTTCAATCGAAACGTCCTCACTCACCAAAGATTATTTTATTAACATCATTTTTTTAACGCTAACCATATCACCCGCCTGGATCCTGTAAAAATACATGCCGCTGGAACGGTTGCCGGCATTAAATTGAACGTTATGGAAGCCTGCTTCTTTGTTTTCATTTACCAGTGTCGCTATATCATTTCCCAGCACATCGGATACCGTGATCCTTACAAAACTATTCGCAGGAATCTGATAACTGATTGTTGTTGACGGATTGAACGGATTGGGATAATTCTGTTCTAAACGCATTTCGCGCGGTGAGGTTACCGCATTATTGCCGGAAACCGAAGTCGATCCGGCTTTCGGCGTAACATCCGCCCATGTTTTTCCGATTCTGAGCTCATCCAATTCAATAAAAGGAGTCGTTGTCGTACCATCCTGCCGGATTTGCACTCGAGCCACACCTGTTAAATCGGTGACTGTATTTTTACTTGTCATTGTTGCTGTCGGTGCCGTAGTTGCGCCAAACGTCGATGGATCCGGATTGATCCAAATATTGCAGACGTCGTTTGTATCGCCGGCAACAAAATTATATGATGCAACGATCAAATATGTTGTGCTGAGCGATTTCACGGTTGACCACGTGACGGGCGTATTGATTCGAACACTTATGCCGATGTCATATGCAGCGCCATCGAGCCTGGTCCAGACACAGGCTCCACCCGTGGTACTGGTTAGGCTTTGATAGAAAGTCGTAAAATACCCGCCGGTTGCACTTAGCGTTCCGACACTTGAAACATTGAGCAGATAGGAATAATATGCGGTCCCTGTGATTAATGAATCGAATTTTTTTGCTGCATCAACCCCAGCGCCATCATAAGCAATTTTATTTCCCGTTGATGCCGCGAATCCGGTATACGTCAAACTACCTGCGCTGACAAGAAGACTATCGCCGGAGTTCAGACTTTGCCAACTGGTTTGCGCACCCAAGTTTTGACCGACCGTATAATTAAAACCGTCATAATGCGGCAGCGGGACCTGGGCCGGCAATGTTGCGCTCAGCAAAACAAAAATCGAGAAGAACCAAAAAAATTTTACCATGTTTTTCATATCTACCTCTACGGTTAGTGAATGTGAAATTGTTAGTTAATTTGTTGAGACGTTACAACACTGTTATTTTATTAGAATCATTTTATTTATTTGCACGAAATCATCTGCCCGGATCCGGTAAAAATACATTCCGCTGCACAGACGACCGGCATTGAATTGGACACTATAGAAACCGGCTTCCTGTTTTTCATTCACTAACGAAGCGATCTCTTTTCCCAAAATATCGAACACCGTTACCGTTACATAACTGCTCGCCGGAAGCTGGTACCTGATTTCCGTGGATGGATTGAACGGATTAGGAAAATTTTGTTCCAGAACAAATTCGGACGGTAATAACGTTGAGGTATGTTTAACGCCGGTAGCTCCGGTAAACTCATCGGCACCGATATCCGGTGTCTGGGAACTACGCGGATTACCGTCAATGTCCGTTGTGATGCCGGGAACCGGTATTCCATGTCCTTCGATCTGAGTTGCCGTTCCGTTCGGAATATGAAGATCGGTGTTACTCGTAAACTGAGGAGAGACACTGATGCTTGAAGAATCTACTCCCGAAATTCCCCTCCAGTCAGCAATGGTTCGGTACAACACCGGATTCGTTGCATTGATACGGCCAATTGCGTGAGATGTGTCTGCCGTAGAAACAAATAGATTATTGTAATCCGATGACATCACGGTTGCAACACCTGTCTTACCGATGGCAGTATATGCACCTCCAGCATCCGTACGGATGTTCTGAACATTATTGTTTCTAAAAAATACTCCGGCCGTTCCCGTCGATGAGGCACGATAGATTGCTACGCTCTGCCGGATGCCGGCACTTGATCCGAAGATGTTCACAGAATTATAGACGACGGTATCAGGATAGAGATTGCTCGTTTCATACATTGATATACCATAGATAATTCCGGTGCCGGTGGACGAGGGATTGATATACACAAAATTATTGAAGACCGAGGTTCCGCCGTGACTGGCTGAGCCGACACTGCAATAGATCCCTGCAGTGGTCGATGTTGGCGAAAGCTGGTTAATATCGTGTACTTTGTTCGCATATATACGGACGAAATCACAACCGCTGCCGACATAAATGCCATACATCGAAGCGGAACTTCCGATCATCATAGCAATGTCGTTATTGCAGATTTGTGCACTGGCAAGATAGGAAGTATAGACTCCGGCATTACCAACCGAATCAACGACATTCCCGCGGATCATCAATCCAATGAGAGAATCACCGGCGGATTTGCCGTAAGCGCGAACGCCGGTATAGGCATTGCGCAGGAGATTGTTCTCAACAAGGGAATAATTCGCATTGGTACCGCTTGCCACACCGGGCAACAAATCGATTGCACGATACGTCGATGCTGTTGCGGCACCTGCCCGCACGATACAATTTTTCACCGTCGTGTAGTACGATTGACTGCTGATCCAAATTCCTTTTTGCGCATTCACACCGAGACCGTTAACAATAAGGTTGCGGCTTGATGTCCCGTTATTACTGCCATCGATAGTAACATTCGATGTGCTGTCGATCTTAATAACAAACGGCATAGCAGCGGATCCGCTGTCATTGATGATCACATTTGCACCAGCGGCCGGTTTCACGGTGATCGGTGCCGTTGATCCGCTTGTGTTTGTTTGGATCAAAAGGGAATCTTCAAAATATGATCCGTCACTGATCAGAAATGTTACACCGGGAGGCGCTGTGCCGCGCCCATTTAAATCCTTGATAGCTGCTTTGATCGTCATATAATCAGGGGTTGCACCGCCGATGGTCTTCGTTCCTGTAACGGCCGATTGCGCTGTGGTCGTAAATTCCAAAATTGATGACCACGCGCTTGTCCCCTGCGTATTTGTTGCATTCACCCTTGAATAGTATTTGGTTGAAGGGGTGAGATACCGAACAAGTTTTACCGTATCCGAAACGACTGCATCGACAGCAAAAGTTGAGAATGCCTGATCCGTTGATACTTGAAGACGGTATGATGCAGCACCCGACGAAGCATTCCATTTAACAAGAAGCGTAGTGTTGGTATTTGTGGATCCCGATGCCGGTGTAATGAATGCGGGAGCTGCCGGAGCGTTTGTCGGAACAGTAATGGTAATCGCTTTGTTTGGTCCCCAATTCCAGACACCGGAAGATTGAGATCTATTTGAGCTGTACCCTGTTGAATAGATCGTGTCCGTTCCGGCTGATACGGGAGCAGTATAAGAAAATTGATACGTAATTGATCCGCCGGAAAAAGCAGTGCTTGTATTCTGCACAAGTTCGCCGCCGTTCAACGTCATATATGTTGAGATTGGCGTGAGTGCACCTTGAAGAACGGCGACATCACATCCGCTGCCGGCACCAGGTCCGCCGGAAACTGTTAAAGTGAAGTTCGCTTTCTGTCCGGTAAACATTTGCGTTGGACCAGAGATGACGGCAAGAACTGAAGCCGTTGGTGATGACCCATGGCAGCTGCCGCATCCGCTCGTTCCGGATTTCAGCGTTGTACCCGTTCTACCGCCGGGGTAAGCAGCTGCGAAGAAAGAAAATACGATCGTCAATAAAATTAATAATGGAATTCTTTTCATTCGATACTTTCATAATAATGATTGAACGTGAGTATAGCCAAAACGAGAAGACACTCTCTTGTGATACCAGCAGTGTACAATGATATTTCGAATTACACTGCTGCACGAACTATTTATAACGATGCGCTCAGCGTAAACTGTTGCACCGATCCAAGAATTCCAAACACTGCGTAACCATAATCAAATGAGAATGATGTGCTCCCCATAGGAATATTCAATCCGGCTCCCAGCGTTAACCCTTCTTCATCAGTTTGAAACACATAACCGCCGCGCACGGCAAATGTTTCCGCAAACCGGTACTCCCCGCCGATGCTGTAATGTTCGGGATTATCATTTAAATGAACGGCATCGAGCGCAAGAATAAATTGTGAATTTTCTAATTGCATCAACCCTTCATTGCCGATGAGCGACAGCGATGTAGACACGCGATACGATGTTGGCAATCCCCATTCCTGCGTCTGAACAGCTGTTTCAACATAAGGATTCATGGTGCTGTTAGGATCTTGATCAACCTGCCGGATCAGTTCACGGCCGGACATTTTCAGATCGGGACCAAAATTCTGGAATGACAGACCGATCTTCATATCCTTGAATCCCGTTGTGAGAATCGCCCCAAGATCAACGGCAAATGTTTCGGCAGATTCGTTCCAGATCCGTTGGTTGATATATTTGACGGTTGCGCCAATGTGCACATTCTCCGTCATTGCGCGTGCATACGACATACCAACCGCAAAATCCAACGCATCAAAATACGTTCCGGTTCCTTCGGGAAGTTCAATGGTCGTCTGTTCGATCTTATTTGTTTGCAGGGCAATGGCACTGATACCAAACGTCCCAATTTCTCCGGCAGGGACAATGATTCCAAGGAAACTATGGGCCAATCCTGCTATCCACGTTGAATGCGAAACGGTACCCTGAACTTTATCCATGGACGTTATACCGGAAGGATTCCAGTAGAGCGCCGTAGCATCGTCAACAAGAGATGTGTATGCATAGGCCATACCGGTAGCTTTAGCGCCAACGGGGATCTTTAAGAATTGAGCGGCCGAGGTCCCTGCTTTTGAAAAATCCTGTGCCGTAAGATTCAATGAGAACAGAGTGACGCATATGAAAATGCCGGTGATTATTTTTTTCATTCGTGAACCTCCGATTACTTAATTATTGCAAATTTGCCGGTTATCTTGCCGCCATCCGGAGTTTCGACAACATAAATGTACATTCCGAACGAAACCTCTACGCTCGATTGATTTGTGAGATTCCAGTCTTCGGTGCCAGTTTGATTTGCGTGCCTCAGCCGATTCACCAACTCGCCGCGCACCGTAAAGATCGAGATCGTGCAAACGGGAGGAAGAAATGTGAATTGCATTTTTCTTGTATTCTGCACCTGCTCCCATTTTGCCGTTCCGATATACGGATTCGGGACAACGCGAACGCGGCTTAATAACTGTTCGTTCGTCATTCCGGCCGTAACCAGTGACGGCATCACCATTTCCAGGGTGAAGGTATCTTTCTGTGTGATGGCGCTGTATGTTTCAATTTTAAACGATTGCCCTGTTAAGGGAAGCCGCGGAGCAAGCAATGAATCGCGAGCGAGCGTATCAATCTTGATTGTGTAAGGTATTTTGACAGCCGTATAAAGTCCAAGACTGTCTCCAAGATTCACGGTGGTTTTATAAGGAATATTCACGATGCGAATCACATCGCCAAAATTGAGCTGTCCGTTCCGATTAATATCCTCTACAACGGCATTGATCTGCCGTTGCGCACTGGGAACCGAAACATTCCACACTTCGAACGGCACTTTTATTCGTGCAAATATTCCCTGACCGGCCGTTCCGGCGGTGTCGGCATATGATCCGAATTGCGTGAACCGGAATTCATAGTCGCTTGTTCGTGCAGAAGTTTCCGCGGTTGCATAATACGATTTTTGAGAAATATACCAATACCCTGTTTGATTCTTTGAAGTGGAACTGCTGACGATCTTGTTCGATTCATCAGTGATCTTCTTAATGCCGCCGATTGCTCCGTCTGTCTCTATGCGGACCCGAACTCCATCAATGACTTTCATTTCATCGGATGTCAGAGGAACTTTGGCCAGCACCGAATCATTCTTACCCGTAAAATAAAATGAGTCTGCGGGCGTTTTGTTAAATAGGATCTTATATTTCTGCGGCTGCAGTTTCGAGGGATCGGCGACGGAAACGGCAACCGTTGCCTTTCCGTTTGTTGAAGATTTGGAAATGGTCGATCGCGATGAGACATATCCAGCAGGATCGGGCCGCGGCGTAAGATCGACAAGATTAATATCCGATGATGATGTGCCGCGCGACGATTCAAACGACTCGAGCAATAATGGATCACCGCAATCATACGAGGTGACACAATATGAATATTGAATCCCGTTGGAAACGGTTGTATCAACCCACATATGCCGTAATCCGGTATTCAATCCGAGAAAATTGAAATTATTCTGAGGATCGGTTCCTTGCACATCATTGACCTTATCAAATTGCGCAATGGGAACATATCCAATCAGTCTTCCCTGGCCATCAATGACCTGTTTGCCCCACGTTGCACCCTGATCCTGGCTGCGGTAGATTTTATATCCTTCAAAATCAATTTTCTTCGTCATGATGTCCGCTACTTTTTCCGGACTATCGGACCAGTACAAAGTGTTGCGACGGTCACCGGCAACGCCGGTAAGTTTCGGCGATGGGGGAACGGAAGGTCCGTTGTATTCGGCAAGAATCAGCCGCTGTGCTGTAGCAATATTTCGTTTGAATTGATCCATTGTTGAGCCAGCGGTGAACGCTATGCATGCGCGCACCGATTTTCCGGGATCCAAACTAAAAAGGCCGGTGGATTGGATAACAGCAAACTGTGTAAAATCCCATCGGGTCGGAACCAGATAGGTAGAGTCGAAAATATCGTATTTAAGGTTTGCTCCTCCATGAAAATAATTTGACGCACCACCGGTGATACCGGCAAAAACCGGATCGGTAGGATTGCTGATCATTACCGGCCAGATTGTTCGCTTCGATTTCACCGGCTTGTAGGTTGAATTGCCCCGGAAGAAATGTCCGTCTGTTACGCCAAGATTATTCGGCGTTGCCAGAATCGCGCTGCCAAAATATCCGTTGTTAATCCCTCGATCCGGACTGGTTGCGCCATTCCAGTCCCAAGTGATAAGAGCGTTGTCATATCCCGCGGCATTGACACCGGTATTGTATGTCGTGTACCCTTCTTCATTTTCGTCACCAAATCGGTAATCAAGCATATATCCCCACGAACAGGAATCGAGCCGGACATTACTTTTATTGGTGATGGTAAAATCATAGAATTGTATATCCTGAGCAAACCGTCTGCCCCAGCAATACGCTTGCATTTCTACCTGAACGCCAAGCGGTTTATCGGGAAGTTGCGTGTTTCGATCCGTGAAAATTGTGTACAATTCCCTGTCAGCAGCAAATTGGCCGGACAATTGTTGTTTGTATGTTGCGGAAGTGGAATCGGTATCAATACGAAAACGGCCAGGCCAGAAGCGCCAAAGATTCTTCTCCTCATCGTACCAGGCACTGCGTTGAAGAACAACATTTCGGTCTGCAGCCGAGAGCTGGTCCAATGCTCCCGTCGGTGATAGATGAAAGACATTTAGAGAATCGAAATATCCTGCGGGCCATGTTTTCGGTATGTCGCTGTGCGCCATACGAGGTCCGCCGTCCGGTGCTTTCAAACTTGCCGGCTGATCGTCCGCAAAATATTTTCCCGATCCGCCAAGAATTCCCTGCCAGTCTTCATTTTTGTATAGGCTGTATCCATCAATGACGTTTCCTTTAGAGCCAAACATGATCGAAACATCGTTGATGGCGTTTGACGAGGGAAGATTAGCAACACCCTTACTTTTGGGCCAGCGCATATCATACATCGTTGATTGATAGTAACTATCGGAGATCAATCCTTGATTTCCGCAGACATTAATGAGTTCACCCTTGTCGAGGATTCCCCACGTGTCTTCGATGCTTGTGTTCGGATTGTTCGGCGATACTCCTGCTGCCGATTTCAATTGGCCACACATATACGCAGGAACCGCAAAAATAATTCCGATAATAATCAATGATCCTGTCTTCATGATCTTAGTTTCTCCTGGTTGGTCGTGTGATTACAAATCAATTCGTACACCGGCTTGAATGCGGCGGCGAAGATCAACATTTCCCGGATTCCGTTGCCGATCCGGTGTATTAGCAGTACGGATACCCCCGTCCCACGGATCGCCGGTGGCCGCCCACACCAATTGCGGATTGATGGTATCAAAAAGATTCGCCACTTTAATGAATGCCGAGAACTTTACATCATACAGCGAAATCCAGCGTTCAACGCGAAGGTCGAATTGATACGTACTGCCTTTCCGTCCGGAATTTTTTTCGACGATCAGTTGATCCCCTTCTTCCGTATTGTTTGGAGTGTACGGAAGTCCGCTTGCCATCTGCAAAACAATATTCGCATTAAAATTTTCGAAAGGATAGATGCCAAAGAGCAGCGGTCCGAATTCCCGCGGGAAGACCAGGTTGAGAAGGCCTGAGAGAACATGCCGGCGGTCAAAATCAAGATAGAAAACCCTCTTGGGACGCAATATGGCATTCACACCGCGATAGTCGGCATATCCTTCGGTCGGATCGGATTCATTTCCTTTTGCCACAGAATACGTATATGTCAGGCTGCCGCCGAAATAACTGCTCATCCGTTTCGTCAGCGTAACGTCGAGGCCGTTCACTTTTCCATAGTTGGAATTGTCATAGATCGTGTAATTATAAGGGAAAACGGTTCGATACGTACTTCCGACAAGATTGGTGATATCCTTAAAATACGAACCGATTTCAATTGTATAATGTTCACCCAACTGCTGCCTAACACCAAATTCAAAAGCAACGGTCTTTTGCGGTTCGATACCGGGATTACCGACAAACGCATTGGGGATAGAAGGATCTCTCAACGCATACATTTCTAAATAATCTGCGCGTTGAAAGAAATGTCCGTACGAACTGTAAAACACCGTACGTTCGGTGATCGGGAATGCAATTCCTAAGCGAGGACTGATCTGCATTCGCGTCTTGGCGGGAATTTCATTCACAATGATCCATTGCTTCAGCGTATCGTCAAGAAAGCCGCCGGGCGAAGTGACGCTTGGCCACTGCGTATCCTTTACGTCAAGATAATCGAAGCGCAGGCCGGCGTTGATGATGAACGATCCCATCTCCAGTTTATCCTGCACATACGCGGCAACTTCAAGAGGATATTTTCTGAAATTTTCATATCCCCATGATCCGCCTTTCCAAGGCTGCGAATAGGCAAGTCTATTGATATCGTGCGAGGTAATCTCTGCACCGGTTTTGATCATGTTATAATGATCGATCTGTGTTGAAATATCCAGTTTTGCAATGTAGGTCTGCAGATCGTTGTCGGAAAAATTTCCCAGATCTCCCGATTGTAGAAATTGATTTCCGGTGTTCTTTATGTAATTCGATTCCAGCAAAATGCCATCCGGCGAAAATATTG
>CAJBTU010000087.1 GCA_903958625.1 uncultured Ignavibacteriota bacterium | reverse complement strand
TGACATTGTTTTCCGTCTTCTTCATGCCGCTCACGTTCATCGTCGGGATTTACGGAATGAACTTCGATTTTATGCCCGAACTCCGCAGTCCGTACGGTTATCCCGGCGTCATTGTTGTCATGATTTTAGTGACTGTCTCCATCTTTTTTTGGTTCAAGAGGAAACGGTGGCTGTAGCATCATAAAACTGTTATTCAAGTTTCGGCAACTTCCATAGCTGCATTTTTTCCACAATTCAAAAAAATATTATGAACGAAACGACGAAACCTTCCCTACTCTCATCATTCCCGAAAGTATTCTGGACCGCCAACGTAATGGAATTGTTCGAGCGGGGGGCGTATTACGGAATGAATTCTGTGCTTGCCGTGTATCTCACCAATTCCGTACGCGAAGGGGGACTCGGATTCACCGAACAGTCGGTCGGTTTTCTGCAAAGCCTGATCTACGCCTGCACATACGTTGTGCCGATCCTCGGCGGCGCGCTGGCCGACCGGTACGGATACCGGAGGATGCTGATGGTCGCATTCTCTTTTCTTGCCGTCGGATATTTTCTGGCCGGACAAATGAGCGCATATGGCGCCGTGTTCGCCAGTCTGCTGGTGATGGCGACAGGTTCGGGATTGTTTAAACCGATCATCAGCGGAACGATTGCACGTTCAACCAATGAATCGAATTCCGGATTCGGATTCGGCGTGTATTACTGGATGATCAATCTCGGCGCTTTCCTTGCACCGCTTATCGTCAGTTACCTGAAAGGTTTCTCGTGGAATTATGTGTTCGTTGCTTCCTCGCTCTATTGTGCACTGATGATCATTCCGACCATCTTCACATTTACTGAACCGCAAAAACCGGCGAACACAAAAACGCTGAGGGAAGTGCTGGGGGGCATGGCAATGGTGCTCGGCGATGCGCGGTTCATGCTGATGATCTTCGTCTATTCGTTCTTTTGGATCCTCTACTTCCAGAATTTCGGATCTGTCCTCTGGTTTCTGCGCGACTTTGTAAACACAGCCCCGATCGATGCCTTCTTTGCATCGATGGGTATCCCGATCGTCTTCGATGCGGAGCATGTCACGGTCATTAATGCAGGGACTATCATTCTTCTTCAGGTGCTCATCAGCCGCATTGTGAAGAATACAAAGCCCTTGTTAACAATGGTCAGCGGTATCGGATTCGGAGTACTAGGATTTATCTGCCTGGCCTTTGCCACAAATATCTGGATTTTCATTATCGGCATTGCTGTCTTCTCCGTCGGCGAAATGACTGCGCATCCGAAATATTACAGTTACGTGGGACTTGTTGCACCGTCGGATAAGAAAGCGGTCTATATGGGATACGCGTTTCTGTACGGGGTCATCGGAAGTCTGGTCGGTTCGAATCTCGGCGGCGCGATGTACGAGAATATGCTGAAACCGCTTGTGGGTCAGACCGGAATTGAAGAGAGTATCAGATTGTTCTGGCTGATATTTGCTCTGCTGGGAGTTGTTGCCGCACTCGGACTGCTGCTCTATAACAAATATTTTTCTGCGGATACACCTGAGACAAATGCAAAAGCACGAACGATCATGATCGGTGTCTATTCTGCACTGATCGTCATCGGCATTTGGTTCGTCTTTCTTTCAGTCACGAAGGATGTTATTTCTTATAAAACGCTGGTTCAGGCAACGATCATGCTGCTTATCGGCAGCGGCGGGATTATTATCAGCAGAAGAAAGATCGGATGAATTATTTTTAACTTTCGGGGAGATTCATTTCGGCCTATTCCACAACACATCACTCGGCAGCAGACCATCTTCATGATGCAGCCGTAGACCGAATTCCCTCCCCCGTTCATTTGCTAACTGGTCGCGTACATCGTTCCTGCCCCCAAGCACAAACCGGTCTTCACCCAACTCAAGCAGATCGCCGATCCAGCGGACAATAGTATTTGAATTCAACTCATAGGCAAGAAACGCCGATCCGAAAAAATGCTGAAGTTTATCCTTATCGCTCGCACGGAGATTATCGTTCAGAACCTTTTTCGGCAAATGCATCCTCCGCAAACGGAACAGCGAATCATTCTCATATGTTAATGGAACATAGAGCGATCCAATCACCGGAATCTTGAAACCCAATTGCCGGTGATCCATCACGGCAAACAGTGACAGCAAAAGGGCCTCCTTCACATTTCCCTCTGCAAGAAGCATAGCACGGTCGAAGATCGCGTCCACAGCAAGCGTATCGTCATACTTTTTCCGGAGTAAGAAGAATCGTTCGTCGCGCAGATAGCGTTTTAGGTGAATTTCGTTTTGAAGGAGAGAAGGAAGGAATCCGGACAGATCGACGAATGATGAGTCACCGGCCGAATAATACCAGTCGCTGTTGAGCCAGACCCTGTCATCCGCTTCACTTTGAGCGCGGAGAAAAGGTGAACAGCAAAGAACGAAGAGAACGGATAATGGAAAATTGATGAATGATAATTGTCTATTGCGATTCACTATTATCATAAATAATTTTACTTATATAAGGAACATCACCCCACATGGAAATCAATCTAAAATAAGTCATCCCTCTAAGTAATCTTGCCTCTGC
>CAJBTU010000086.1 GCA_903958625.1 uncultured Ignavibacteriota bacterium | reverse complement strand
TCATCACGGAAATATTCGGCGATGGACAATCCGGTTAAAGCAACACGGAGACGTGCGCCGGGCGGTTCGTTCATCTGCCCGAAAACGAGCGCGGTCTTCGCAAGCACTCCGGACTCTTTCATTTCCAGCCACAGGTCATTTCCCTCACGGGTTCGTTCGCCGACGCCGGCAAACACTGAATACCCGCCGTGTTCAGCCGCGATGTTACGGATCAATTCCTGGATCAACACTGTTTTGCCGACACCTGCGCCGCCAAAGAGACCGGTCTTGCCCCCTTTTGTGTACGGTTCAAGTAGATCTACAACTTTAATTCCTGTTTCAAACATTTCTTTTTGCGTTGAAAGGTCTTCGAATCTTGGGGCCGGACGATGGATCGGATATCTCGCTACACCTTTAATCTCACCGAGTCCGTCAATACCATCACCGATGACATTGATCAAGCGGCCAAGAGTATTGGGTCCGACAGGTATCGAAATTGGACTTCCCGTATCGATTGCTTGCATGCCTCGAACGAGTCCGTCTGTAGAATCCATGGCGATCGTGCGCACTCGGTTCTCTCCAAGATGCTGCTGCACCTCTACAATAAGATCCTCTTTTTTCCCTTCGATATTCGTCCGGGGAATTTTGATCGCATTTAAGACGGTCGGTGGTGTTCCGTCAGAAAAATCAATATCAACAACAGGTCCGATAACCTGAACAATTGTTCCTTCGTTCATTGCTTACCTTTCAAGATTCGATGTGGTGATTTTTTTATTACAAAAGCGTAGTAAAATAAGGAGTTTTAGGAAGATAATCAATGTAAAAGTTCAGGAAAATTACACTTACAATGCCTTGACGATTGCATCAACGATTATCTTCCCGTGCATTCTGCCGTTTTCAATGAAAATGGAATTATTGTTCTTCCCTGCCACTATGGATCCGGCTGTAAAAATGCCCTTTACATTCGTCTCAAATGTTGCCGGATCAATGATCGGAGCGCGGCTTTCCGTAGCCAATGTGATGCCGCAGGAACCGAGAAAATCATAATCGGGATGGTAACCTGTAAGGGCAAAAACAAAATCATTTTCGATGTCGAATTCACCGCCGTTATTTTTCAACCGGACGCTTTTTTCCTCTATTTTTATGATTTGCGTATTGAACAATGCTGTAATGGAATTTTCCCTGATCCTATTCTCGATATCCGGAAGGATCCAGTATTTGATCTTTTCTGAGAGTCTATTGCCGCGATGAACCAATGTAACAATGGCTCCATGCCTGTACAATTCCAAAGCCGCAATAGCAGCGGAATTTTTAGCCCCTATCACCATCACCTTTTGTTTGTAGAAAGCATACGGTTCTTTATAATAGTGAGACACCTTCGGAAGATCTTCGCCGGGAATATTCAGATAATTGGGATGATCGAAATATCCGGTCGCAAGGACAACATTTTTTGTTTGATATGACCCGCGTGAAGTTTCTACCGTAAAATATGATCCGGACTGGATGACTGCTGATACCGATTCAAAAAAATTACAACTCAACTGAAAATAATCAGCAACTCTTGTATAGTATTCCAGACCTTCGGCACGAGTCGGACGCATGTGAGCAGAAGTGAAAGGTACATTCCCGATTTCCAAAAGATCTGGAGTTGAAAAGAATGTCATCTCCGCAGGAAAATTTTGGATCGAATTTACAACGCCTCCTTTTTCGATCACCAAACATTTCAATCCATTTTTTTGCGCTTCAATGGCAACGGAAAGTCCTGACGG
>CAJBTU010000085.1 GCA_903958625.1 uncultured Ignavibacteriota bacterium | reverse complement strand
TGATGATAAAACTTGACGTTGCAATCGAAACATATTCAAACGTTGTGAGAATCACTTTCTTCTGCATGAAAAAGATCTGCAGCAGGAAGAGTGTGCAGAAGGTAATAGCAAGACTGAAGAAATGATAGAGCACGGGACCTTTTAAATGCAGGGCGTATGCGAATGCCGGCATCAGCATCCGCTGATATAGCTGATCGCTTGCATCGACGAAAGAAAGGGGTGCCAAACTCATCTGCGCATATCCGACACCCATAATTCCCAGAGTCGATGGAAAGACCAATAAAGCAACGATGGCAAAGACCTTCAAGGAATCAGCAGCTATGATGCCATACGAAATGCTAAAATCAGATTTTTGGATGGAATGAATAACCGGTTTTACTATGAAGGAGACTAAAAAACCAATGGAAAGGAAAAAAAGGATGCTTCTGAAAAAATACACGCCAGGAAGATCGATATTCCACACCTGGAGGCGCTGTGAAGGAGAATGAATCACGATGGTTGCCGCTATGACCGATGCGATCAACAAACGCCGTTTTACTGCCAGGGTAAACAATGACCGAAGATTCATAGAGCAAATGTAAGAATTTTTGCCTGAAAGAAAATATCATTTCTTCATGACGTCAATTCAGGCAAACAAAGGTAAAGCCATTGCTACAAAAATACGTTCAAAGAATTTCAGAAGTATTCCGAATAGCAATGGCTTTAGGTATTACGCGTTTTTGCCGTGGCAGTTCTTGTATTTCTTTCCGCTGCCGCAGGGACACGGATCGTTTCGTCCGACCTTCTCGCCGGAAAAGATCTGCTGAACTTTCGGCGCCTGCTGCTGTTTTTGTTTCGACTCTCCCTCATCGGCATCGATGCCTCCCTGCAATCCCATACCGGTCGATGCAGAATGCGTCAGCGTCATTCTCTCACGATTGAAACCCCGGCGCTGCTGCTGCGCTTCTATCTGCTGTTGATTTTCCGGGAACAGTTTGAAGACCATGTTCAATGCTTCCCGGTTGAGCAAACCGATCAGTTCGATGAACATCTTATAGGCTTCACCTTTATATTCAAGGATCGGGTCCTTTTGTCCGTAAGCGCGAAGATATATCCCTTCTTTCAAATCATCCATTTCACGCAGATGTTCCTTCCAGCGCGTATCAATGATCTGTAGCAGTGCGATCTTCTGAATAAAATCCATCGCATCATTCCCGACAGATTCGCGTTTCCGTTTCAGAAATTCAGCGGCCGTCTGCATCACCCTTTCTTTAACACCATTGACACCAAGTAATTGGAATTCCGACGGAGTCATCTGTACATCAATCAGCAGATTGGTCCGCAGTTCGTCGCACATCTCATCCAGCGTTCCCGGTTCGTAATGCCGTTCAACGACATCTTCCGCATAATCTTCCAGCATCTGGTGGATGTCATCTTCAAGATGTTCACCGAGCAATGCATGGCGGCGTTTGGAATAAATGACCTCGCGCTGCTGGTTCATTACGTTATCATATTCCAACAATCTTTTACGGATGCCGAAGTTATTCTCTTCCACTTTTTTCTGAGCGCGCTCGATCATCCTGGTGATCATTGCATGTTCGATCACCTCTCCCTCTTCTGCTCCCATTTTTGTCATTACCGATGCGATCCGGTCGCTTCCGAACAGACGCATCAGATCGTCCTCCAGCGACAGGAAAAACTTCGTCATGCCGGGATCGCCTTGACGTCCGGCGCGGCCGCGTAGCTGCCGGTCGATTCGCCGCGCTTCGTGCCGCTCTGTACCGATAATCGACAATCCTCCGACCTCAACAACACCAGGACCGAGTTTGATATCCGTTCCGCGACCGGCCATGTTGGTGGCGATCGTAACGGCGCCCGGCAAACCGGCGTTGGCAACGATCTCCGCTTCGCGCTGATGCTGTTTCGCATTCAACACATTGTGCGGAATCTTTTCGCGCGTCATCATCCGGCTAAGCGTCTCGGAAACTTCGACGCTTGTTGTTCCGACAAGCACCGGCTGTTTCTTCTCCCTCAATTCCTTTATTTGCGTAAGCAGCGCATTATATTTTTCACGTTTCGTGCGATAGACAACATCGTTCAGATCCTCGCGGATGATATTCTTGTTCGTCGGAACCACAACAACGTCAAGCTTATAAATGTCGAAAAATTCCGCCGCTTCGGTCTCCGCCGTTCCCGTCATGCCGGCCAGTTTTTTATAGAGCCGGAAATAATTCTGCAGCGTAACGGTAGCAAGTGTTTGCGTATCCCGTTCTACATGAACACCTTCCTTCGCCTCGATCGCCTGGTGCAATCCGTCGGAATACCGTCTTCCGTGCAGAATACGTCCGGTAAACTCATCAACAATCTGCACTTTCCCATCATCAGTAACGACATATTCTACATCTTTTTCATACAATGAATAGGCGCGCAATAATTGACGGACTGTATGTACGCGGTCGCTGCGTTCTGCATAGACCTTGTTCACCTCGTCTTTTTTCAGTTGTTTCTGTTCATGCGATATGGTCACGTCATTTTCGATGATGCTCATTTCCGTTCCAACATCGGGAAGAATGAACATATCCTTATCCGTACCGCTCGCCATAAATTCGCGGCCTTTTTCGGTCAGATCGATGGAGTGATTTCTCTCTTCAATCGAATAGTACAACTCATCGTCGATCTCATGCAGCCGTTTGTTCTGTTCGGCGATGTACACCGATTCTGTTTCGAGCATCAATTTTTTCGGTGCGCCTTCGGAGAACAACTTCGTCAGTTTATTATTCTTCGGATCGCCGCGGTATGCACGGAATAACAGAATCCCCGCCTCTTCTTTTTTCCCATCGTTCAGCAGTTTCTCCCCTTCGGCGACGATACGCGCAACAAGGTTCTTCTGCGTGCTGACGATCCGTTCAACGCGCGGTTTCATTTCGTTGTATTTGTGATCATCCACTTCCACGGGGCCGCTGATGATCAATGGTGTCCGGGCTTCGTCGATCAACACAGAATCGACCTCATCCACGATCGCATAATAATGCGCACGCTGCACCATCTCATCCGCCGTGTGCACCATATTGTCGCGAAGATAATCGAAACCGAATTCGTTATTTGTTCCGTAAGTGATATCGCAATTATATTGTTCGCGCCGCACAAACGGATTCTGATTGGTGACGATGCAACCAACCGTCATGCCGTGGAACTGGAAGACTTTTCCCATCCACTCGCTATCTCGCCGTGCAAGATAATCGTTCACCGTTACCAGATGAACCCCTTTGCCGGCAAGCGCGTTCAGATACATCGGCGCAACGGCGACAAGTGTTTTTCCTTCGCCGGTGGCCATTTCGGAGATCTTACCCTGATGAAGAATGATGCCGCCCATCAACTGCACATCATACGGAACCATTTCCCATTTCAACTTATGTCCTACCACATCGAATTCCTGTCCAACCATTCTGCGGCAGGTCTCCTTCACAACGGCAAATGCTTCCGGAAGCAGCTCTTCCAGCGTCTCCTTGATGGTCTCCAATTCCTCTTTTTCAAGACCTTCAAGATCGTTATACAGCGCTTCCCGCTTGACAGCATCGGTTTCCGTCTTCAACTGTTCATGGATCGCTGCGATCCCGTCCCGCGTATCTTTTACGGCCGCTGCGATCCGGTCTCTAAATTCCTGTGTTTTTGCCCGCAATTCATCATCGCTCAACGATTTGAGCAGGTCAAACTGCACATTGATCTCATCGACAAGGGGCAGTAATACGGAAATATCCTTCTCTTTTTTGCTGCCGAACAGATTGCTAAAAAACTTTAACATTGATTTCCTTTGGTCAATTTTTCGAGAACTGCTTCAATATACAAAATATTTGGTGAACCATAAAATCCTGCATACCACCATTGTCGTTCCGGGTGTAAGAGAAAGCATATCAATCTATGATTTGATTTTTCTCATCCCGCTTGTCCATTTCACCTCATCATGGTTGTCAAGAACATTTGCATAACGGGCCATGACAAAAAGAAGATCGGACAGGCGATTAAGATAAATGATTACGGCATCACCGATATCTTCATTTCGCGACAAACGGACAACATTCCGTTCAGCGTGACGGCAGACGGTCCGGGCAAGATGCAGCTGAGCAGCTATCACCGAACCGCCCGGGAGAATGAATGTTTTCAGCGGATGCAGTTTCTTCTCCAGCGCATCGATCACTTTTTCCAATGATGCGGAGTGTGACTTCTTGATCCGCGGGATCAGCGGACTATGGTATGCGGCCGGCGTAGCAAGATCGGCACCCAGTTCAAAGAGCTGATGTTGAATTTTACCGAGAGTAACGTCGATCGACCTGTGCGGCTTCAGCGAACGGATAACCCCGATGATAGAATTTAATTCATCAACGGATCCGTATGCTTCAATGCGCAATGCATCCTTCGGCACACGCTCACCGCCGAATAATGCCGTTTCTCCTTTGTCGCCTGTCTTTGTATAGATCTTCATAGCATCCTCCAAAAAATAAAGGACAACTTCATCACGTTGTCCCATACTAAAATTACCATAACTTTCGTCCATATCCAAAAACAAAAAAGCCCCGCAGCGTGCGGGGCTTTTTGAAGAACTACCATACTTGATTAATTGAATGTATACCGGACACCCAATTGAATCTGGAACACGTCCGAAATTGCTGCTGTTTTTTCGTAGGTGTGGTCGATCAGTTTTCCGCCAACACGAGCCAATTGATAGAGCGCTTTGCCATCAGCTGTGGGTGTTTGAACAACCAATGGTTGCGTTGTTACAAAACGCTGGCTAAGACCCCAGTCTTTGTTCAGCAGGTTGGTGAAGTTGAGAATGTCTGCTCTGAACTGTAACGCATTGCGCTTGCCGAAGATTTCGGTAAATACTTCCTGGGTAATGCTGAGATCTGCCCGGAATACCATCGGCATAAATACTGCGCCGCGCTCTGCATACTTGCCTCTGTTTGCATTCAGATACGCATCCTGTTTGATAAATGAATCCCATGCATCGTTTTGCTGCTGCACGGTAAAGGCAGGCGTTGTTCCTGATGCTGCGATTGCTTTGAAATTCATTTCTGATTGATCTTTTGGGATATAGATCAGGTCGTTAGCCGTTCCGCCGTCACCGTTAAGGTCACCGCTGAACACATAGCTGCCATTACCGATCGTGCGTCCTTCCCAGAATACGGAAATTGTTGTTGCGCCGATATCAAAATATTCTTCGCGGTACGAAAGTGTTGCAAAGAGTCTATGACCCGGCGATGTTGATGCAAAGCCAACACCCGGATTGTTCGGGTTTCCGCTCTGCGCGTTGCCGTACCATGAACCTGATGCGATTGATCCGGGATCAACAGTATTTTTTGATTCACCATAACTATAAGCTGCTTTGGCAAACCATCCATCACTGTATGCTTTTTCCAGCGAGAATGCTGCGCTCCATGAATAACCGACATCCTCGTTTTTCATGACAACGGCATTAGGGATCTTAGAATATATCCTGTCTGAATTTGTTCTGCCAATGGGTTTCCATCGGGGTCTGTTATCAACTCCGGCAAACACCGTATCGGCTGCCGGCATGTTCGCATTGATATAATAAACACCATTGACATCTTTTGCATATAAAAATTCTGCTGTTGCGGTGAAATTTTGCGGAAGCTGCTGATCTATGGCAATATTGCTTCTCCACAACTGCGGGAATTTGAAGTCAGGATCGGTCAATGCCAATTCGTAACTTGCCGCCGGCGTACCTGAAACTGTTGTCGGTTTGTATTTATCCGGATTTGAATTGAACGGTCTGAGCTTTGTATTGTCTATCTGATCAAAACCGGTCAAAATACCATTATTGCCGATCTGATTTGAAATCCAGACATACGCCGGCTTGCCGGTGAAGATACCTGTTCCGCCGCGAACTTGTGTTGTACGTTCGCCGGTAACATCCCAATTGAATCCAACTCTCGGTGACCAGAGAATATTGGAATTGGGCAGTTTATCCGTTCCATATTGAACGAGGCTGCCGTTCTCATCGCGGAACTTCATTGTATCCACTTCGGCATTATGAAAACCGGTATTTTCGAAGAACGGAATATCAAGACGCAGTCCTGCAGACAGACGGATATCTTTTGTCAACTGATATTCATCCTGCACATAAACGCCCGTATACAGAACTTTAAGATCCTGCACCGGTTTTACCATTCCGGGAATGTTCGAATAGCGAACCTGGAACCGGCGAAGTGTTGCAGCGGTATCTGTTGATGCTCTGTTTGCATCATAGTAAAAATCTGCCATAGAATTATAGACGTAGGCACTTTGTGCACCCGGGAAGAAGACATTTTCCGACTGGTACTTTTCTACGCTTGCACCGAGTGTAAAGTAATGATCGTCCAACGAATATGAAAAATTGTCCTGAGCCTGGATACTGCTGTATCGCAGTTCGTTGTTCGGCGTGAAGGCTTCGTAACCAAATGTAATATAGTTCGTTGCGCTGGGGCCGAGGATATCGACAAACGGGAAGAACGAGCCGCGCGAATCACGGCTTTCATCGTGATGTGAATATCCAACAATAAGGTTGTTAGACATGTTATCACTAATAATGCTATTCCACTCACCGATAACGTTCCTGATATTCTCGCCGATCTGGTAGTTTGAATTCTGATACGCTAATCCGTTAAGACTACTTTGCCTGTTGCCGCCAATACCCAATGAACTTGAGTTTGATACAAGCACGTCTGTTTTGGAATCGAGCTGAATATACCGAAGTGTTAGTTTATTCGCATCGTCCAGGTTGTAATCCAATTTGGTTAACAGACGGATAGCGGGAGTTTCGTTGTTGTAGTCCTGATATGGTCCCGTCTCATATCCAAACTTCGTCTTCAAAAAAGAACTGAGTGTGTTCAGATCTGTTTGCAGTACTCTTGTTGTGTTTCCGGCAACCGTTTCTCCGCCTTTATTCGCGCGGAACGATGTTCCCGGCTGCGTAATTTTATCGCTTTCAAAACTGCCGAAGAAGAACAGCTTATCTTCGATGATCGGTCCGCCAAGGCGAAGGCCGATCTGGTTGTATTTAAATGTGCTGGGTTTATATTCAACAGTTCCGGCTTCCTGTCCGACCAAACCCTGATGGCGGAAAAGATAATATACCGATCCTGAAATATCATTCGTTCCGCTCTTTGTAATTGTGTTGATTCCTGCGCCGACAAAGTTGCCCTGGCGGACATCGTATGGAGCAATATTCACCTGTACCTGCTCAACGGCGTCAATTGAAATCGGCGCCACACCAGTTCTGTCGCCGGGCTGACCCTGCAATCCGAACGAGTTATTGAAATACGAACCATCGATCGTGGTATTGTTGTAACGATTGTCCATGCCTCCGAACGAATTGTTGCCCGAAAATTGCGGCGTCAAGCGTGAGAAGTCCTGTACTTTTCTCGTGATCGTGGGAAGCGCTTCGATGGCATTCCGGCTGATGGCTGTGGCAGCACCGGTTCTTGCTGCATTGAGCACGGGAGATTTTTCCGCCGTCACTTCAACTGTCTGCATCTGTACGTCTTCGGTGGACAACGTAAAGTTCTGCCGCAATGTCTGTGAAAGCTGTAAATTAATTCCTGCACGTTCTTGTTTTGCAAATCCTAGAAGAGAAACGCTTACCGTATATGGACCACCAACACGCAAATTCGGCAAATTGTATTGCCCGTCATCGCGGGTTGTAACGCCGTATTTTGTTCCTGTCGGAACATGAACTGCCATAACAATAACACCGGGTAATAACTGACCAGTGTTATCCTTTACCGTTCCATTTATTGCGGCGGTGGTAACTCCTTGCGCGAACAATGCTGTCGAGAGAAGACTCATCGACAACAGAAGGCGTAACGCATATTTCATATGTACTCCTCATGATTTATGGTTGTAGAAATGGTGAATTGTATTACTAATGGAAAGAACTAATCTTTACTAAGTCAAAACAATCACTGCCGTTAACAAAAAACCGAATGAAAACTTTACCGTTGAACAGACAGCAAACATATTTCGATCTAAAACATTTTCGACTCTATTGCCCGTTTCTGAACTCCCTTCCACAATCCTTCAAGTATCATACCACAAAACAACAAGCAAATTTCGCTAAAATCGGCTATTGGTATTTATAGTGTAAAATAAAATTGATTCAATGGTAAACTAATTGTTACACTACCATAAATTGAAGCATCGGGAAAATTTGCTCACATCGTCATTTTTTCTTCTGATTCCTGTTGTGCCAATAATGAGGCAGTTCATTGAAGAAATGAACTGACGTTCTGATCCCGCCAAAGAAATTATCGATATTTAAAAATTCATTCGGAGAATGGGCGTTCTCATCAGGCAGCCCGAATCCCAGAAGAACAGTATCAAGTCCCAGCAATTTTTTGAACTGAACGACGATCGGGATCGATCCGCCTTCACGCTGATAGAGCGGTTTCTTCCCGAAACCTTTTTCCAATGCTGCAACAGCCGCCTTCACTCCGGCGCTGTCGATGGGTGTAATCGCTGCTTCACCGCCATGCAGATTGCGCACTTGTATGTCGATCGTCTTCGGGGCTATCTTTTTCAAATGTTTCTCGACCATCTTCGCGATCTTTCCCGATTCCTGGTCCGGTACGAGACGGCATGAAATCTTTGCAAATGCCTTTGCCGGTAGAACCGTCTTGGCTCCTTCGCCGGTATATCCACCCCAGATTCCATTGCATTCCAACGTCGGCCGCGCCCAAACCCGTTCCAGTGAAGAGAATCCTTTCTCTCCGTACAATTCTTTTACGCCGAGCTCTTTTGCATATTTCTTTTCACTGAACGGAAGTTTCTTAAACGCATCGCGTTCCGCTTTCGACAATGGACGGACATCATTATAAAATCCCGGGATCGTTACTTTCCCGTTCTTGTCATGCAACGATGCAATCATTTCCGTCAACGCCTGAATCGGATTGTGAACAGAACCACCGAACGAACCGGAATGAAGATCACGATTCGGTCCATTGACTTCTATCTCCAAATAGGATAATCCCCGTAACGCATAACAGATGGAGGGGACGCCTTTCGCAAACATTGATGAATCGGAAATGAGCACAAGATCGGACTTCAATAATTCCTTATTTTGTTTTACAAAATTATCCAGGTTCGCGCTTCCCACCTCTTCTTCCCCTTCAATGAGCATCTTGATATTCACCGGCAGCTTTCCGGTCTGTTTCATCAACGCTTCGATACCTTTGAAATGGATCAGCACTTGTCCTTTATCATCGGCGGAACCGCGCGCGTAGATATTCCCATTTCGTATAGTCATTTCAAACGGCGGCGATGTCCAAAGGTTCAGCGGATCGACCGGCTGAACATCATAGTGACCGTAGAAAAGGACGGTAGGCGCACCGGGAGCACCGAGCCACTCACTGTACACAACTGGATGACCGGGTGTCGGCATGATCTTTACATTGTTCATTCCAATCGTCTTCATATGGTCCGCGATCCATTGCGCACACAATTGAATGTCTCCGTTATGGTCCGATTGTGAACTGACGCTTGGAATTGCCAGAAAATCTTTAAGTTCGGAAAGATAACGTTCTTTGTTTGATTCGATATACTGAAGAATATTTTCCATCGATGTGGTCCTTTTTTTTGTCCAAAGGGGGGAGAAATTGTGCGAGAATATAGGCACCACTTAACACAAAAGCAATGCAGTGTTAATAAAAACCCCCCGAAGATCCGGAGGGTTATGGTATTGCTTTCCTATTTCTGGAAGATCTTTGTCCATTCGTATTTTTTTCTCTTTTTCCAGCCGGCATTATGATAGAGATAACTAAAAATGAGGGGCACGACGGTTGTCGCTTCGGCATAGACCATTTGTTCATGCGTCGTTTGCACTTTTCCCCATGAACTTGCCTCCTTAAGCGTGGAGGATGAGCATGCGCCGTCTCGGACATCGGCTACGGTAATCTGAATTGCATATTCGTGCATCGGAACATCAACGCCAAGCACCTCAGCACAGACGACTGTATCCTGAATGAAATTCTTCGGTACGCCGCCGCCAATCATAAATAATCCGGAGGTCTTTGCCTTCATTTTGATCTGCGTCAATTCGTAGAAATCTTTCACAGAATCGATCGTCATATAGGGCTTACCGGTTTTCAAACGTTCATGCTGATGTTTTACCAGACCAAATCCTGCCGATGAATCGGAGAATGCCGGACAGAAGATAGGCACATTGTTCTCGTACGCCAATTGCACGAGAGAATTTTTTTTCTTTGCGTTCTTCACACACCATTTTCCCATTTCATAGATGAACTCTCGGGAAGAGTACGGACGTGGTTCCAGCGATTCTGCAATTTTATAGATCGTACTGTCGCAAACCTGAAGAGCCTGTTCATCAATGTATGTGTCATAGATGCGGTCAACGTAATTGTTGCGGAGCATATTGTCGTCGATAAACGGCGTCCCTTTGTAATGCTTGAAACCGAGCGCCTCAAAGAAATCCATATCAACAATGGATGCACCGGTGGCAACCACCATGTCCACCATGTTGTATTTGATCATATCGGAATACACATTCATGCAACCGCCGGCGCTGGTGCTTCCGGCCAGAACAAGAGCATTGGTGCAGCCGTTATGTTCGATCATCGTCTTAAAGATGTCGGTGGCCCGCGCCGTATCGCGCGAACTGAACGACATATCGCGCATTGCATCGATAATCGGTGTTGAATCGAACTTCGTCGCATCAACTTGCTTAACGACTTCTTTCAGCAGATCTTTTTTCTTCATAGAACTATCTCCTTGGTATTATTTAAAATGATAACGTTAATAAATTTTCAATGATCCGATACTATCTTTAGCCCGATAATCGAAACGACCAATGTGGTCAAAAAGAACAGGCGCCAGAATTCCGCCGGCTCCTTGAAGACAAATATTCCAACAAGCACTGTACCGATAGCGCCAACACCGGTCCACACAGCATATGCCGTTCCAATGGGAAGTGATTGCACGGCTTTATACAGCAGCAACATGCTGATAGAGAGGCATAGAAAGAACGCCCCCATCCAAAAAGCTGCAGCGGTTCCCGTTGTTTCTTTTGCCTTTCCCAAACAGGAGGCAAATCCAACTTCAAAAAAACCGGCGACGACAAGCATGATCCAATTCATATTTTTTTTCAATAGAACGTACTGCCTGAAACGATGATGGAAAAAATAATGCATACATGGTACAACAGAAAATCGGGGAACAACAGTCTTAGCCCGCAGAGGAGCTGTCTGAGAGGATGAACGACGATATGTAAATCGTCTCCAAAAAATGCAGTATGATCGAGTTAGTATTCACAATAATTTTTCACTACGGCAAAAATACCGTATTTATTCCTATGGAACAATCAAAGATATTTCACATCAGGATGAAGATAATTCTGAACATAATCCTTCACGGAATCTTCCAGTGGTCGGAATTCCACAGGACAACCCGCTTCACGTAATTTCGCCGTTGTTGCTTCTGTGTGATATTGGTACGAGTTCCGGATCTCTTCCGGCATTTCGGTATATTCAATATTCGGAGCAAGATTGAGCGCTGAAAAAACCGCTTTTGCGAGATCGTTCCACGTTCTTGCCTTACCGGTTCCGAGATTAAAAATTCCGTTCACCTTCGGCGAATTCAGGAACCACCAGAGCACTTCCGTGCAGTCTTTCACATACACAAAATCGCGCACTTGTTCGCCGTGTTTGTATTCCGGTTTGTAGGACTTAAACAGTCGTATCTTACCAATCTCCTGGATCTGGCTGTACGCTTTACAGACCAGACTTTTCATATCCCCTTTATGGTATTCGTTGGGACCGAAGACATTGAAGAATTTTATTCCAACCACTTTGTGCTGAATTTCGTGCTGCAATACCCAAAGATCCAAAATCTGTTTCGAATACCCGTAGGCATTCATCGGAAGCAGTTTGGGTGACAATGCATCATCGTCCGAGAATCCGAGAGAGCCGTCACCGTAGGTGGCACCGCTGCTGGCGTAGATGAACCGCGCTTTTTTTCTTACTGCCCACTCCGCCAGAATCCTTGTGTAGCGGTAATTATTCTCCATCAAATGGTCAACATCTTTTTCGGTCGTTGAGGAATTCGCTCCCATGTGAACGATCGCGTCAATTTTCGGAAGACGGTCATTCAGCAGCATCTCAATGAAATTATCCTTGTGGATATAATCCGTGAAGCGTTTTCCGGCAATGTTTTTCCATTTTGAAGCAGTGCCCAATTCGTCCACAACGAGAATGTCGGTCACCCCTTTTTCGTTAAGTTTGGCAACCATCGCGCTGCCGATAAATCCTGCGCCGCCTGTTACGATGATCATTTTATCCCTATTCCGGTTTCAACATCTTTTGAGGAGGTTAATAAAGCAAAATTTTCGCCATCGGCAGCAGTCGCTAACAGCATTCCATTCGACTCAACGCCCATCAATTTTGCCGGAGAAAGATTTGCTACAACAATGATCGTTTTACCGATCAGCTGTTCTGGCGTTATCTTTTCTGCTATGCCGGCTACAATTTGGCGTTTTTCAAATCCTAAATCAATCTGCAGCTTCAATAATTTTTTCGACTTCGGTACGGCTTCTGCTTCAACGATTTTTGCGGTGCGGAAATCGATCTTTGCAAAATCGTCGTAGGTAATCTGCGCCTTTAACGGTGCATAGATGCTCGCTGCCGGCTCTTCTGTCTTCACAGGGGAAGAACTCCCCAATTTTTCAAGTTCCTGTTCGATGGTGTTATCCTCAATTTTCGTGAATAAAATCTCCGCTTGTCCCAGTTGATGCCTTTCGTGCAGTTGTGTCTCTCCCGCCTTCATCCATTCTTCGTTCCCTATTGTGCCGGACTGGTTCAGCAGTTTCCATATTTTCTCCGAAGAGAATGGAACGACCGGAGAAAAAAGAACGGCAAGTGAACGGACAATGTTCAGACATATATTCAATGTCGTGCCGCATTGTTCAGGCGATGTTTTGAATGTCTTCCACGGTTCGCTGTCATTGAAATATTTATTTGCTGCGCGCGCAACATTCATCATTTCCATTGTTGCATCGCGGAATTTGAACTGCTCTATCATGTCCCCGATCCGCTGCGGGGCCGAACGCACATATGCCAGGATGTCGTTGTCCCGTTCAGTCAAAACGCCGCGTACCGGCACCTTGTTTTCAAAATTCTTAGCAACAAACGTGACCGTGCGGTTGATAAAATTACCATAAATATCGGCAAGTTCGTTGTTATTTTTCGCCTGGAAATCCTTCCAGTAAAAATCCGAATCTTTTGTCTCCGGAAGATTTGTTGCCAGCGTGTAGCGAACGATATCCGCCGGATACCGTTCCAGAATATCTTTCACATAGATCGCATTGTTGCGGCTCTTTGAGAATTTCCCCCCCTCCAAATTCAAGAACTCATTCGCGGGAACATTATCCGGCAGGATATATCCCGTTTTTGCCATCAATTCCGACGGAAAAACGATCGTATGAAAGACGATATTGTCCTTCCCCAGAAATGCGATGTACCGCGTCGACGAGTCGCACCAGAATTCTTTCCACTTGTCCGGTTTTCCCTGCAGCAGCGCCCATTCTTTTGTCGACGAGATATAGCCGAGCACGGCATCGAACCAGACATACATCACTTTCCCTTCCGCACCGTCGATCGGAACGGGGATACCCCAACTCAGATCACGTGTTACTGCGCGGTCCTGCAATCCTTCTTTCAGCCAGCTTCGGGTCTGCTGAAGAACATTGTCCTTCCAATCTTTGGAATGCCCCGCTACATACTCTTCCAATTTTTTTTGGAAACTTCCGAGAGTGAAATACCAATGTTTTGTTTTTTTTACGACCGGTGTCTTACCGGTGATAAGGCTTTTCGGTTCCTTCAGATCCAATTGGTCGTAATACTTTCCGCAATTATCACACTGATCGCCGCGCGCCTTATCGTAATTGCAGTTCGGACAGATCCCTTCAACATATCTGTCCGGCAGGAACATGTTCGCTTCACCGTCGTAAAATTGTTCCTGTTCCTTCGGCAAAAGGAAGCCTTTCTCCAGCAGATCGAGGAAGAATTCTTTTGCCGTTTCATGATGGATCGGAAGCGATGTACGTGAATAATTATCGAACAGGATGCCGAATCTTCTGAATGATTCCTTGTTTGCTTCGTGATATTTATCTACGATGGCTTTGGGTGTGGTCTTTTCCTTGTCGGCGGAGATGGTGATAGCAACTCCGTGTTCATCCGATCCGCAAATATGGATCACGTCACGATGCTGCAAACGCTGATAGCGGGTATAGATATCCGAAGGGATATAGCATCCGGCCAAATGACCCAGATGGATATGTCCGTTTGCGTACGGCAACGCGGATGTTACAAGTATTCGTTTAAAGTTATTTTGCATGCAATATTCTTCGTAAATGGACCGATAATGAGAGCATTACCAGTGGAAGATACACATTTCTCCGGAGAAGTCCGAGCGCCCTTTCCACCGATGACATACAGGCTTCAAGATTCTTCGTCCCGAAATTTTGAACGAACTTTTTCAGATCTGTTTCCTGGTCAACATTCAGAATATTCCGATGGGATCCCTCCCGCACGACAATGGTATCCCGGAACCATACCATAAGCATGGTCAGCAGCTGTTCGGCATTGTCCCGTTTGTTTCCGGTGAAATATTCCTCTTGCTCTTCGAACAACTTCATTGATGATGAACCAAGCACGCTGCGTAAAAATTGCACCGCATCCGTTCTGAATTTAGCGATGTCATTGCCGAGCAGTTCCTGCGCGCGCGTAAAATTTCCATTGGCAAGCCGTGAAACAATGTGCGCCTGTTTTTCCTCAACGCGAAGCCTCGCGATCAATGCGGCGGCGATTTCCTCATCCGTCAGCATCGGACATTGGACCATCTGGCAGCGGGAAATGATTGTCGGTTTCACCGCATCCTTCCGGGACGAGACCAGAAGGAAATGAACTCCCTCCAGCGGCTCTTCCAGCACTTTCAGCAGAGAGTTTGCCGACGCATCATTCATCGCGTCGGCATCAAAGATGATAAATATCTTTTTCCCCTGTTCGGCACCGGTCATCGAGGATTCCTTCTTGATCTGGCGGATAGATCTGATGAGAATGAACCTTGCTTTGGGAATATCAATATGAAAATACGGGTTGCCGGCTTTCTCAGCGGTCTGCCGCCGCACTTCCTCGAAAACATCGTTCTCCAGTCCCTCGCCATCATCGCTTTTTTCGTTCTTGTCGCTGTCGCCGCCCGGCAGCGGAAAGATCAGCTTCAAATTCGGATGCTGCAGCGTTTCCATTTTTTTACAGCTTGGGCAAACGCCGCAAGCCGTAACGGTCTGCGTATGACATAACAGCGTCCGTGCAAACTCGATGGCAAGCGCATCTTTGCCCACACCGCCCCCGCCCCAGAAAAAATATGCGTGAGAAAGGCGTTGATGGCTGATGGCGCTTTGCAGCGTCTTTTTTACCCTCTCCTGCCCTATAACTTGTTCCCAGTTAGAATGCATGACCAATACCAAAATGTACAATCGAAAATGAATTTTGAAGGAAAGACTGCTCGGTGAGCCATTGTTGTCCGGTTGATTTCTTCGGATCATACAATCTCCAGGCAATGTCTAACCGGAACGGCCCGACAAAAGTCTCATACCGAAGTCCGAAACCAACAGCAAGAGCAACGTCCTTCAAGGAAATATCGGAATACGAATACCACGTATTTCCGTAATCAAGAAACAGCACGGACCAAAACCGCGGCAGTTCAACCACATTGAATATCTTCCCGCCGTTCGGGAACATTTGAGAGCGCGATTCAATGCTCCCATCGATCGCCACATTGCCGCCTTTCAGCGTATCGCCGAATGCCGATAACTGTCTATCCTTCCATGCGCGAACGCTGTTGCTGCCGCCGACAAAAAATCTGCGCGGCAGCGGTACGGGTGTTGTATTCTTTGGATTATAGAGCTGCGCGAGACCTGTTTTTATTTTGAAGGCATAAACATTCCGTTGATCATCCTCGGCGCTAAAATAATGTTTCAAGAGCAGGGTGATTTTATAATATTCAGAATACGGCAGATTGAATCCTCCGGCCAGAACGTTCACAACTCCCGCCTCTTCAATCGAAACAGAGTGAAAAAATCCGGACGTTGGCGAGAAGAAAGAGTTGGTTTTATCCCGCTGAAGAGTGTACGATTCGATGACGTTGAACTGCTTAGTTGAATCATCGGCACGTATTCCCTGAGTCTTGTCCGTTCTATAATTCGGATCGACACGTTCAACATTGAACTCCGTGATGCCGATCGTGTAGGTTGCCAGCTTTGTAGAAAAACTGATCTTGCCGCGGAGCGTATTCAGATCGTACTCCGGTTGTTTTTCCGCTTCAGCTGTCAGTGTAATGGCTGCACTTGTTTTGTTGCTGAAAAAATACGGGAACGCCAGCTGCGTCTGCACGTTGGCCTTGCCATACAGCGTTGGTTCAGCCAGTCCTTTGATGATCGCACCGCCGTAGTTAAGGTCTTCGATCCTGTTGGCTCTTGCGCTTGAAGAGACAGAAAAATTCTGCGCTCCGCCAAATAGATTCCTGTGTTTATAGCTAACACCCAGACCAGTCGAAAGAAATGTGCTGTTCTCATTCAGTAACAGGACCTCAGGTGTGATCTCCTGAAGCTCTATCATACGGTACGAAATGAGCATAGGAACAGTATCAGTCAGTTGACTATCGTCGGCATGCTGCTGACGCACACTTGCAAATTCAAAAACCCCTAACCGATTCAGATTCTGTTCGCTCGCCAGTCTTTTCCCTTCATTGAATACCTCTCCGCGGGAAAAGTCCAACTGACGAAACATTACAACACTGTCGATACCAGCATCTACACGGTCGATCCTCACATCACCAAAAAAATATCTTTTCCCGGGATTGAATTTCAGCATGACCGATACATTATTTGTAGAGGCATACCGCAGCAGGGATAGTGTGTCCAAAAATGCTTTGGGATACCCCGCATTCATCAAAGTTCTTAAAATGATTGACTGTGCTTCAACGACATCTTTTTTGGCGTATTGGTCGCCGACTTTTAACACCGTCCGCTGGCTGATATCGTTGGCAACATCCGGCGGAATTTCTTCTAGGCCAAGGATTTTTACCGTATCGATCACTGAACGCTTATTCTCTGTCAAACGGACAGAAATATCGACGTACTTCCTGTCGTCGGTAAAGGTCAACGCCGTATCGATCTGCGATTGGAAATAACCGTTATCGTACAGATAATCTTTAAGGTGAGAGATATCCTGGTTGAAAAGATTAACATCAAAATATTCCCGCGGTGCACCGATCTTTTGATAAATCTCCTCATTAAGAAATATCCAAAATCCCCACGGCGTCTCCAGCGTCACCAACTGGTTAAGTATCTCGTGCTTCGAGATGCTCCCATCGATAATGATCTCGATATCATTCACCTCGGTTTTTTTTTCGGCTGTCTGGGCATTGGCTTCCATACAGAGGACGCACAACGCCAGAAGGATAATAGGTCGGGGGAAATATGGAAGGAACGTCGTCAAGCAAACTTCAGCGAAAAATTAAGAAAAAACCCAGCAGAAAATCACTGGGTTGTCATTTTAGATATGGGTTGATCGAATTGATTAGTAATCGTTTTCGTCTTCGTAGAAAAAATCACCATCCGTCGGATAATCAGGCCATATATCTTCAATACTTTCGTATGGTTCTTCTGCATCCTCCAGTTCATTCAAATTTTCGATCAGTTCTGAAGGCGAGCCTGTCCGGATCGCATAATCGATCAATTCTTCTTTAGTAGCAGGCCAGGGTGCATCATCAAGATACGAAGCAAGTTCCATCGTCCAAATCATAAAACAGATACCTTTTTTCTAATTTTTGTTATAGACAAGTTGGGCGCGGATCTTTTCATAATCAACGTCATCAACAAAGTATTCGACCGGATTTTGTTTTTCTCCGTTTCGAATCACCTCATAGTGCAAGTGGGGTCCTGTGGAACGGCCGGTATTACCGGAATAGGCGATCAACGCACCGCGTTTAACTCTCTGTCCGGACCTCGCTACACACTTCGATAAATGAGCATACCAGCTTTTATATCCATACCCGTGATTGACCTCCAGCGCAATACCGTATCCGCTTCCGGTAGGTCCGGTAAACTCTATAATACCATCTCCCGTCGCATAAACGGGCGTTCCTACGTCATTATGAATATCGACACCTTCGTGCCGTTTCAACGATCCGACAAACGGATCCATACGCATTCCGAAACCATGGTAGGAATATGTTCCTCCCATTGGTTTTACCGCCGGCATTGACGAGAAAACAACTTTGTTGTTCTCATATTGCGAATAAATCTGCTCATAACTGGACCGTTGGAATGTTACTTCTTTATCAAGTTTGTTCAGCAATATCTGTGATGAGCTGATCAATGCACTTGCATCGGTTGAGATCACACCATCATACGATTCCACTGCCGCACCGCCGGTACCGAGCTGACGGGTCTCAACATCAATCTTCGGCAGATTAACGATCGACCGAAGTTGATTATCGCTCTGGGCTAGAGAGCTTAACGACGATGAATATGCCGACATTTTCGCATTCAATTCCTTCAATTGCTGTCTCAGCAGAGAATTCTCCGTTGTTAGTTCGCTGGTGGTTTTTATCCCCAGACCAAGGAAGTCTCCGTACGCATTATTTACCAACCCTAAACCAAACAGTACAACGAATGTAATAGAAGCAATCAACAACGTCATCTTTAGACGATAGCCTTTTGCTTCAACATACGTTACGTATTCGTCCGAGTAGAAAAATAGTTTTTTTCTTTTCACCATCACCTGCTCTTTAATAAATGTGCAGAAAGAAAATAGAGAAATATGAGCGTTTTGTCAAGAATTGAAATGCGAAACGCTGAAATCATTCAAAATCATGCTCAAAATAGTCAATACTGCGCTTTCCGTGCCCTTTTGATTTGGTTTGGATCACTTTTTCCAGTTTTTTTGAAAATTCCTGGGCAGCATCATAGCCATAATGTTTGGAAAGATAGTTCAATGCAATGACCTCGGCAATAACGGTCACATTCTTCCCGGGGAAGATCGGGAGTTTGACATGCGGAATTTCCACCCCCATAATGCTAATCGTTTCCAGATCCAAACCTGTCCTGGTGAAGTCGCCGTTCGGCTGCCACTCCATCAGTTCAACAACAACTTCGATACGCTTTTGAAACCGTATGGAACGAACGCCAAAGATGCTCTGGACATCGATCAGACCAAGACCCCTGATTTCCATAAAATGTTTTACCAGATCTGTTCCGGTGCCGATAAGGATATTCTCCCCTTTTCGTGTAATCGTTACGACATCGTCGGATACAAGGCGATGACCGCGTTCGATAAGATCGAGTGCGATCTCACTCTTTCCGATTCCCGACCGTCCTACGATCAGCAATCCGATGCCATACACATCGACGAACGATCCGTGGATCGTTGACTGCAGCGAGAATTGATCATCAAGAAAATCTCCCAGTAAATACACTAATTTCGTTGTCTCAAACGGGGTGCGAAAGACCGGGACATTATGATCTTCCGCTATTTTAAGCAATTCCTTATCGATCGGATTTTTATCCGTTATGACAATGCAGGGAAGTTCGAACTTGAACAATACGCTGAACGCCTCCACCCTTTTTTCCAGCGGCATGCTCTTCAAATACTTTATTTCCGTATTTCCGAATACCTGAACACGATCGTAGGTGAACAATCCTACATACCCGGCCAGTGCAAGACCCGGCCGGTGAATGCTTTTGTCCTTGATCTTGTTTTCAAGGCCAACATTCACCAGCGTCTCCAATTTCAGACGATCCTTGTTCTTTTCGAACAAAAATCCGACGGTAATATTCTGTTTATGATACTCT
>CAJBTU010000084.1 GCA_903958625.1 uncultured Ignavibacteriota bacterium | reverse complement strand
GCTCACACGTAGGGGATACAAAAAGCATAATAAATTTTTTCCCTTTGAGATTATCGGATGATATTGTGGTATTCATACTCGTTACAAACGAAAATGATGGAATGTTAGAGCCGATAGGCAATGGTTCAAGAAATACATTGTATTTCAAAAAAAGGAATATAGATATTGGTGCACCGAACAACAGAATAAGATAAATATACGCATAGTGCTTGCTTCCCTGCGGGTTGGTAATATTAGCATCTAAGGTGGGATAATTATTTATCATCGTATCTTTAAATCAAAAAATGAACTTGAATATTTATCACAATGTAGATAATGAAAATATGAACCCGTATCAACAATATTCAATTGCTATTAGCGGTTGCAAATGCATGGCTGCACTTCGGCAGTTTTAAAACATAAAAAGTCTTTCGTTTTCGAAAGACTTTTTAAATAACGATGAAGGCATTAATCGGCCTCCGCGCATACACTGAATACCGGATAAGACCCTTCTGCCGTCTTATCTTTTAGCAATAATAACTCCTCTAAATATGCACATTTGGTTCTTTTGTCCAAATACGAATCAATCCAGACTCCCAATATTTTTACTAAAACAAAAACCCGTATCACTGTATCGTCAATAATATCTTCAATAATTTCGACTAAGGACGGATAGAAAATAGCAGAAAAGAATGTTCGTAAGTATTTATATGCGTAAACAGACATTCCGCCTGTTTACGCATATGTTTTTCCATTTGGTTTTATTTTGCCAATATCATTTTTTTACTTTCGGTATAATTGCCACTTTGGATTTTATAAAAATACATTCCGCTTGGACAACCAGACGCATTCCATTCTGCGTAATGGTATCCGCTTTCTTTCCTTTCATTAACAAGTGTAACAATCTCCTGTCCCAAAGCATTATATATTTTTATTGTTACGTTTCCGGCTTCTTTTAGACCATAATAAATCGTTGTTGATGGATTGAAGGGATTGGGGAAGTTTTGTGATAAAGAATTTGATACAGGAATTATTTGTGCTATACCTGATTTATCGAATACTCCGATAATGGAACCGGAAATATTGCTCACATCACTATAAGAAGAATATTGACGCTGCCAATTGTTGTTTTCATCCAACCATTCTGATTTTGCTTTAACACGATAATTTACAGAAACATTTTGACGGTTGGATCGGTATGGCTTAACTGCTTTTTGGACTTCTGCATCCGTAAATACGGTATCTTTTGTTGTTCCTATTTGAACAAATGGTGCACCATTAATACTTCGTTCTATGGCATATAGGTTAACATTCTTTTCCAGGTTTCTATCCCAGCTCACCATTACCCCTCCGAACGCAGGAACTGTAACTTTCACATTTTGCGGCGGGATAGTGGGAAGATTTTGCTCGGTTGGAGAATTCCAACTGTCAGCAACATCAGCTTTATATGTGGCAATAAAAACAACTGGTTGTGCATTTGGATCATCTTTTCGTTTTAAAACAGATTTTACCTTCAAACATATATTATTTATATAGCCTGGTGGAAGTTGAAATGTTCTTCCTTTTGCAAATTTAATTGGAACCGCCATAGATCTAAATTTTGCAGTTGTTGAATTAACAGGTGCTTCAAACTCTACTAAGTGGTTTTGATAACCTAAGCCTATCCAGCAATAAAAATTGTTGAAACTTGACTGAGGACGACTTTCCAATTGTTGATAATCACAGATTAATGACACCTCAGTTTCAATTATTTCTAAGCCAGAAGATTGGTTCAAAGATATTTGAATATCATCCGCTATTTCATATTCGGTAAAACCAGCTAACTCACCCCAATCTTGTAATCCATATTCGTTATAAAATGGATCATAATATTTAAAATAACTTTTTTGGTAGACTAAGGGTGTTTTTATTAATGTTAAAATACCTACTGGATCATTTCGTACGAGCCCAATTTCATTTCCAAACATAGAAGATTGATAATTCTTTCTCGCTGCTGGAAGAGGGATGGTTAACGAAGCATACTGTACTTTTAATGTCATTGTGCCCGTACTCGAGTAATGAGAACTAATGAATGTTGGGGCCGCTTGTGGAGCATTAGCAGCTTTCATTCCACCGCCAACAAAAAATTTAAATAATCCTCCTAAATCCAATCCGGCAATGCTTAACGGTGAGGCCGCTGATAATGCCGAAAGAGATGAACCAAATCCGGATAACAGTCCCTTGAACGGATTTAAAGCATTAACATTTTCCATATCTATTCTCAGTCCATCAATAAATCCTTTCAATCCATCCCAATTAGCTGCCGTTGATTTAATATCAACGCTTTCTAAACTAAAAGGTGAGTTTAGCTCTGGCATATTTCCACTATTCAGTGAAAAACCTGGTGCGTCAAAATTGTATTTTTTCATAAAAGCATCCACAAATTTTTTTTCACCTTGAGCACCAAATCCTTTTGTTTCCAAATTGATATTATTTACAATTGATCCATAAAGTTTAAATTCAAGAGAAGCAGGGGTTTGAGAATTTTCTATTGGTACAAGTTTGTTGTCAAACGAAAGCGGGAAATCTGAGTATATCCAACGTTCTTTCATTGCTAAAGTATTGATAACAGAAAACGTTGAATTGTTATACATATCGCTTACTTTATCCATTGCAGAGCAAACTGAAGCGAGATGACCAAATACGCCTGAATTATTACCGTTACTGTAATTTTGTAATTCCATTGTCGAATAACTATAAGTATCAGTCATATTTCTTATGTACAAAAATACTCTAATTATTGAACGATTAATATTATACAAAACAAAATATGGATTCTCTAAATCACTGATTCTTCTGGTTGGCGTTCCAAAATTTCTCGTAAGCAATACCCAACCATCTTCTTTTTTTCTGTCTGTTAATCCACCCCATGCGCCTGTTTGGTTCCAAGGAAGAGTAATTGAATATTCTTGTCCAGTATTCGGTTTATTTTGAAAATATATCCAATAGCGGGGAACTCCGTCTTGTAAAACATCACCTTTTTCCCAATCCCAATCAGGGTTGTATGGATCTTCTGCTACCGATGAAGGGGTATAATTTAATGCTTTCTTTAAGGAGGATGTTTGAGAGTATGCGGCATGATAAACACAAATAGACAAAATTAAGAGTATAATTGTTTTCATAACAAAACCTCTTTCTATTATTATTAATATTTTTGTATTTTATGCTTGAGTAAACAAAAATAGGAACGGGCGCACGCTATTACGTACGCTCCGCAGGTCGCAAGCCTGAATATTTTGTTTGCCTCACAGCGGGCGATGCCTATCATCGCCCGCGCTATTGTCAGCCGTTAATCTCCTTATTCTAAAGTGTATGTGGATATTCCTCTTCCTCCTACCACTGGTGCAGAGAATTGTTCTCCATAAGCAACAAATAATCTTCCTTTAAATGATTCCATTTGAACGACTGCCGTATATAATGTATACTGCGGGTAATTTGGAAAGGCAAGTTGTAATCCATTGGCAATAGAAACCCACCCTGAATCTGTCCATTCAATCACTCCAGTCCATTCGGTCCCGACGAACATTCTATTTTTATGAAACACTATCGAGGTAGATCTGTTTCTTAAATTAGGTGTAAATATATTTGCAAGAGAAGTATTCGGAATTGTATCTGTAACATTTACCCATAAATCATTCGTTAATTTTTTAATTCGAGTAGGAGTGTTAAATCCCGCATAGAACGTATCGTTATTTACACACATAGACGGGTAATTTGCGTTTTTATTTTCTTCTAAAGATATTCCATTCATTACTGTCTCAAAACTATATCCGTTAAAACGATAAATTCTATCTTCATATACATAATATGATCGAGTGTATACAATTTCTTCTCCCTTGTAAGAATGTTTTACAAATTTACTATAATTAGGTGGGTCTATTACATCTCTAACAGTATCTTGTGAAAATACCTTTCGCATATAATTTGCATATACAAACAATTCATCGTTCAACCAAAACATATCGTACGTTTGGTCTGCTGCAATCAAATGTTCCCAAAACATTTTCCATCCAAATGTCGGATGATATTTCCACGTTCTACCGTTTTCTAATACTGTTAATGTATCCCTGATAAATGCCAATGGTCCTATATATCTGTCAAATATCTTCAATGTATCCCATTTAATTCCATTATCGGTTTTATAAAGAATATATTCGTTTCCTGTTGGCTTAATTGTATAGGTGGAAACATACAACACTCCATTGTGTTGTGTCATATACCGTATGTCGGCATTGTTAAATAACGATATTTCTTCCCACTTTTTCTCCACTTTTAGTGGTGGCGGTGCGTCAACGCCGTTGTCTTTGCAGCCAACCATAAGACTCATAAACAAAAACGATGTATTGAGTAATGTATGCATATTGATGATTTATAGTAATTTTGAATTGACCGATTTAGTACCGGGTGATTATTTTCAGGTATTTATAAACAATCTCGGTTTCCAATTGGATGTATTGCTGCTGTATACGTGTTCGCGGAAGAATATTTATTGCAAGGGATAAAAATGACAGGATTAAGAAGAAACAGCAAAACATTTAGGCTTCGCGGGTTTATATCTTTGGAGGGCAATTCGTCCATATTGTTTTGTTTAATCACTGTTCATGTAATCCTGTGAAAACAAATACTCTACCTTGACCAACCGCTGGAAATTTAAAAGAATGATTTTATTGTGTCAACAATATTCAATTGCTATTAGCGGTTGCAAATGCATGGCTGCACTTCGGCAGTTTTAAAACAAAAAAAGTCTTTCGTTTTCGAAAGACTTTTTTATACGGTGAACAATATGATGACCGGTGGGTTATTTTAATAGACACAGCAGTGGGAGAATGGTGATGTTCAACATTTCATATCTCTCTTAATTGATCAAGATGTTTTCTTCAAGAGAAACAGCACTTTATCCCGATTTACCAACAGGAGTGCTTTGATAAGGTCATTTTTCGTGCGTGCAAACAGTTCCCGTTTCCAACGCTGATAATATCCGGAGCGTCTGATACTGAGAATGGAAAGATGATTCGATGTGACAAGATCCTGAAGAGTAGAAAAAGTGAATGTGTGAGGATGACCTTTATCGATCTCGGCCATTTCCATCAGTTGGCGGATAAATTTACCCCACCAATGATAGACATTCTGCCGGAAAAAGATGATCCCGTTCGGTTTTAGAACACGGATCATTTCTTTTACTACCTGCAGCGGATCCTCGCAGTGATCCAGCACATTATCCATGATGATCAGGTCGAAAAATTCCTTGTCGAATTGAAGCTGCTCCCCTTTTGCCGTGAAATATTTAACCGCAGGATCACGGTACGCGGAGAACTCCGGAACATCAGCATAAAAATGTTCCAGAGGATCAACGGCATACCGGTGATCGCTCTTAAGAAAAGTAAGGATGCCGGCTGCGCCGCTGCCGATCTCTAAGATATGCGTATCCTTCTTAATCTCCATCACTACGGAGAGTTGCTGCTGAAGATCCTTGGCATAATCTTCATAAAACTCAAGATTCATACCGGCTTTTCGGTGGTCCCACCACTGCTTTTCGTAGCCTTGCGCTTTTTCCCAGCGACTTTTTTCCATGCTCACCAATTATTTCCCCCGCAATGTTTTGCGGGCTTTTTCTTTTTCTTCTTTTGTGAATTGAGAGTATTCCAGCATCTGTTTTCCGAGATCCAGCGGATAGGAAATGTTGACATCCGTAACCGTTCCCTTTGCATCCTTCACCGGTTCCAATTTCGGCATCACAAATCCGGTGTAGACGGCGCGATCCAGCTTTTCCATGCGCACAAGCACTTCATCGCGCAATGCTGTATCGATCTTGAAGCCGTAAGTATCAATCAGACTCTTTGCGCCGGCCAGATCACCTTCGGATTTAATCCGTTGGATTTCGGAGAGCAGTTTGGCAACACCATCACGCATTTTTTCATAACTGGTCACGCGGAAGAATGTTTTTCCTCCCCTTTGTCCTCGTTCGATGCAATCGGCATTTTTCAACAGCCAGTGGATGATGGTCTGCCGGTTTTTCATATGATCTTCTTCAAGCTGATCGTGCCCTTTGGGAACGCGCTGCAGCTGAACCATTCCGGCATTCCGTACTTCTTTGTCGTACATCGCTTTCACAACATCCATCGTATTAGGAACGATACCAATTTCAACAAGCTTCGGATCCCAGATATGATAGAGCGCCACAAGATCTGCACGCGCTTCTTCAAGCGTGGAATAATATCCCGGAAGCGCGGCCTGCGGATCGGTCTTTAAATTCGGAGAGACCTTTCCTGATGCATGCCCGAGTACTTCGTGGAGTGCGGTATGCAAATTATCGGCGAGCGAGGCGAATTTGTCCGCGCGTTCAACCTCTTGCTGATCATACGCAAATTCTTTCAGTATATCTTTTCCCCCTGTTTTATCGTACGCATCCACGATATTGAAGAGTGTGACCGATTTGCTGCCGTACTGCTCCCGCACATCCTGTTCGTTCGGAAGATTGATGCCGATCGCACTGACAGGTCCTGCATCGCCCGTTTCTACGACGACATTGATTACGGTGTATTTCAGCGGCTTCACGTCCGATTTTTTATACTTCGCATCCCACGGCATCCTGTCTTCAAAATACTGCGCATTTGTTCCGACCTGCTGGAAGAGTTCTGTCAGTTCTGGATTGGCGAAATTCACGACGGATTCAAATTGTCCTTTTGCACCGCGCGCATCCAGATACACTTCAATGAATCCGTGGATCATATCAACCTGTGACTCGGTCTCCTTCACCCAGCCGATATTGTATTCGCGCCAATCGTTGAGATCACCTGTCCGGTAAAATTTTATCAGATTATCCAGATTTGCGGCTTGCCGGGGATTGTGAGCGTATGCCTTTGCTTTTTCCAAATATGAGACCGCCGCCTGAAGATCTTCGGCATACATTCCTGCAGGGACCGATCCGCCCACATGTTTGTTTCCTGTGCGGTATACTTTTTCAATAAGTTTTCCTCCGGTTTTACCGCCGGATAAGTTTTCTTTTACTACTTTTGAATTGAGCGGATATTTTTCGTTTCCGGCCTTTGCCCAGGCATCCACTTCATCGAACGTCGTCCCTTCATAATTATTATTGGCGCTCCCCGCGATCATATCTTCGCCGGGAGTTTTGTTTGTTTGAACCGGTTCAAATGAACTGTCGAATAGTGAACGGTGCAAACGGTCCTGTTTCCGGTCAAGAGTTTCTCCTTTATTCAGAGCAACCAATCCGCCGTTTTTTACGGCTGTCTTCACTGCGGCAGAAAATTCTTCCGCAGTACACATTGGAACGAATTTCCGTGATGTGATATTATCGTAATTGGAATTGTTTACCCAGAATAATTTTGTATAGAGAATGATCTTATCCAGAACAGTTTGGTCAATCTCCTGCGGATACTGATACACCGCTTCAAGCATTTCGCGGATCTCAAGCGCGTTACGGTGACGCTGATCGACGGCAATGTCGCGTGCGGCAATGGCTGATTGATATAAATAATAGGTGAATATTTTTTCCTTCACCGAAAGTTTTTCAAATCCATCGGCATATAATTGAACGATCCGTACGGGACCTACATCACCCATCTGTAATTTTTCAATCGTGTATTTTCGTTCCATGAGGTTTGGTTGTTTTGGTTGGTCTGTCTGCTGTGAAAATAATTGGATAACGATGCATGCTATTAATAATATTTTTTTCATTTCTTCTCCATATTTTAACGATGACAAAGTATGGAGAGAATGGTGTAAATGCAATTGAAGATTGTCACTGCTTTTCTTTCCCAATTTCGCCATTCCATCATAAATATTTCCCAACTCTAAAAAATCAACATTCAAATTACACTGGATTTTTGCAGTTTGAACTCGGCACATAAATGGCTATTGTCATGGTAGAAAACAACGAAAAGACTATGAACCCATCCTCTATTAAGATTCGAACCGGAAATCAAATGATCGCCGAAGGTGCGTTGCACGCCGGCTGTCAGTTTTTTGCCGGATATCCCATTACACCTGCATCGGGTGTGTATAAAGCTATGATCGAGCAGCTGCCTCAGCGCAATGGTGTTGCAATTTCGGCACCCGACGAAATTTCGGCTCTTGCCTACTGCGTGGGAGCCTCGGGGCGCGGCGCAAAAGCTATGACCGCATCATCGGGGCCCGGCTGGTCGCTGATGATCGAAACGGTACAATATGCACTGATGACCGAACTGCCGGTGGTGATTGCTCTTGTGCAGCGTTTAGGACCAAGCACCGGCGGGGCAACACAAAACGGCCAGGCGGATATTCTTTTCACCGAATTCTGTACTTCGGGGGGATATACGATTCCGATCTTCGCGCCAAGCACACCGCAGGAATGTTTTGAGGTGACAACGATCGCCTTCAAATGGGCGGAACTTTTACGAACACCGGTGATCATCCTCTCCGATAAAGAAGTAGGAATGATGTCTGAAGATGTCGATTTTGCTCAATTAAAAAGTTCGCCCGCGTGGTACCGTAAAGAATTTTCCACACAGAACGGCAAGGAACATCTCACCTATGATTTTCAGGAACTTGCGGATGTTCCGCTTTTTTCGCCGGTCGGCGGCAACTATAAAGTAACCATGACCGGCTCCGCTCATGATAAACGGGGAACATTACAAAAGAATTCCAGCGAAACTTTGGACGTACTCATTCATTTGCAGAAAAAAATTGAAGCGCACATAGAGGAAATGGCGATCGTCCGCGTGGACGAACAGGAGAACGCCGACACATTACTGTTAAGTTTTGGAATTACGGCCCGTACGGCGAAAGAAGCAGCACGGCGCGCAAACGCAGAGGGAAAAAAAGTTCGTAATGCCAATATCATTACACTGTTCCCCATTCCCGAAACACTTCTGAAAGAAGCGGCGCGCGGTGTACGACGGATCGTTGTAGCGGAAGAAAATATGACCGGACAATACCGGAGCGTGATCCAGTCCCTCTTCGCGGGAAAAGAGATCGTCGGTGTGAACTCCGTCGGGAAAATGATCACCCCGGGAATGATCATGGAGGCATTGGTATAAGCTTATGACAGAAGAAACCGTTCAGCAATATGCATATAAAAAAGAGAATGCATCCTTTCCATTCTGCAAAGGGTGCGGACACCATCATTATGTCAATCATTTGGATGATGCCCTTGTAAAGCTGAACCTTGATCCGAAAAAAGTATGCATCGTCAGCGACATCGGCTGCATCGGCATTCTTGATTCACTGTTTGCCACACCGCATACATTCCATACCACGCACGGACGCTCCACGGCATTTGCAACGGGCATCGAACTGGCCGACGGCATATTGAACGACTCGAGAATGAAAACGATCGTTGTCATCGGTGACGGAGGCGCAACGATCGGTCTGCTGCATCTTGTGAATGCGGCGATGATGAATGTCGACGTAACCGTGCTGCTGGCAAATAATTTTCTGTACGGAATGACCGGCGGACAGCACTCGCAGTTCTCTCCGCTCGATTTTGTAACGCCGACTACTCCGGCGGGCAATATCGTCCCACCCATGGATATTTGTTCCATCGTGAAGACCTGCGGCGCATCATTTGTCCGGCAGGCGGCGGCAACGGATAAAAATCTTGGCAACATCATTGCAGAAGCGATCGCTCATCCCGGTTTTGCACTGGTGGAGATCCTCGAGCTCTGCACTGAATGGGCGACTCCTTTCAATAAGATCGATGGAAAAATGATCAACGGGAAAATTCAGTATTCCGAAAGCGACAGCACGCCCGGCAGGTCGGATTTTTCATCCTTATATAAAGAGAAGGTACTCGGAGCACAGAAAAAAAATGTTGACGATACGATAACGCCAAAGTTTACTTCACCTTTACAGGGAACCCGGCGCATTGTGCTTTCGGGAACTGCTGGCGAGAAGGTGCAGCTGGCATCGTTCCTTTTTATGAAGTCGGCGATCTCCAGCGGACTGCATGCAACGCAAAAGAATGATAATCCTGTTACGCAGGGATCGGGATTCTCCGTTTCCGAGCTTTGTATCAGCAGCGAAGAGATACTGTATACCGGTATTGATGAACCGGATGCCGTGATCATTTCTTCACCGGAAGGATTAAAAGAGGCGCGGGCCAATGGAACGCTCTCAAAATGCAGCACAAACACCGTTGTCATTGCAGAACAGACTCTTCCGGAGTTTGAATGTCCGGGAAAGGTCTTTCGCCTGCCGCTGCGTGCAATTTGCACCGGAAACAGGGCGGCACTGAGCGCCCTTGCTTCGCTCAATGTGAAAAAGGGCTGGGTATCACAGGAAGCATTGGTGGAAATGATCGATACAAAATTCAAAGAAAAATCACTATTATATCATCGGGATATCGAATCGTTGGTCCCGCTCATCACTATCTAAAGTATGAGCATCCACAGAGGTTACTATGAAAACAAACGATGAATTTTCATCCGTTACAAGCGTAATAGAAAAATTTATTGAACACGAGAATGAAACCATAGCAATGTATGAGCGTTCATTACATTCACTCGGAGATACGATCGTCACGCCGGTCATCCATCGTTTGATCGAAGAAAAAGAACAACAGTGCCGTCAATTGGAGCAAACGCTGGAAGAAGTAAACGAACAGTTTACGCTGGACGAAGCAATTATCTAAGAGCGTTCAGCTTCGCTAAAATGATTACTGCATAATACGCGATAATACCAAAGGAGTTTTATGACAACGAAACAGCAAGATCTTGTCCGCACAACATTTGCACAACTTGTACCACATGAAGGCCGGCTTGCCGACCTGCTGTATCAGGAATTATTCCGGCTTGAACCGAATGCCAAAGCGCTGTTCCGCGGCGACCTGCCGGAACAACAGAAGAAACTGATGCGCATGCTGCGTGTAGCCGTAGAGAATATTGATGACCCGGCACAGTTGCAGCCGATGCTCTACAATCTGGGGATGATCCATAAATCCTATGGGATCGAACCGCATCATTTTATCTCTTTCGGCACAGCGCTGAATTCCGCCATCCGCACCGTCCTGCAAGAAAAGTTTACGCGTGAAGTAGAAGAAAGCTGGAGTGCGGCATATCAGTATTTTGTGACAACAATGAAAAATTTCCCTCATTCGGACGAACCGATTCAACTGCCGCACAATTAATCTGAAAAATTGGGAACGTACTCCGTCTTGGATGCTGTTGAATAGATTGAGTATCTTCAATTAATGAAAAATATCCCGACCATATTGTTTTTGATCCTCTACACGACCTTTTCCGTTGGTTTGAACATTGTTGTTCATACCTGCGGCGGAGAATCGGAAGCAACTCTGGCAACAATTACGTATGAAGATCCGTGCGGATGCAGCGACGAGTCGGCGGCAGACAAATGCTGCACAACGGTAATCACAACGATCCAGCTTGATGATACCCAAAAATCTAGCATCGCACCCGAGGCAGAGCATCTTGTTGCCCTTGATGCTGTTTCAACGGAAGCATCGTTCGTTTACCCGGCTTTTGTTTCAGAATTTAAAATCGATTTTTTGTCATCCTTTTCACCACCCCCTCCTAATAACGATCTCTGTATCAGTAATTCTGTTTTCCGTATTTAATTCTCTGAGAACTCCGCGATCTCTTGCTGTTCCGGACGACTGTTTCTTCACCATGGTCCGTTCAACGCAAAGATATCCCGTCGGAAGCGGCGAGCTATTTTCAAATTATCTCATTCTCAGAACATTTAAATAAGGAAAACCATGAAAACAAAATTATTCTCCTCCATCATCCTTCTCTCTCTCGTTTCAGCTTTTGCCTTTGCCGGCGATCCCGTTAAAGAAATGGAATTCAAAGTCTTCGGCAATTGCGGCATGTGCAAAACACGCATTGAAAAAACGCTGAAGATCCCTGAAGTAAAGCTTGCAAAATGGGATAAGAAATCGAAGATGCTGAAGCTCGCATATCTCCCCGGTAAGATCTCTGTTGATTCATTGCAGCAGCTTCTTGCTTCCGTCGGACACGACACCGAAAAGTTCAAGGCGCCCGATTCCGTGTATTCCAATCTTCCCGCATGCTGCCTCTACCGCGGCGGAGACAGTTCACACTAACGGTAAATTCTAAAATCATTATTCTCAACTCGAAACGCTTGCCGTTCCGTGTTGAGAATGTATTTTCACGTTTTTTCCGAAAGAGGGATTATGAAGATCTTACTGTTTTTAATTACGTTCCTTTCCTTTCTTAACGCTCAGAAATTGACAGGCGTTGTGCTGGAAAAGACCGACGAAGGAGCATTCCATGCTATTATCGGGGCGAATGTCTATTGGCTCAACACTGCCAACGGCACAACAACCGATACCAGCGGTGTGTTTCATCTGCCGGTGAACACACAAAGTAACCGTCTTGTTGTCAGTTACATAGGATATGTTTCCGATACTGTCAGCATCGGTGATCAGTCAAAAATAAACATCATCTTGAAGCCGGATGCGCATGGTGTTGCCGAGGTGGAAATTGTGGGCGAACGGCAAAGCACATACGTCAACTATCTGGCTCCGCAAAAAACATTAATTATGTCGGAAAAGGAATTGTTCAAAGCCGCGTGCTGCAATCTATCCGAAAGTTTTGAAACAAATCCTTCAATCGATGTTTCCTTCACCGATGCGATCACCGGAACGAAACAGATCGAAATGCTGGGACTTTCCGGAACCTATACACAGATAACGCTCGAAAATCTTCCCGCCATTCGCGGACTGACTTCGAGCGTAGGACTGACGTACATTCCCGGAACGTGGGTTGAGAATATTCAGGTCTCAAAAGGGGTCGGATCGGTTGCTAACGGGTACGAATCGATCACCGGACAGATCAATGTTGAACTGCGCAAACCGCAAGATACCGATGAGAAGCAATTTTTCTTCAATTTCTTCGGCAATCAGGAACAACGGATGGAAGCGAATCTGAATGTGCGCACTCCGCTCAGTGCTGAATGGTCGTCAATGACACTTCTCCATGCCAGCACACAACAGCAGATTATCGACGGAAACGGCGACAATTTTTTGGATATGCCGCTCTACAAAACGATCAATGCCATTCAGCGGTTCCATTTCACTAATCATACCGGATGGGAAGGTCAAATCGGCGTGCAATTTGTGAATGACGAAAAACAAGGAGGGACAAAGCACGGCTATAATCTGGATAAACCCTCGTTGACGCTTCGTCCCGCAGAATATTCGTTCGCAATGAACGGCAACCAGCTGCGCGTCTGGGGCAAGACCGGATATGTCTTCCCGCAAAAACAATATCAAAGCATCGGATTGCAATGGTCGTTAACACGGAATAGACAGAATTCCTTTTTTACCACACACGATTATAACGCGAATGAAGAAGCCGGATATCTGAATTTGATCTACCAGTCGATCTTCGATAATACGATGCATAAGTTCCGGACCGGACTAAGTATGCTTTATGACAAGTATGATGAGACATTCAAGCATATCCGGTATCAGCGCACAGAACAGGTTCCCGGCGCATTCTTTGAATACACATACACTCCCGGAGACGAATTCTCGATGATCGCCGGTATCCGTGCGGATAATCATAATCTTTTCGGAACATTTTTCACTCCGAGACTCCACCTTCGCTATACTCCACAGGAAGACTGGGTCTTTCGCGCTGTTGCCGGCCGCGGACAAAGAACATCGAACATTTTCGCGGAGAACATGGCATATTTTGCAAGCTCACGAAATGTTGTTGTGATTCCTTCCAACACCAAATCGGTCTATGGACTGGATCCTGAGGTCGCGTCGAACGTTGGTTTTAATGTAACACATTATTTCACGTGGGATTACAGGGATGCAACGATCGCCGTTGATTTTTACCGGACGGTGTTCGACAAACAAGTGGTTGTCGATCTTGATGCGAACGCGCATCAGGTAAGTTTCTATAATTTAAAAGGACAATCGTATTCCAACAGCGTTCAGGTGGAGTTGAACATACAGCCGATCGAAAAACTGGATACACGCATTGCGTATCGTTTTTACGATGTGCGGCAGACGATCAACGGAGCACTGCGTGAACGTCCCTTTGTTGCACAGCACCGTGCGTTCATCAATTTCGGATATGCAACCGATCGTGACGATGAGAACTCTTCACAAATGCTGTATGATCTGACGCTGCAATGGTTCGGTACAAAACGTCTTCCCGACACGCAAACGAATCCGGCAGGATTACAGTCACGAAGCACATCGCCGAATTTTATTTTGGCAAACACGCAGATCACCCGTTCTTTTTTTGCCGGCTTGGATTTCTATCTGGGAATCGAAAACCTTTTGAACTTCCGGCAGACGAATCCGATCCTTGATGCGGCGAATCCGAATGGAAGTTATTTTGACAGTGCCTTACTTTGGGGACCGATCTATGGCCGGACAGCGTATATCGGATTGAGATGGAGAATGTAAGTCGCCACAACATCCGGAGTCCTCAAAACTCCGGACGTTTTATTTGCCTCTGTTCTCGACGAAGTTCACGCCAATATCCGGTGGCGTCTTATCGGCATATGAGAGCGGACGTGATCCAATACGCGATTGGCGATAAACGCTGCTTTCGAAGAAACTTCCGTCGGTCTTAGTGCATCCAGCACTTGTTCGGTTGTTTCGTCAAGCAGACGGCTCTCTTTCAATGAATGCAGAACATGATGCGCCGCTTCGCGAAAAATGACCGAATCAAAATTTTCTTCGATTGTCTCCAGCAGCGGAACAATGGCATGATGCTCCAATTCAACCAATGCTTCGGCCGCTACCCAACGGACATCCATATCTTCGTCCATGAGCATTGTTGCCAACAATGAAGCGGTTTTCGGATCCCTGATCCGCTGAAGCGTCTTGCATGCTTCCCATCTCACATGGCTTTCGGGATGCGTCATCAATTCCGTAATATACGGAACCACCGGTTTCCCTATCTTCACCAATGCTTCGCGTGCATGTTTTCTTTCTGCGCCGTCATCAGATTGCAAACGTGACACAAGCAGTTCTATGCACAACGGCGTTATTCTTTCGCCGGAACATATCGTGATCTTTTCCCGTTTCATGACCTCCTCCTTTCGGAAGCTCGTCTGTACGATCGGACTAAACTATTGTTGAGCGATTTTTTGGAACTATTTGAAAGCTAACATGGCTCGTGAGGAAAGAACAACGGATCGGGAGTGATGTTAGAGAGAATCCCTCAATTCGGAACTACTCTGTTCACCTTATCATAATGGAAAGTTATTTCATTTCTTTGGTCTTGTCAAGAGGGAACTGCGTTGAAATTGAAGGTTTGGACGGTCTGATTGGTTGCAAATGAGATAGGAAAGTCTCTAATCACAAAACATTAACAATGTGCGTCAAAATGGAATTATGAACATTCAACCGGTTACTGTTATCAACGCTAGCCCGTAATTGAATTCGAAATCTCACCGATATTACTTGATCAATAACATTTTTTTTGTCGCCGTATAATTGCCGGCGCGCATCGTGTAGAAATAGAGTCCGCTGGCAATTCCTGATGCATTCCATTGAAGAGAATAATTGCCTGCATCTTTCTGTTCATCCATCAGTGTAACAACTAATCTGCCCAGCCGATCGTACACTTTCATACTCACGGTGCCGCCGCCGGATGAAGAAGGGATTCCAAAACGGATCGTTGTTGATGGATTGAACGGATTGGGATAATTCTGTTCCAGATTAAATGCTTCCGGTACATTGCTTATGCTTTTAATTTCAACCGGAAGTGTTCCGGATACATTCTGCGAAACATCGTCGATATAGAATGTCCAATCGGGAGAGGCATCCGGTGCAAAGATCATGACCGCATCCAGGGAGAGCACCGTGCTGTCCAGAAGACCATTGCCGCCTGAAAAACTTGACCATCCGTTTCCATTCAGATTCCATTCATAAAGATGCCACGCACCGTCGTTGACAACATCCTGTTTAAGAGAAAGTTCCGTTAGATCGGAGGAGCCACTTCGCTGATCGTCGATCGTCAATGCAACCTGGGCTCCGGACGGTGCGGTACGGGTTTTCATCCAAAACCCAATGTAGCCTGCTTTGGGAAATTGAATATTGTTTATCCGGGCGCCTCCTCCTGAAGTCAGTCTAACAGTCCAGCTTTGCTGTGTCTCAACACTATCCTTTAGAACAACAACAAGTGATCCGTGTCCGTTGTGCGAAACGTCGTTCGTCCATATCTGCGAAGAAGCCATATCAATTCCTGCCGTACTGCCGCTCCATCGGGGATATTTATCGAATCTGCCGGCATTCAATTCAAAATCTTCGAACGTCGTATGCGAAGGATTTTTCTTTTGAGCAAATGCTGTTTTTAACGCGCCCCACATCTCCGGCTCACTGCCATCGTACCCAAGCGCCCACATTCCGGTACCAGCTACATTTTTCACTTTGATCGAATCGAATTTCCTGGCCCAACTTAAAGAATCGTCATACCATGTTTGCCTCCAAACACCGCCGCCAACATAGTTGTAATAGCGCGTATTGTATGTTGCACTCCAATATTGACGATTTGCCGAGATCGTATCGATATAATTATTCTTCACCACCGTATACGTCCGTGAAGCACTTGTATAACCTCCAAGCGTGTCGGAATTTACTGCAGTGGTTTTCACTGCCCACTCGCGTCCATAATTCGGGAAACCGGCGATAAATTTATTTGCCGGACATCCTTTGGTTTTAATGTACGTGTCGATACTGCGGAGCACGTGCCATTCCGAAGTAATATTCGACGCGCGCAGCGGAGCGTTCGGACCTGCCGTAGCGCTTCCCGACCACCAGTAATCGTAGAGCATGGCAAAATAAAAATCGGTGACAGGATTAAGCGTAGAAAAGAATGTTGCATCGAAGATGTTGGACCAATCCACTGCCGGAAGTTCGATCACAAATTCATAACCGTGCGCTTTCAATGAATCGCCGAGCTGTTTCATAAACAGGCGAAAGTCCGTCTTCACTGCGGACGACATACTTTCAAAATCGATATTCACGCCGTCCGCATTCCGTACGGCCAGCTGTGCCAGCGTATTGGCAATCAGCGCGTTTTTTGCAGCCGCGTTGCCGAGCAGTGTTGCATGACTGCCAAACAGCGTAAGGCATAAGTGCACTTTTACTCCATACTGCTTTGCCTGAGTTACGGCGGCGGCGGTCCCCCAATTGTTCGTGGTAGTAAATCCGCCGGTCGTTGCGTTGATATCGGCGCTGAAATAGACCAGATGCGTCAGCAATGAAAAATAATAATTACTTTCCGAACCGTTCTGCCAATAGGGATGAAAACCGTAGACGATCTTCTCCAGTGTCTGCGTCTTCATCAGATCGCTCCGTTTAGAAAGCAACGGAGAAACAATCTCCTTTCCCACTTCTTCCGGATTGTTCTTAAAATATTCCCACTGCTGCTGATGTGTCGACTTAAACTGATCCTGCGCGTTCAGAACCATTGATAATATTAGGAGAAGAAGAGAAACATTTTTCATAGACTGAAAAGACCCGTGTTGTTGAGTATTGAAATATAGATATGCATTGCTTCAATAACAATGAAGTAAACGCAGATCAAAAGTCGGCTAATTAAAAACTAACAGCTTATCTAATAACCTGCGAGGCAGGAATAATGACAGCGCAGAAAAGAATATATATTTTTACTCGTGTTTCTATTTTATCAGTATCATCTTTCTCATCTCGTTGTGTGATGCAGAACGGAGTAATGAAAAATATATACCGCTTGCAAGGTTGTTTCCGTTGAAGTTGAGAGTATATAGTTCGTTCGGATTAGCAACGTTATTAAAGAGTGTTGCGACAGTCTGACCAATAGAATTATACACCGTAACATTCACATGTTCAGCATTCTTCGCGGCAAATGAGATAGTCGTATTTGGATTAAATGGATTCGGATAGTTCTGGTGAAGACCAAAGCTTGTGGCAATAGTAATATCTTTCTGTATAGACGTTAGCGTAATGGCAGCCTTAAAGACTCCTCCCCCTAACGTTCCGGCAAAGATATTGGTTTGCGTGCAGAAGAGCGTTCGGATGTTCATGTTCGTTGATCCGCTCAATCCTGTATTGAACGCCGTCCACTGTGTTCCGCCATTGGTCGTGCTGAATACACCGCCGCCGCCGGTTCCCGCATAAAGAGTCGATCCGCTTGCTGCGAATGTTTCAACGGATGTCGTAGTTAGTCCAGTGTTGACCAACGTCCACGCACCACCCGAATTCGTTGACTTAAATACACCGCTTGGTGTCCCGGCAAATAGGTTTGTTCCGACAAATGCGAGCGCCCGCACAAAAAGATCCGTCAATCCTGTATTGGCAGAATTCCAGGTAGTCCCTCCATCTGTTGATTTAAAAATGCCGCCGCTGGAGGTTCCCGCATAAACTGTTCCACTGTTGACGATGATGGTCCGAATGGCGGAAGCGGAAGGACTGACACTAAGTTGCGCCCATGTTCCCGCATTATCGAACGACTTAAACACTCCACCCCCTTCAGTTCCGGCATAAATCCACGTTCCGTTTATAGCTATAGCCCGGACGAAAAGTGTTGTCAAATTTGTATTTTTTGCAGTCCATGTCTTAGCGCTGTCGTCAGAACGGAATACACCCCCGCTTGTTCCGGCAAACAGAAACTGTGAAATACCCGTTACGCAAAGAATGCCGGTAGAGGTCAATCCGCTATTGGCACTTGTCCAATTAGTATCGGTGCCGGTCCCTTTATAGATGCCGCTGGCATCCGTTCCAACAAACAACGATGTTCCATTCGAATAGATCCCATAGATATTTTTTCCTGTCAGCCCACCTTTCGTCCACTGTCCCTGGAGCGGATGAACAAATCCCAATGATACAATGAACAATACCGTAACGCGAAGCATTTTCGATAAATGCACAGGGCTGTTTGTGTAAAAAATATACATTTTTGTTCGTCCCCTTAATGTGAAGTGTAATGATGGTTCTTATGATGGTGAATGAATGTCATTTGATACTATTTCATCAACAGCATTTTTTTTGTTTCGGTGAAGATCTTTTCACCATTTGCAAGAACGTGCACTTTATAAAAATAGACACCGGTCGAGACGGTGACGCCGGCATCATCATTTCCATCCCATTCAACACTGTATGTTCCGATCGTTTGGAATTCATTCCTCAGCGTACGCACACGCTGGCCCAGAATATTATAAATCTCGAGTAGAACGTGTCCGCTATGACCAAGGACGTAACGAATTTGCGTCGATGGATTGAATGGATTCGGATAATTCTGCAGCAGTGCATAATCAAGAGCAAGAAGAGGAATGCCCTGCGTATTTTTTTCCACAAATTCCGTTTTCCCGGCGATCAAACGGAAATTCCTTTTTGTCTCATTCTTCATCATGGTAAACTGATACTGATACGACGTTCCAAGCAGCACTGCTTTTTCAGTTGTTTTATCGATCAGAAATAATGAGAAGTTATTTGGGATATTCCCAAACTCGGTCAGAGTAAGATCGATGCTCGATTGCACTTTCGAAGAGATCACTTCAAAATCCCAGAATAGCCCTTCTTCGTCCGCCGCACGTATATCCGTTGCATACGATCCCGGCTGCTGCTTCCACTGTTTGTTCGGAAATCGCACGATGACATAATCGGTCGGCGTAGGGGGCGGTTCTGCTATGTCATAACTGTCGAACTCAACTTTAGCGCCGGGGGCAACACCAGCAAAATTTTCGTTGTCGCAGGACTTGCCGGATACTGCCGAGATGCCGACTTTCCATTCACCGGCATTCATAGAAGCAGTTGTGGAAGAATTCTTGCCGAGGTTCGCGTTCGGAATATTCGTGATATCCTGAGGATTGATCATGATCGTCAGACTGTCCGCGGAATAATTCTTGACAAAATATCCGGAGAACGGATCCAATGCCAGAGATTCCGGCTTAAAGCCCGTTCCGTCATATCCCCAGAGCACGTTCTGCACCGAGTCGTGAACGGAATGTTTCCAACTGACCTTGTACGGAAATGGGTTTCCGATGATCGAATAACCGGGAGCAATTTTTATCTGGTAAAAATTCTGCACCGGAACAATGGTAGCGTTTCCCGGAGTTATGTCGAACTGTCCGCGCGTAATAAGCCAGTATGCCTCTCCGCGGTGGAAGGAATTAAATTTATCGCTCGGAAATTCTGCATATTTGGCTGTTGCATGATCGTACCGTCCGAACAATCTCCAAACCAGCGGATTCGGATCGCCCAATCCCTTTAGGACCGATTTAACATCAGAATTTTCAAGATCGAATGGTATGCTTACCAATTGATAAAGCTCGTTCGGTGTTTTGGCAGGCATCTTCACTTCATAGTCTTCGGTGATGCTTAATATGTTCAGAACAAAAGCAAGATTGTCTTTGATCGCAATATTCGGCGGAACAGAATCACTCTTTGTATCAACGCGCCATGCATCCGCATCTCCCATCAGCAGGATCTTCCCTTTACCAATTTTGTTTAATCCAACGACCGTTGGCTGTACTATTTCAGCAATTCCTATTGTTTTCCCTTTTCCGGTTGTGGTCACAAACGGTACTGCGGTTCCGGAGACGTTCACGCTGCTGCTGGAAAAGAATACAAGTGTATCGGCATTTGAGAAGAAAGGATGCTTTGCATCCGCAAATGTTGTCAAAAACGGCGTTGACGGCGAACCTGCGTAGGAGGACGAATCGACGACGATATCGTTATTCAGTGAAAGATTCGTTGCCCATACTGTATCCTTCAGAAGAGCATTCAACGCATCATTTCTTCCTTCTTGCGCAGAATTGCCGAGTGCAACCAATAATCCTCCATTTTTCACAAAACTATTGACGGAGTCGATCTCCGGCTTTGTGAAGTTCTTCTGCGGTGTGACAAGCAGCAGAATATCATTCCCGTAAGGTTCAAGCACCGTGCTGCTGTAGCTGACGTGTATTCCGCTCTTTGCCAAAAAAGTAAAGAGCTGGCCCATTCCTTTTACGGAATCGGTAAGCGCAGCGGTCGAATTATGCTGAACATCAACCAGCAATCTTTTTTTCACAACAAGAGTAGCAATGGCAGATCCGCTTGCGAACAGTGTAACACTTGGCAAGCGGAAATCATTCGTTGCAAACGTATATGCCGTTGAATGTCCACCAACAGATTTCGGTGAATAGGTGATTGAAATTGTATCCTGCTGCCCCGGCAAAATAATCGACGTTCCGACGGTATCAAGAATGAAATTAGGATCGGGCGGAAGATTGAACTGCTGTCCCGCATGGAAAGTAAGAGGCACAACTCCGCGGTTCTTCACAATTGTCATTAATGTTTTTGTGCCGCCGAAAGTTATTGAGCCAAATTCAAAAGTTCTCGGAGTTATTTCTGCCAACGGAAATCCATTCACCGTCAGAATTGCAGTATCCGGAACGGAAGCTGTACCGTCGTTTACGGTGACGATGATAGTGTCATTCCCGAGATGAATTGCGGCAGGTTTCCACGAGAAAATGCCGTTGCTTTGGATTGCAGCACCGCTCGGGAATTTTGATAACGCAAAGGTAAGGTTATCGTTGTCGGGATCGGCAGCGGAATATTGAAATGTCACCAGAGAATCAACGAATGTATTGAGATCAGGAAGCTTGGCCGTATACTGCGGCGGCCGATTCGTGTTCAGAACGGTGATCTTAACGCTATCCGTCAATGTAAATTGGCGCTCGTGCAATTTAACGATGACCAGATAGATTCCGGATTGTGTGTAATCCGGTGTCCATTGGAGAACGCCGACCGGCGACAACGTAAGGCCTGCCGGCGGTTGCTTACTGAACGAAAAGAACAACGAATCATTTTCTTTGTCGAACGCTTTGTAGGCGAACGATAACGTCTGCGTTTCACTGATCGTCGTATCATTCATTGTTGCGGTAAATACAGGCGCAGTATTTTTTATCGTCACCACAAAATAGGATGTATCAAATACGCTGGCGATAGCATCGGTCATTTTTATGATCACGCGATGAGTGCCCACCTGTGCAACGGCTGGTGTCCATGAAAATTGACCTGACGATGTGATGACCGCACCATTCGGTGCTTCAACAACAGTGAACGTCAGAATATCGTTGTCGGGATCCTGACCTGCATACGCAAAATTGGAAAGCAGACCGGGCTCGGTGTACGTTGTTTCGGGAATCACGATCGTAAAGAATGGCGGCCGGTTCACATTTTTCACGGTGATATTTGTCTGCTTGCCGACGCTTCCCCCATTATTATCAATAGCCAAAACAATAAAACTAAATGATCCGGCTTGACTGAAGTTCGGCTTCCAATTTAAAATGCCGGAGATCGTATCGAGAGACATCCCTGCCGGCGCATTTTGCAGAAAATATTTTAACGGATCATTATCAGGATCGGACGCATTGTAATCAAATGTCAATTGCTGATCCTCGTTGATCGACGTATCACCCATGATTTTTGTGAAAGCGGGAAGTTGATTGTTATTAACTACACTGATCGCCGTCGACCGGCTGACAAATCCGCCGTTGTTATCCTTTGCGGAAATAATGAAATTATGGTTGCCTGATTGGTCAAACCCTGGCAGCCAATTCATTATGCCAGTAATTGAATCGATCAACATGCCGGCCGGTGCATTCTGCAGAAAGAACGTAACAATATCATTATCCGGATCGGATGCATTGTAATCAAATGTCAGCTGCTGGTTCTCATTGATGGTTGTATCTTTCATAACGGCAGTGAATACCGGAGCACGGTTCGTATTTGTTACGGTGATGGAAATACCGGCAGTGACATTGGAGCCTTGACTATCAGACGCGCGAACGGAAAAATTATGCAGTCCCTGCTGATTGAATGCCGGTGTCCACGTAAAAATTCCCGTGAGCGTATCGATTTGCATGCCGGCTGATTGTCCCTGCAAACCGAATGTGATCGCATCTCCATCAGGATCTGCCGCATCAATATCAAATTTCAGTAATTGACCTTCGAAGACAACTGTATCCTTCAGCATTTTTGTGAATGCGGGCGGACGATTCGTGTTCAATACAATTACGGTTGTCTGTTTGGAAATGATTCCTCCTTTACCATCGACAATAAAGAGAGTGAAGGTATAATTTCCCGCTTGACTAAAACTCGGCCTCCATTTCAATATGCCGGTTACAGAATCAATCGTCATTCCCGCCGGTTGATTCTGCAAAACAAATCTCAGCTGATCGTTGTCAGCATCAAACGCATCGTAATCGAACGTCAGTTGCTGGTCTTCGTTAACCGTTGTATCAGCCATTGCTTTCGTAAACTGCGGAATATTATTCAGCGGCGAAAAGATAGTGATTGTACCATTCTTCACCGTTGCCGTCGGCTGTAATGGACCCGGTTCATTGTTTTGATATTCCAGAAAGATCAGCGGCGAGAACTGTCCGCTGCCTGAAGGCGCCCTGTGATGAAATCGAAGTTTTGCAAACACTCCGCTGCCGGCAAGAGGAACCGTTCCGGAAAACGCCATGCGAATGACCGAAGCAGAATCGTTAACGGCAGAAATCATTCCACCGCTTAATGTTCCTGCGGTGATCAATTGCGAGAAACGGACTTTTGTCGTGTCATATCCTATCTTCATCTGGGTCGATAGGATACCAAGCCCGGTAACATCGCTGATAGTGATCGGCACATCGACCGAATCACCGACACGAAGTATGGTATCGGGCAGCGTGGCCAAAAGATCGTTCACCAATATCATAAGACTGCCGTCAAATTTTTGGGCGTCAAATGCGGTCAACGTGAATGTTCCCCGCGATTTCGCCTTTACTTTTCCCGTAAGGGAATCAACAACAGCTTTTACTGTATCCGATGAATACCATTTGTAGGGAGCCGTTCCGCCCGAGGCAGTATATGTCAGCGTGTCTCCGCGTGTTAGCATTGCTATGCTTGGTGTGATCTTGATAAACGGTCCGGTGACAGGATAGAATATTGCATTGTCAATAGCCGCTGAGATCGTTTCATTAAAAAGAACATTTTGCAGATCAAGATTTGAACTTTGATCTGCAAATCGTTTCACTTGAAAGCGTACATAGGCTAAAATTCCGCGTCCGGTAAGCGTATCCGATCCTGCCATTGCAACAGTGATCGTTCCTGTGCCATAATTCACGGACGGTATTCCCCACGACTGCGCAAGAGTGCCGGTGGTAATTACTGATATGGGTATGAGCGTATTGGGATTGAAATTCAATTTCCACTGCGCAGAAGTTATTCCCAGCGAAGTAACATCTGATACATGAACCGGAAGATCGAATGTGAGGTTCTGCATGAATGATGTATCGCGAATCGAAATCGTTAAACTGTTCAGCGCCGGGGAATTGATCTGAAATGTGTTCGATTGATCCTGCAGTCCGTATGAATCTATGACCTTAACATATGTTGATCCGACTTTTTTCCCGATGAGCACTCCCGATGCATTGATGAATGCGACCGAAGTATCGCTAACGCTCCAAATTAGCGGCGGTGTTACATCCCCGCCGGCTGAAAAGAAAATCGAATCGCCGACCACTGTATTCTGTGGTGGGTATTTCGGACTAACAAAAATATCCATCGGACGGAAAGAACCGTTACTTACCGCTACAGACGGTGTTCCTTCGTTCAGCAATGTGCCCGAAAGAGTTACCGTTTCGGCAACACCGGGAAATGCCGATGCATTCACGGTAACCGTAAGATAGATGAGCACACCTTTTCCGGTGATCGGCTGAGCATTGGCAAAGACAAATTTTTTCGTCGTATTGTTATACAATATATTCTGAGCCTTGCCGAGAATCGTTCCAGCCGTATCAATGCCGGTCACGGTAAACACATTGTTCGGCGCCACTGTGAATTCACCGGAAATAACGGAGTCGGCGGTTCTCAATGAATCGTCGCAATAGACCGGATAGAAATAAACGGTGTTCCGTTTCCCCAACGAATCCGGCAGCCGTAAATGCACCGTGCTGATCTGTGCATCAACGATACCGGCACAGAACCCGATCAAAATAAACAAATAGTATGTGGCGCTTTTTTTCAATGGATGGTTTTTATGGTTCGTTATTTTAGCATGATCATTTTTTTCACTTGCGTGAATCGCTGTTTCCCTTGAACTGCCGCATCTATTCTATAGATATAAATGCCGCTTGCCAGTGAGATATTGGTATTGTCCGTTCCGTTCCATTCCAACGAATAGAATCCTGCACCTTGTTCTCCGTTCACCAGAGTCTTCACTTCCTGACCAAGCATGTTATAGATCCCTATTCTTACAGAACTTACCTCGGGAATTTGATACTGGATCGTCGTCGAAGGATTGAACGGATTGGGAAAATTCTGCGACAATCCAAACGAGGATGGAATTTCGACAATGTCTTTTACATTCAATATGATAGAGCCCACATCGCCGGTGACATCCGTTTCATTCAGCACGAATTTCTTTACCGTAAACAGTACTTCCTTGACAGCTTTTGCCGGATCAAGCAATGCAAAGCGCAGTCGGGCAACATTCCCTTCGGTATTCAGGGGTGTGATGCCGGCCATAGCAATATTTGCATATCCATGAGGCAGAGCAAAAGACATTGCCATACTGTCGGTTTCCATTGTTTTTTCAATGGTAATGGGCTTTATCAATGTTGTATCAAATGATAAACTAAAGTTCAACCCATAGATATTTGTCGGCTTATTCAAATGGATGATAAGGTCAAATTCACCGGGATCCGATCCTTTAACGATGTTAAAGGAGAATGCCGATGCAATATCCGTTTCCAATGATTGTTTACCCAGACCCGGAAATCCCGAGATCAGTCCGACAACATAGCGTAAAATGTACGAAGCATCAAGAGCACTTACAGTAGTATCTCCGCTAACATTGGCCGCGGTACGTTGAATTACATTCAGCGGAAAGGTGGCTGGATTCACCAAATTCTGAAGTATCAATGAACCATCATAGGCCGATATCTGCCCGTTGCCGCTGACATCTCCAAACAAAATTCCGGAACGTGTAAAGAGATATGGCCGGTATTTTACGTTCCAGGTCCCCGCAAATTGAATCTTATCTCCTGTACCGGTTAAATTTTGATCCGGGCCGCTGCTCACCAACGGTCCGGTTTGAGCACCCCAGAAATTATTCCTTGCGTTCACGGTATCCGTCGATGAAATTGCGTACGTGTACAGTCCGCCGCCATTCTGATAAATGTTGTTATAATTCAATATAAGACTCGACGAATAAGCAACAAAGATCCCGTATTGATTATTATGATGGATGTCAGTGCCGGATATAGTCGGATCTGCATTTTGGATGTAGAACCCGTCATACTGGCCAAACGATACAACACAGGAATCCATAACAAAGCTGTTGCCGTTCGATTCAATCATCTCATAATTGTTGACTCCGCCAAATTTGACGATCGTATGTTTGAATATGGACGGCACGGCATCACCATTCAAATAGATCTGACGCCAATTTCCCGGCTGTGGAATCGTCGAAGCCGAATCCAAATTAGAATCACCGCCGAAGACATCATCCTTCCACGATGTAAATACAATCTTGGCATTGGATAGGCCATTGCAGTTCAGCACACCGTCTACGTATAGATACGGTATCCCGAACTCATTGGAAAATTTTATGATCGAACCGGGATATACTGAAAGGGTGCTTCCGTTCGGAACATAAAGATTTCCGCGTGCCGCTATCACTTTTGATGTATATCCGTTCGGGAACACCTGTCCCAGCATTCCATACATTGTTCCTTCGGCGGCAAGGGTCCCTTCATAGATATTTCCCGCAATATAATTCCCACCGTACACATTCCCGGCGTTATTACCGCTCCCGGAAAGACTTAATTGACCTGTCACACTAATGGCATATTTATTTCCCGTGATAGAATCATCAAGGACATACGCTCTGGAAATAACTAAACCGGCCCCGCCGTTATTACGTATTTTATTTCCGGTAATCAGAAGCAATGTATCAAGAGTGTTGTCCTGCGCCGTAAAATAAATACCGGCTCCGGCATTATTCATCACGGTGTTTCCTATCACAATCGCCTTCGCGGGATTTGAATCAACATACATACCGTTGCCCAGGTTTCCGGAAAACGTACAACCGGAGATCTCTAATATCTTTGCGTTGACATCTTTATTGATGCCGTGCAAAACATTATTGATAAATTTCGTATTCCGCAGGCGGACATTATTGTTCGCGCTATTGTAAATCATTAGTCCGTGTTTTGCATTATCCGCAATAGCACAGCTGTCGATTATTAAAGATGTTGAAGAGACGCTCATCCCGCTGGCGGCCGATTTACGCACGATATTATTGTTGAACACGAGGGATGCTAAATTGTAATCAAACAATATCTCTTCATATCCATTCTGCCCTCCGTAACGAAAATCACAAAACCGTACAATGGAATTGCCGCTGCCGTCGTGAAAGGCAATATGATTCCAATCCCCGGGTGCAACGGCTGCCGTGTCATTAAGGGCTGAAGTTTTTCCTCCGGCGGAATTATCAAGCCATGAAGTGAAAATAACCGGGTTCGCTATTGTTCCTTGAGCATTCAATGTACCGTAAAGATCAAAATTATAATAATATCCGTTTACTGACTGGAACTTTATGACAACACCCGGATCGATCGTGAGTTGTTTTCCACTCGATATGGAAATATAATTTTGCACAACATAGGCATGGGTTGTTCCCATTGCGGCCGGGAAAATATTTTTCAGTGAATCGGAGATCTGATTACGCAGAATCACTGCATTATTATATGTATTCAATGCGATGATATTTCCATCAACATTATTATTGTCAACATACGAATTCCCGACCATGCCGTAGCACCCTATGGGGAATCTATTTTTAACGATCTCGTTGTCGATAAATCTTGCCGCCGATGAAACAATCCCGTCAAGAGTGTTGTCATAGATGACATTTCCGATAAATTGAATATCATTCTGCGACAGTGTCGAAGATGACGTGTATATACCATATTCTGTATTATGAGCTATTGAATCACCGAAGAATGTCTGCGGAATCGAAGAATCATCGACCCCGATGCCGCTTCCGGCGCAGCGTCTTATCACGGAATTGGAAACCTCCCGGAATCCGGAGGTATAAACTGCTCGTAAACCGACGGCGCTGATATCTTGTATAGTACAGAACCGGACCGTAACATCGGAACGGGGGGAGCCTCCGTCTGCGTAAATTGCATACGAATTGCAGCTGTCGATTTGTGAATTGATAATGGTGAACTTAGAATTATACGAACGAATACCCATTGAACCAGATTTCCTGAATAAGGCGTTTGCTATGACATTCGACATCGTTCTATAGCTCAAATTTAACATCCCGTTACCGCCCCTGCCGCCGTATTTGAACAGGCAATAACTTATTTGCGAATTATCAGAACTTCCTCCCAGCAGAAAATATTCCCAATCATTGGGTGCCGGTTTTGAAAAGTCGTTCTGCGCTAATGTTTTCCCTCCGGCCGTTGAGTCTCTACACGACGTTATGATGATCGGCTTTGCATTTGTTCCGTTCGCGATCAATGTACCGTAAATGTTGAAATACATTCCATCAACCATCTTAATGATCACTCCCGGTTCGATCGTCAACGTATCTCCCGCCGAAATACCGCTCCCATTGCTGTTTTCTGTCATTACATATGTTCCCGAAGTTATCCCGGCGGGAAATAACGCTTTCAGCGTATCTCGTAATGACTCCCTGTTCATCCGTAAAGCGATCGCGTTATTAAAGATGTTGCCGGAGATCGTATTTCCTTCAAAAGTACACCCCTGACTTCCCACTACGCCTATCGGATATTTATTCCCGGAGATAACATTGTTTGCAAGGTGTGCTTTCGAAGTGGTAATCCCATCGCCGCCGTTGTTCCGGACTGTATCTCTTGTGAATTCAATCTTTGTATCAACATTATGAATGAACATTCCGGCGTTCGCATTACTCTCCGATACGTTGTCGGTAAATAACTGTGTGCCTTTTGCATAATAATTGTACACGCCGATATTTTTATTACGGGCGATGTAACAATTATTCAATACTTCAATGGTGGCTCCGCTCGAACCGCCGTCGGCATGGATACCATTGATCGCATTGTCCGTTACGCGGAGATTGTATCCGGCAAATCGGCCGTTATAATCCGTAATGATCCCGTAATTGCAGCCCAGCAATTTTGTATTGTGCGATGTAAGGTGACCGTAGGATTGATAGATGCCGTAAAGAGTGTTGCCGGAAAAAACACTGCTATCGATGACGGCATTGCTGCATGAATAGAGACGCACTCCGTATGAACTGCTGTTGATCGAATAGATATTGGAAATTACCGCCGGATTCACAGAATAGACATAAAGATTTCCATTGCTGCCGCTTCCACCATACTGGAAAAGACAATACCGCACAATCGAGCTGGCGTTTCCGCCGCCATTCAATTCCACTTTATTCCAATCCCCTTTTGCCGGTTGGGTAGTAAATCCATCGCCGTTACTGTCGCCTCCATACACATCATCGTACTGCGACGTAAATACGATCATAGAATCAGCACTCGTTCCGTCGGCAAGAAGAACTCCGTTAATAGACATGTATGTGCCCGGAGCAAATTTGACGATAACGTTCGGTTTAATGGTGAGGGTACTTGAAACGGTGATCGTATTCTTTATCCAATACACCCCGGAATTCCACGTGGTCGGAGTGGTAATATTGGCGGTAATATTGGTCACCGAAAGAGTCGGAGAACCGGAAAGCCACGGAACATAATCCACATTATCGCTTACCGTATTCCCTTTCCCTCCGGGATTTGTAAACTGATGGAACGGACCGCTGACTGTGCCCCAGTAGTTCCGCTCCACCCTAACCACACCCGTTCCGATCTGAGCAAATCCCGAGACAATATTATTATAAATATTATTGTTCGAGATATCTGATTGCGTCGTTCCTGTAGAATATTGAATTTGAATTCCCGTCCCGTTCATCCGTATTGTATTGAAACGGATCGTGTCTACCGAAGCGTTATCGATGTAAATTCCAATTCCATTCGTATCGATAATCGACCGGAATATCTTCGCGGAAGAATTCAATGGAATTCGAATTCCGCCTTGTGTGTTATTTGAAACAGTGCTTGAGTCGACCGAAAAATTGGAGAGAAGGTCGCTAAAGACCCCGAAACCTAAATTGTTTTTTATTGAGCAATTGGTGATGGCGGGGGAAGAAGCTCTTGTGTTGATGCCGTGAAGAAAACTGTTCGTCACCATACACCAGGAGATCGGAATACTGAATGCACCGGTCTTGTAGAAGATGTTGGATACCGTCGTACCCCCTCCTCCGAATTCCACGAGGCAATTGGTGAAGACCGATCCGACATTTGCCGTATTCTGGAATTCAATTCCGTTCCAAAATCCCGGCGTTGGTGTTACGCTGTTTGCCGTAAATGTCACGCCGGAAGAGACCAGTTTTCCTGAAACGATAAGACCCGTACCAGCGTTAAACTTCACAACAACACCGTTCTCAATGGTCAACGACACGCCATTTTGTATTGTTACAGAACTTGTCACGGCAATGGGACTGCTTGCAAGTGTCCAAATGGTATCGGATGTAATAACGCCCGCCGCAGAACCCGTCGCGAAAACATCGGCGAATGATTTTGATGAAAGAGTTTGAAAGAGAAGAAAATATGTAAACAATGAAATGCGTATCAAACGATTCATAATGATCGTCCTTTCTTTCAGCTCCCAGCGTTGAAATATGTTGCAGTTACTTTTAAACTGCAGAATAATATGCGAAAACAGCTTATTGTACTGTTAGTGCTATCACACCGCGTGATGTGTGGTACATTGTCTCCGTCTTGTGTTGGGAATCGGGGAAGGTATAGTGCAAAACTGGTGATTTTACGGCAATAATGCAATCACGAAATGGTAAAATCTTTTTCGATCTCGGAAAACAGCGGGGCTGCGAGATCCTTTTGAGAGACATTCGGATTTTTTACCTGCCATAGTATGTTTAAGAAAGGATCGTTGAACCGGATGGCGCGTTCGTGTTCTTTTGAATAATAATTGGTGCATTTATAGTGGAACACCGCTTTTTCCGATAATACGGAAAAGCCGTGCGCAAATCCGGGCGGGATCCATAATTGCGCGCTGTTCTCCTCGGAAAGCTCGGTGGCAAAATATTTCCCGAAGGTAGGCGAGCCAAAACGGATATCCACAGCAACATCCATCACCTTTCCCGACAGGACCTTGCATAATTTCCCCTGGGCAAATTCACCGACCTGATAATGTAATCCGCGGATCGTCTCTTTGACGGATTCGGAAACATTGTCCTGAACAAAATCAATATTGCCGCAGATCTCGCTGTATCGTTTTTTGCTGAACGCTTCGAAAAAATATCCGCGGTCATCCCGCAGCACGTTCGGATAAATAACAACGACGCCATCCAATGGACTTTTTTGGAAATTCATATTCACTCTTCGTGTATTATTCTTTCAAGATAGGTGCGGTACGCCGACCGGGGAATGCCATCGATCACTTTTTCGAACTGTTCGTGATCGATAAATTTCATCAGATAAGCGATCTCTTCAATGCAGGCAACTTTCAGACCCTGCCGGTCCTCGATGACGCCGAAAAAGTTCGCCGCCTGCAGCAGCGCTTCCGGCGTTCCGGTATCGAGCCACGCAACGCCGCGGCCGATCTTTTCCACCTGAAGTTTTTGCGAACGCATATACGTATTGTTTACATCGGTGATCTCCAGTTCGCCGCGCGGAGAGGGTTTGATGTTCTTTGAGATCTCGACAACTTTGTTGTCGTAGACATACAGACCCGGAACGGCAAAATTCGATTTCGGCTGTTTCGGTTTCTCTTCTATCGATATCGCCCTGCCGCTTTTATCGAATTCAACAACGCCATACCGGTCAGGATCATTAACGCGGTATCCGAAGATTGTTGCCCCTTCTTTACGCTTCAGCGCATTATAGAAGAAATCCAGCTGTCCGTAGAAAATGTTGTCGCCGAGGACAAGTGTGACGCTGTCGTTGCCGATGAATTGTTCACCAAGGATGAACGATTCAGCAATGCCATTTGGCGCCTGCTGCAGCACGTAGCTGATGGACAATCCAAGATGAGCGCCATCGCCGAACAACGTCTGGTACATCGGAATCGTTTCTTTGTTCGACACGATCAAGATGTCCTTGATCCCCCCCAGCATCAAAATAGAGAGAGGATAATAAATCAACGGTTTATCATAAATGATCGTCAGTTGTTTACTGTACACTTTCGTGATAGGATAGAGACGCGTTCCTGAGCCGCCGGCGAGGACAATACCTTTCATTGAGATTCCTTTATGTTAAAATTTTGCTGGGAGAATATACGCAACTTTTTACGAGAAGAAAAAGTGGATTTATTGTGCGGGAAATTTTACCGTAATAAACATTCGTATCTGTTCCATTGTTTCCTGCATGGCGGTCAATTGAACCGAGATCTTCGCAGGATCGCGGTCCTTTGCGAATTGCTCCATTTGAATACACGCCTGCCGTATGGATTCAACGCCGAGATTGGCCGAAGAGCCTTTCAGCTTATGCGAACTTTCGTAGATCAGCTGGAAGTTGCCGGCGTTCTGCGCCGACAAGACCTCCCGTGAAAACTGTTTGAGATCTTCTAGATACAGGTTCAAAAGTTCTTTCAGAAGACCGTCGTCGCCAATCTCTTTGATCTCCTCTATCCGTTTTGGATCGATAATCGCCTTAAACGCTGCATCGGCAGCTTCGGCCTTACCGCTATCGACCGCCGGTTTGACTGAAAGCCATTTTTCGACCATTCCATCAATATCATTCTGCTTGATAGGTTTCGACAGATAATCATCCATCCCCGCCTGTAAACAGCGTTCACGGTCTCCCTGCATAGCATTTGCCGTGAGCGCAATAATAACCGTATGGAATTCATTTCCCTCGATCGTTCGGATCGTTCTCGTCGCTTCTAAACCATCCATGTCCGGCATTTGAATGTCCATCAGGATCATGTCGAAACGATTAATTTTTAACGCCTCCACCGCTTCAATTCCATTGTTTGCCACAACGGTTTGAATACTCAGCCGTTCGAGCATCTTCACCGCTACTTTTTGATTGATGATATTATCATCAACCACCAGTACTTTTAATGGATTCATGATGTTGACAGATCGGTTCCGAATGGGCGCCGCTAATTGTTTCTGCCGATCGATTCATAGTACCGGCGGATGAGTTCTATATAATCTTTACTGTAACCTGATTCCTGAGCGCGCTGCAGATCCTTTTGCATCTGTGATTCGTTCGTCTTGGTTGACAGTTGAGCCGGATTCCTTTTAAAGATATTGACCCCGGCAGTTGCTTTCCGTTTTTGTTCGTAATCGCGTTCGCGCATGGAGCGCTGAGCCTGAAGCAGGCGCGACAAGATCCGTTCCTGATGCTGCCGCACGTTCGGATTAATCTGATTTTGCTGCAGTTGTTCCACCACTTCCTTCATCTCGTCGGCAATTTTTTCAAGGTCGCCCATCACTTTATTTTTTTCCGGCGACACTTGCGCTTCGCGCTGCAGCTGCTCCAGCGATTTTCTCACCGCTTCCTGCTGACGGGCAAGTCTTCCCATTTCCTGCTTCTGCTGCTGGGACATCCCCTCCTGCTCTCCGATCTGCTGCGTTTGTCCATTGATCTGCTGCTGCTGCATTGCCATATTGCGCAATTGCTGCATCAGCGAACCGCCCCCCTGTCCACCCTGCTGCTGCATTTGCTGCATGGCGCCCTGCATCTGCGTTGCAGCTTTGTTCAGCGACGCCATCGCTTCGTTCTGCGATGCACTGGTTGACTGCCCGTTCCGCTGTTCAATTCCATTCATCGCCTGCTGCATTTGACCCATTGCACGCCCTATTTGTTTCCCCATTTCCGGTGAGACAACAAATGACTGCTGAGAAAGTTCCATCAATGCGTTTGCGACATTGTTCAGATCGTTCTGAATATTTTGCTGCTCCTGCGCCATTTCTCGGAACTGCTGGGAGTTCGGATCCAGCGAACGGGATTGATTCTTCAGCTGTTCCTGTTTTTGTGAGATCTGCAGCAGATCCTGCATTGCCTTTCGAAGTGCACTCATTGTCTGCTGCATTTGGTTGTTCAGCATCTGTTCCTGCAATTCGGAAATCTGTTCCTGCATCTCATTGATGCCGCTGCTTGCCTGCTGCTGCGCCGTCATCGCTCGCTCCATCTGCAATGTGCGCAGCTGCTGAGCGCTTTGTTTCATTGCATTCCTCATTTCGCGATTGTTCGCCGCCTGCTTGGCTTCTTCCATCTTTTCTACCGGCATCTCTTTCGGAAATTCTTCCATTTTCTTTTGAAGATCGCTCATCTCCTTTTGCACTTTCGACAGCTGCTTGTCAATATCGTCCTGTTTCTGCGCAAGTTCGGTCGCTTTTTGCGAATCATTCTGTGTCAGTTCTTTCGTCTGCTTCTTTACCTCTTCCTGCGCCTGCTGCATCAACTGTGTACGTTTCAGCAACTCATCCACTTTTTGTTCGATCTGTATCCGTTTCAACAGATTCATCGTCCGTTCGATGCTTTGACGGAACTGCTCCTCGTTGAACTGTGCCTGCTGCATCGCTTCGCGCATCTGTTCCGGGGAGACATTCTGCATCGCCTCCTGCATTCGTTTCATCGCTTTTTGAAATTCCGGTGAATCCAGTTCGCTCAGCGTTTTTTGCAGTTCAAGATATTTTTCTAGCGTCTCTTTGGATAGTGTGCTGTTCTTCTGAAGCGTCTGCGTCATTTCGTCAACCGATTTATTAACATCGTCGATCTTCTTTTGGATCTCCTCATATTTCTTTACGATTTCTTCCGCTTTTTTCTGCTTCTGCCAGTCCATCTGCTGGTTGCGTTTCATATCGTCGGACAATTCCTGAAGATTTTTCTTCAATTCACGCGATTCTTTCATCGATTCTTCGAGTGTTTTTTCGACATCATCGTGAGTTTTATTCGCATCGGCAAATACTTCTTCCAATGATGGAAGGCGTATCAAATACGTTTGTGTTTTCGCCGATTTGGGGCCGTTCACCGCATCGTTATCCTGAACTTCTGCGTAATATTCCACCACATCTTCCGGCACAAGACCAAGGAGCGAAAGGTCCCACAGATAGTTCAGCGTACCTTCCTTAATTGTCAGCGTATCAAACGGTATGATCGTGCCGACCTCTTTTTCACCGCTTGAATATCTGGACTCGATCAAACGGAATTCCAGGTGAAGCTGAGTGAGGCCAAAATCATCGGACACTTTGAATTCCATCGGCAGCATCATTGCTTCCGTTACGTCGATATTCCTGCCGGGCGAAAGAATGGAAATAGACGGATACTCATCGTTGAGCAGATCAATTTTATATTCAATGATATTTTGATTCGTGTTGCCTTTTTCATCTTTCAGTTGAATGAAATACGAAGTCGGCTCCAGCAGTGATACATCGGCGGAATATTTTTCTCCATTTTTTTTCATCGGTATCGTTGAACCGTTCTTCAGCTTCACCGAAGCAGACGAGATCTCTTTGCTTGGAGTGATTGTCCAATGGATCTTCGTTCCCGGCAAGGCTAGGATATCACCAATATTCTCTTCCAATGTTTCGCGTTTTAATTTTGTATAGGGGGGCGGAATAAGCGAAACGGTCAGCGAACGAACAAAGGGACGGTCGACAACGGTGATATTAAACCGGTCACTTTCAATTTCACCGGAGAGAAGACGATAAACGGTGGTTTTTTTCAACGATGAGAACAGATAGCGGAATTGTCCCGAAGAATCCGGGTGTAAAATAATGTTTTCGGATGCGTCAATTCCCTCTTCGGAATAGGAAAGTACCAGTTCGGACGGAAGCGGGTCGTGGCTTTCACCGGGAACCAGATTGGCCTGAACCCTCACCGATTCCCCTTTTACGATATCAATATTGCCCGGACTGACGGTGATGTAAAATGCCGCAACGGGCATAAATTCTTTATCGTAATTGAACATTCTTTTCGCTGCGGCATTAAACTGCGATCCGGGAATAACCGCGAGTACGGCAATTGTCAATCCGATCGCGCCGGAAATCTGCGCCAGCCCACGAAGTCTGGCAAACGAGACAGCATCAACAAAATTAATACCGGCAGTTGACTTACCAAAATGTTCCAGCGCTACTTCGATCAATTCCGGAGAGCCGCTAAAATCGCCTTGCCTGATCATGTCGGAAAGATCGAGTACATTTTCCAGACGGTCTGCAACCTGTTCGAACTTTGTGCCGATCAAACGCGCAATTTCTCTGTCCGGGTGAGACTTCAGGATCCCCAGAAATCCCAGCAGCGGTTTCCACAACAACCACGTTGCCGATGCAAACGTTAGGAGTAAGTAAACATAAAAAAGAATGGTCCGGGTTTCGGCGTGAAATTCTGCCAGCGATTCAATAAAGACAAGCATAGCGCCAAGAAGGACGAAAACCGAAAAAGTTTTCAATCCTGCCGTTAACAATTCCCGCAGATAAAGAGCGCGGCGTGTTTTGTCGATCCGCTCTTTTATTTGACTGACGATATGTTGAGTTTGTTGATTCAAATTCTTTTCAACTGTACATCCCTTGTTGCAAAAATATTACTGTGTTAAACTCCAGATCAAAATATTTGTTCCAAATCTCAGGGCTTCTTCCCTTTTTTCCGGCGGATCCTTATGGATATCAGCATCAGCCCAGGCATCGCTTGGATTGGATTCGTACGTATAATAGACGACCAGTCTTCCTTTATGAATTATCCCTAATCCCTGCGGCGGCTTATTATCGTGCTCATGAGTTTTAGGCACGCCGTTCGGAAAACGATAGAAGCAGGAATATAATCCGTAATTATAAGGAAGTTCTGCAAAATCATATTCAGGAAAAACCTTTTTTATTTCACGGCGGATAGCTTTATCCATTCCAAAATCATCATCAATATAAAGAAATCCGCCGCTTTCAAGGTATGTACGGAGCCGTTTAATCTCATAGTCCGAAAACGACACATTACCATGCCCAGTCATAAAGATAAGGGGATAAGATGTGAAATTATCATTAGAAATCTCTACAAATTCATATTTCGGATCCGTGTCAATTCCGGCGTTTTGCTTAGCATATTTCAGCAAATTTACCTCAGCGGAAGGATCGTTATACCAGTCCCCGCCGCCGGAGTATTTTAGCCGGGCTATACGAAACTGCGATTCGATACGCTTGGATTGCGCATTAATTTCGGCGATTACACAGAGAAAAACGCAAATGATGATTACCGCTCGTTTGCTCATTAAAACCATAATGAGTTAAGATAGAAAATTAGCGAGGGAAAGACAATCCGTACGCTTTATAAAATTACACTTAAAAAGAGCACAAAAAAGCCCAAATAGAATTGGGCCTGGTGGTTCAAAATAGGAATATTGCAATGTTTATTAACAAATACGAAAAGGTTGCTTTGATTCAACCATAGCAGTAATCATTTGTTTTTTCATAACGATTTTGTTTGATTTCCGAGAAGCCAGGCAACCATTTCCGGCGTGTTGCTGTCATAGAAAACCCGCACATTCATGCCGCGGATATGAGCAAGGTTCTCGCCAAATTTTAATCCATGTGTGTCGTGCACGGTATTCATATTCACAAATGCCAGACGAAGACCAACGGTTTTTGCTTTATAGACATTTTTTGATATGACAACGAAAATATCGTAAGAATCCAGTTTCGGACCAACCATATGATCTTCAATCAGCACGTTGGAACAGCGATGGTGTATGCACGCATCATATACTTTCTCTAAATAGGAAAGGATATTTGCCAGCGATTTATCACCGCGGGCAGTGACATGCAAATACTCATTAATTTTTTCTATGTCTACCGAATATCCCATAGATTGTTTTTGAATACAGCCAACCGTTTACTTTGGAAATTTATCTCTGCGATTGTCTTTTCAGTGAGAATGCGGATAAAATTTTTATAGTTTCACCGCTGCTGCGGTGAGAAGAATATTCTTTCATATTCTTTTCAATGAAGCGAAGTAAAAGAAGAATGATCAACGCGCTGAGAAAAAATGATTCATAAGGAAGAAGTAACAGGGATCCGATAAACAGAACGGCGATCACAAAACAGCATGCCGCTATTTTTACACTCCAGATAATATGACCGATCTTCGTGGTTGCCATAACTGCCTTTCAATTATTTGGGAATATTTACTCGATAGATATTATCATATCCTTGCATCGAAAGGTGATTGCTGAATTTTTCGCAAAATAAAATGCCCTTTGATCGATATCTTCAAAGGGCAATCATAAATCTGGTTAATAGATAATGTTATTTTTGGCTAATATTTAGCCCTATTCTAACCGGTTTTTTCCCCCACGTTGCACCATCCCAAAATAGTACTGCTTCCTTCAGGGATCGGATATATTGTTCGGTGATCGGCTGCGAAAGTTTACCCTGTTTATAGAGAAGATTGTGATGCGTCAACGTTTGTGAGGCGAATTTCACATCGCGCACGGCGAGTGTTGAATCGAAAAAATACTCGATGGCGACCGAGGTTTTATCAACCACCCCTTCGCACAATACTCGGAACTCTTTGTCACCCTTTGAAAAGGTATTTTTTGCGATCAGGTTAATGGTTGACTGCTGAATGATCTCGGGAATAGGATAGCGGATGTAATATAGTTCGGCCGACGATGAGGGCAAACCAAATCCTTTCGTTGCGGAACTTTCGCAATCTCCCGTTATTTTATCAGGATCGAGGATCACCGTTACCGCAAACGATCTCTTTGTTTCATCTTCCGTGTCATTAATTCCGTTCAGGATCAATTCATTCTTCCCGTCATGATCCACATCATAAAACAGCATGCCCGATAATTGACCAAAATGCTTAAATGTGCCAACGATTTTCCCTTGTCCGTCATAACGAGCAATGATCGAAGGCGACCGTCCATTTTCGTAACTGATGTAGAAATTTTTCTGTTGATTTCCACCGAACAGAACCGTTGAAGGATTATATTCGGTATCGTATTTTTTTGATATGTACCGTATAGTTTGAAACGGAGGCTGTATTTCCTTTTTTATTTTCCCCTGGGCATCGAATATTTTTACTTTCGAGAATGACGGTTCCTCCGTTGCAAGAGTTGAAAGAATAATTACTTCATTGAGTCCATCCTGATCGATATCGGCAATCACCGTCCTGTTTAATGAGTACCCCTTCTCCATTTCTATGACCGGTCCCACTCCGATTCGTAATCTTTTTTCCCACAATTTAACATCATTCTTATTGTAGACGGCAATGCAGTTACTTTCAGTGTTATATTGGTATGATACGGGATTTTCTTCACCTTTCTTCTGAACGGTATTGAAAGAATATAGACCAAGCACGATAAGACCCAGAGTAACCATCGAACTTGCCACGGGTTGCTTTTTTACAAAACGAATGATCCTGGCAGGAAGAGAATGAGAAACATAAACTGAAGAGACCTCTCTTTTACGTATATGCGCTTCCATTACCAGCGAAGACGACTCTTCCGGCTGTGCGGCAAGCAATTTTTTTGATTTGTCCGTCTGGTCATAAAATGCCTGTAATTCCAGGACCAACTCCCTGCAACTGAAGCATTCTGCGAGATGCTGTTCTATCTCAGCGCGGCGGTTCTGAACGCCGTCGCTGTTTCGCGCATACAATTCTAACATATGTTCGGAAAAGTGTTCCATTTACACTATAGCGCGGCTTTCATCCTTTTTATTGGTCATTCCGTACAACTTGCTGGTATGCTTCCCTTTATTTTTTATAGTTATCCTCTCACGCTTCCAACGGTGCAGAAAAATGCTATAACAATTCTTTCAGTTGTTCGCGAACAGCCTTTTTCGCCAATTTTGTCATGTATTCGAACTGAACCCTGTGATTCTTCCGGTATTCATCATACGTTAAACTCTTGATATGATACTGCAAATATTCGTCGTAACTCTTTTCGGATCCGTCGCTGCGGACAAATGCATCAATGATCATTTCGCTGATGGCAGAAAAATATTTTTTAAAGACATCGTCGGTAATTTTTCCGGATTCAACATATCGTTTTCTCAGGTCACGCTGAATCTGGATTAACGTCCGTTCCACCACTGAATGAATATCCTGCATCAGAAAACCGTCCTCGGCTGCGAATATTTCCTCCATCGGAATTTTGTATGATGCCGAGACTCTCTTTAGCACTACCGCGCAATCAATAAGAGAATACATACGCCGATAGTGATCCTGTTCCGCAAATATGGTGCTTACGACTGACAGGAAATTTCCGGAAGATTCTCCCTGCCGATAGTGTTTTGCAACTTCCTTTTCCAATAGATCCAAAGGGTACTCCGGCAGATGGATATTTGCTGCATTGTTCTTTGAAAATATAAGATAAGTGATTCCCAGCCGTTCGATCAAAGAGATATTTGAATTTTTATCTACAGCTATTTTAAGATTACGAAGGATCTTGCTGAGAACGGGATCGTTCTCACGGTACAACCGGAAGATCCCGTCTTTAAGTTTTGTGAACACAAGCGAACGGAAATGTGCAATGATATCGTCATTGGTCAACCTGCTCAGATCGTGTTCAACGGAAAAAAAATGTTCCAGCTCGATGAACACTCCTTCGCTGTCGCGTTCAAATAATTCGGCAATACAATCGATGGCCGTTGATTCCAGCGTGACCGGGAACGAATGCAAATGCAAAGCGCCCGATGCGAGCAGCTGTTTCAACCGAACAAGTGCAAAATGATGAGCATGACGGACAATCAAGTTTGTTTCGGAAATGGAGGCATCTCCGGAAAGAACTTTGTGCAACAATGGCGGTATATGCGAGGAGGAAAAATCCATAATCTTCACGACGAAGATAGAAAGCGAATGCTGCAGAAGCAAGAATGAAAATCCGGTGTTTCCCGCGTCAACATGTATCTCTCAGGGCAATGCCCCCTGCATGGCTGCCGATCGAATCGTTCCAGAACAAAATATCAAAACTTGCTTAACCGGATTTAAAAATAAGAACCCGCGCTTATCGCGCGGGCCTTTAAGACTGATATCAGAAATCAAAAATTATGATATCTGTTTTTTTTAATCCATGATACGGCGCAGAAATGCCGGCTTGTCCAGATCCTGTTGATTCTGTTCAATTGAATGGACTTTTGGTTCATCCTGCGATGACAGCGGATTTACCGTTACACCACGGCGAAGGTACGTCGGCGTATCGAACTTCTGCAGATCGCGGACTCCCGTCGGGATATGATCCACCTGAATGCCGCGTGTGCGGGCCGCTGCAAACCGATCCTGCTGCTGCGGTTTCACCATGATCTTGTTGAAACCGGTGGCAATCACTGTTACCATGATCTCATCGGTGAGATTGTTATCAACGACAACTCCGGCGAGAACTTCGGCATCATTTCCTGCCGCTTCGGAGATGATCGCGATCGCTTCATCATATTCCTGAATGGAAAGATTCTGACCGCCGGTGATGTTAACGAGCAATTTCTGAGCCCCTTTAATATCAACCCCTTCAAGCAGAGGGCTTGAGATGGCAATGTTCGCCGCTTCCGTTGCGCGGTTCTCTCCTGTGGCAATTCCGGTTCCCATCAATGCATCACCCATATCGCGCATCACCCGTTTGACATCGGCGAAGTCGCGGTTGACAAGACCGGGAACGGTGATGATATCGGAGATACCGCGAGTTGCATTATAGAGCACGCTGTTCGCAACTTCGAACGCCTGCGTGATCGGAGTGGCTTTATCAACGATCGTCAGCAGACGCTGGTTCGGAATGACAATGAGAGTGTCTACATGTTTGCGTAATTCTTCAATTCCGTATTCCGCCTGCGCCATTCTCTTTTTCCCTTCGTGCGTGAAGGGTTTTGTGACGATACCGACAACCAACGCGCCGAGACTTTTCGCAACATTAGCGATGACCGGAGCTGCGCCTGTTCCCGTTCCGCCTCCCATTCCCGCCGTTACGAAAACCATGTCGCTGTTAGCCAGTACTCGTGCAATTTCTTCTTTATCCTCTTCTGCGGCACGCTGACCAACCGTAGGATCTGCACCGGCACCGAGTCCGCGAGTAAGGTTCTTGCCGATTCGGATCTTTGTTGTCGATGAATTCCGTTCCAATGCCTGTACATCAGTATTGATCGCGACAAAATCGACTCCGCTTAATCCGCGTGTGATCATGCTGTGAACGGCATTCGTTCCGCCGCCGCCGACACCAACGATGCGGATCTTTGCGCCGTTTTCTGCCGGGCTGTCAAATTCAATTGCCATAATAACTCCTTTTGGTTTGGTGAGTGTTAGATTATTTTTTGTTAAAAAATTATGATTTCATTAAAATTATCGGTCTTCAGATTACAGACTGAAACTATTTCTGGATCTTACAGCTCGTCGAACCAGCCTTTCATTCTATCTAAAATATTCCGTTTATCACCACGAACCTTGGTCTCCGGAACGTTTGATGCAGTTCCGCGTGCACGGCTTTTGATCGCGTGAAGCACAAGGCCGACGCCGGTTGCATACATTGGATTTTCAATTTCACGGACGAAACCACCGCGAAATCCTTTGGGAATTCCGATCTTCACCGGCATTCCTAATACTTCACGAGCAAGATCGGCAGTTCCCTTTACTAATGCGCCGCCTCCCGTCAGCACAACACCTGCCGATAAATGTTTCTGATATCCTGAACGCTTGATCTCCAGTGCGGCGATCTCTAAGATCTCTTCCATTCGCGGCTGAATGATCTGGCACAACATCTGGGTGTCGATTGTCATTGGTTCGCGTCCGCCGATACCGGGGATCGTGAAGGGATGGTTCTCGGCGATGGATGAAATATGCGTATGACCGTATTTCAATTTTATTTCTTCCGCCTGAGTCGTCAGGATGCCGAGGCCGCGGCGGATATCATCCGTTACTTTACTACCGGCAATACCGATGACCGCAGTATGCCGAATGGTCCGGTCGGCAAACACCGCTAGATCGGTCGTGCCGCCGCCGATGTCGATCAGAACGACACCGACCTCTTTTTCTTCGCCGTCAAGAACGGCATCGCTTGATGCAAACGGTTCGAGTACAATATCGCTCACGCTCACGCCGGCGCGCTGAACGCAGCGAATGATGTTCTGCGTTGCCGTCACAAGTCCGGTGATGATGTGAACTGTTGCTTCCATTCGCACGCCCGACATCCCCACCGGTTCATAGACTCCATCCTGCCCATCAACAATAAATTCCTGCGGAATGACGTGAAGAATCTTGCGGTCGGACGGAAGAGCGATCTTTTTCGTGTCTTCGATCAACCGGTTCACATCGGCCTGGGTAATCTCCTGTTCGGCTCCGCTGATGGCCACAACACCGCGGCTCTGAAAACTCTGTATATGGTCTCCGGCAATTCCGGCTACAACGGATTGGATCTTCACTCCGGATTGGGCTTCAGCATCAAGCACAGCCGATTTGATCGACTCAACGGTCCGTTCAATATGCGTGATCACTCCGCGCGTTAATCCTTCCGATTTACTCTTTCCGATGCCGAGAACGTTGATCTCATTATTTGCTGCGACCGATGCAACGATCGCGCAGATCTTCGTTGTTCCAATGTCTAATCCTACATAAATATGTTCGTTCATTCTTTTTCCTTTTTTGCGTCTCTGACACCTTAGCGGTATCCGGCACTGTTTATGATGTTCTCGACACGATGACCTGATCATCAAACCGAATGTCGATGTATTGAATATCCTTTGTTTCGTTATTCTGGATGAATTTCTGCCAGAAAGCATCCAGTTTCACAATTTTTTTCACTGCTTCACCTTTTCCGAAAATGATCGGGACACCGGACTCGAACGAATACAGGACAAGATCGTGACCGCGGCGAAGACGGATCTCGGAGATCGAATGTGCGATATAGTCGCTCGTCATTTTCGACGCATCAATAATGTCCAACGCCTCTCTAACATCCGCGTTGAAGAGTTTTTGACCGGTTTTGATGCCGCTCAACGAATCCACACCGCTGATGACCGGAATGTCGTACGTTTCCGATGATGCGATATACGGAAGCACCGTTCCGTCTGATGCGATATAGAACATGTCGCTCGCAAGAAGGATGGCCGACGGTGTCCGTTCTTCAACGATCACGCGCAATGCCGATGGGGCATCTCGCTGTATCACGACACGTTTCACAAAACTATTCGTCAGAATATTCCGTTGAAGCGCCGACAGATCGAGTTCATACATCGGAACATTCGGCGGAAGTTTCATCAACCGTACGATCTCATCTTTGGAAATAACGCTGATCCCTTCAACAAAAACCTGTCTCACCGGAACATGCCTTTGCCAAGTCGCTTTAATACCGAACACCGACAAGATCAGAACAGCCAGCACGGCAAAATAGAGATAGACGCGCTTTCCGTGCACCGGCTGTTGTTCTTCTACTTCGATATTGGGTAATTCGTTTTCCATTATTTTATCATTCTTCATTACACCCCGTCGTGATTCGACTTTGCTTGCACTGACCAACGATACTTTCCGGAGATGCGCGAACTATTGAATTTCCTTTAAGAACTGCTCGCCGAATTTCCAGATATCCCCGGCACCCATCGTGATCACGATATCGCCGCTTTTGGAGATGCTTTTCACAAATGCCGGAACATTTTTCTTATCCTGAATATAGTGCGCTTCTTTATGACCGTACTGTTTTGCCGCATTCACGATCAGCTCTCCCGTAATGCCCTGGATCGGTTCTTCGCGTGCAGGATACACATCTGTTACCACAAGCACATCCGCAAAAAGGAACGCCTTTCCAAACTCTTCATAGAAATCCCTTGTCCGCGAATACAAATGCGGTTGAAACAGGCAGACAACCCTGTTTCTCCATCCGGATTTCACACCGCTCAGTGTTGCCCTGCATTCCGTCGGATGGTGCGCATAGTCATCATACACGACAATTCCTTTTGCTTCACCTTTCTTTTCCCAGCGGCGGTAAACACCGGTGAATTTTTCGATTCCCGCTTTAGCTTTTTCAAAGGGAACATTCAAATTCAGCCCGACCGCTATAGCCGCAAGAGCATTTTGCACATTATGCTTTCCGGGAATCTGCAGCGTTACCTGACCCAACTCGTTCTTACCCTGCAAAACCGTGAAGATCGTCTTGTTCTCTTTGTGTTGAATATCCACCGCCTGTACATCGGCTTGCGGCGATTGAAGTCCGTAGGTAATAATCTTTTTCTTGCTGAGCTGCGGAAGAATATCCTGCAATGCCGGTTCGTCAAGATTCAGCACAACGAAACCGTAGAACGGAACTTTGTTCGCAAATTGTATAAAGGCGCTCTTGATATCTTCCAGATCGCGGTAACAATCCAGATGGTCGGTTTCCAGGGTTGTCATAACGGCAATGGTCGGCGTCAATGATAAGAACGAACGGTCGAACTCATCCGCTTCCACAACGATAAACTCACCTTTGCCGAGCCGCGCATTCGTTCCTCCAAGACCGCTCAGCTTTCCGCCAACGATCACTGTTGGATCGAGTCCCCCTTCCATCAGCACCAGACTTGCCATTGATGTTGTTGTTGTTTTTCCGTGTGTGCCGGCGATACCGATTCCATATTTCAACCGCATCACTTCGGCCAGCATCTCGGCACGGCGAACGGTGGGGATCTTACGCCGAACCGCTTCCTGCACTTCGGGATTATCGTTGATGACCGCGGATGAATAAACAAGCGTATCAACATCAGGCGCAATATTTTCCGCTTTGTGTCCTTCGTAGATCGTTGCACCGAGCGATTCCAGGCGTTCTGTTACGTCGCTTTTGGCGCGGTCCGATCCGCTGATCTTGAATCCCTGATCGAGCAGAATCTCGGCGATCCCGCTCATTCCTATTCCGCCGATGCCGACGAAGTGTAATTTTTTTATGGAAGAAAACATATTTGTCGTTGAGTATTTAAGTCGATGATTAGTTATTTATGTATTGCGTTTCCATCGTCCGTATGCCGATCTATTCCATCCAATAACAAGGCTTCCGCCAATTCAACTATTTTTTTCTAAATTGAAACCGTTTTTGTCTTTTTGGTGTCCGTTCCGATATCTGTTCCAGCAGTTTCAATAATTCCCGTTCCCGTTCATACCGTCCGAGACGGATCCTGAAGGCGCGGCGCCGGTGTTTCGTTTTAATGATGACGATCTGAAACCGCCCAGCCGTCTGCACCGACCGTTCTTTGCCGATATGGATCCATTCAATATCGGTATTGGCGATAGAGCGCCGGTTGAAACGGTGTTGAAAAATGATCTCACTGTCCGTCACAATTACTTTTCGGTCACGGATACGATTCAACAGCAGGGTCAAAAAAGAGACGCCGACAAAGAATGCGATGATATACATGATCGGATCGTTGGACACGAGTGTGAAGTTGTTTTCAAGAAACGTTCCCTTAACTCCCGCATACAGGATCAGCGTCAGCAAATAGATCAGTGCCTGCTGATAATAGAAATCCAGTTTATATTTGAATTCGTTATGCATCAGTTGATCTTCACACCATTTTGATATATCTCGTTCCGTGTCTGTTTTCCGGTGGTATCCCACTGCACCCATTTCCCGTCCCGTTTGCCTTTGTAGAAGTCGCTTTCTTCCTGTTTCCTTGATCCCGGAAAGAATGTCACTTCCGTAATTCGTTCGCCATTTCGAAGATAGAATAATGTTGGCTCTCCGTTTTCATCGTAATATTCCCATTTTGAAAGTTTTGTCCCTTCACGGCGGCGCGGTTTTCCATTCGGGAAATATTCTTCATATAGATAATGTTTTACTTCTCCTTCGAACCATTTCAACGACCTTGTTTCGATCTTCTTGTCAGGATAATAGCTGATGTATTTTGAAGAATACCCTGTATTATCCGTGGCATAAAATTCTGATTTCAACGTTCCATCCTTATAGAATCCGAACGCTTTGACATTCTTGCCATTGCGATAGTATCGTTCCACGGAAATATCTCCGTATTCCAATGAGTGTATCGTTTCAAGCGCCGTGTAATTTTCAATATGCTTTTTACTGTAGGCGGACCTCACGATCAAATATCCGTAAACCACCGACACAAAAATCATCGCAAGAAGAAGAACTGTGCTTGCTTTTTGTTTCATTATTCCCCCTGAACATAAACAGAATACTTATTGATGTTAATGACTGATATTACGCAAATCATAAATGCTGTTCATGGTGAGCAAGGCGCAACCTTAATATATTAGTTCATCCTTCGGCGCATGCCGATAAACAACATCGGCATTTGCTCAGGATGAACATGGTTGTTGCGCCGCGCCGAACCATTTTTACTACTTTCATACTTTCTGCGTAACATCGGTTAATAAATTAACAGATCTTTTTTTTTCGTTTCGCTTTTCCCGTCAACGCTTCAATGTTAGAACCTTCTCTGCTATTTCCCGTCCTGCATCCGGTTTCCCAAGTTGAAGGCTTTTTCTGCCCATCACTTCACGTTTCATCTCGTCAAACAATAATTCCCGAACCGTTGAAAGAAGCGTTTCGCGTAATTCAGAATCCTTAACCATCACTGCTGCACCGGATTCGACCATTGTTTGCGCATTCATTTCCTGATGATTTGCCGCGGCAAACGGATACGGAACAAGTATCGCCGGTTTACCAAGCCGCGTTAATTCCGCCAGCGTTGTTGCACCGGACCGGCTTACCACAACATCGGCGGCGGCATATCCGCAATCCATACGGTCAACATATTTCATCACTTTGATATTCGGATGCTGCTGAACGGCGTTCGCCGATTGCCAATCCGCTTCACCGGTCTGCCATATGATCTGATAATTCCGTGCAACAGCATCCTTCACTAAATCCGGCATTGCCTTGTTGATCGATGCCGCGCCCAAACTTCCTCCAAAGGCGAATACGGTTTTTTTGTCCGGATCGAGAGTAAAATAATTACTTCCCTCTATCCTCGACACCTTTGATAATTCGCTGCGCGTCGGATTCCCGACAAGTTCAACCTGCGCGGATGACGAAAGCCATTTTTTTGTCACTTCAAAGGTGATAAATACTTTTGAAACTCTCGAAGCAAGCATGCGCGTTGTTACGCCGGGAAAACTGTTGCTTTCATGAACGACTGTCGGGATACCAAGTACTGAAGCTGCGAACAGGATCGGTCCGCAGACATATCCGCCGGTACCAATAACGACGTTCGGATGCACTTTTTTTATTACAAAGAACGACTGAAACAATGCTGCGACGACCTTCACCGGGAACAGAATGTTGTTCAACCGTAATCTTCTGCTGAATCCGCTGATCCAGATCGTATAAAACTCAAATCCTTTTTGCGGAACGACGCGCGCTTCAATCTTTTCTTTCGTACCGACAAACGCGATCCTTGCATCCGGATCTATTTTCTTGATCTCTTCCGCAATCGCAATTGCGGGATAGAGGTGACCGCCTGTTCCGCCGCCGGCAAAAAGTATCGTCATCATCAATAGATTTTTCCGACGGCCGGTTCAATCTTCATCGACGGCTGCTCAACAAATAGCCGTTCGCGTGGATGAAGGTCCGTCTGTGAAGAAATATTCAACAGTACGCCGACGGCAAACGACGAAAAGATGATCGCCGTGCCTCCATAGCTGACGAACGGCATGGGAACTCCCGTCGTCGGCATCAATCCAAGTGTTACAAGCGCATTAGCGATAGCATACAATACGATCGTCGATGTAATTCCGATCGCCAGATATTTTCCGAAATCATCCGGTGCATATTTTGCGATCTTCAATCCGCGCAGCAGGATCGTCAGAAACAAACCGATGAAAATAATTGTGCCGATCAATCCGTACTCCTCTCCCACTATGGAAAAGATAAAATCGCCGTATGATTCGGGAAGAAACAGATCGCGCTGCTTGCTTTGTCCCATTCCAACACCGAATATCCCGCCGTTTCCGAAACCGATGATCCCCTGCAGCAATTGATAGTTTGCGGTTGTTGTCACCGTCTCATCACTCCCAAATCCCACATAGGAAAGGATCCGTTTCATTCTGTACGGCGCGCTCACCATATAGATGAGCAGTGCAGGGATCAGTCCCATCAGTGAAAACAGAACATGTTTTATCCTGGCGCCGCCGACAAACACCAGGATCATGCCGAGGGCAAAGATCATTGATCCCGTGCTGAAATTCGGCTGGATCATCACCAGTAATACGACAAGGCCGATCCAGATCATCAACGGCATAAAACCGGTCTTGACATCGGCAAGTTTTTCCCGTTTGTTGGAAAGCAGATACGCAAGGTGAAACAACAGCGCAAATTTAGCGATCTCCGACGGCTGCAAACTGAATCCGCCGACGGACAGCCATCGTGCCGCCCCTTTTACTTCTCCTCCAAGTGCGCGCGTAGCAAACAGCAGCAGAATTGATCCGATCAAAACCCATTTTGTCAGCGGCTTATATCTCTTGTAATCCATATTAATGGCAAAGAACATCACAACCAGTCCGACGAGGATCTTGGTGATGTGCTTATTCACCAAACCGCTCGACGACTGCATTTTCTGCATTGCCCATGTTGACGAAGCGCTGTAGACGACAACGGTGCTTGCCACCATCAGGATCAGGACGACAAATAGCGTGATACGGTCAATATGATTTTTTTCTGATGCCATTATAATTGATGAACCAATTGTTTGAATATCCTTCCGCGTTCTTCGTAGTCCATGAACCAATCGAACGACGTGCAGGCCGGAGAGAGAAGAACAATATCTCCTTTCCTTGCGAGCGATGAAGCCGTTTCAATCGTTTTTTTCATTGATTCAATGTTCGGTTTTGCTTCACCGATCGTTGCAACTTTTACCACGGACACTTTATCGGAAAAATTCTTCACGATCGTCTCGGCGGAATACCCTGTTGCAACAATAGCCTTCACTTTTTTCTTCACCAGATCGTAGATCGTTGAATAGTCATTCCCTTTATCTTTTCCCCCCATAATCAATACGATCGGCTCGTCATAACTTTTCAGCGCCATCTCCACCGCTTCAACGGTTGTTGCTTTTGAATTATTGATGTACTTGATCCCGTTCACTTCGCGTACAAATTCCTGACGGTGCTCGACCCCTTTAAAATTCCTCAGCGTCGATTTGATCGTCGCCGGTTTCACTCCCATCAGTTGTGCCGCCAGCGCTGCCGCCATTGCATTCTGAAGGTTGTGTTCCCCTTTGATCGATATATCATCAACGGCAATGACGGAAGATTCCGTATGCGCAATTGCCGTCTTCAACATTCCGTTCTCTTCAAAAGCGCCCTGTTCAAGTTTCCGCTTTGAGCTGAATTGAAAAACTTTTGATTTTTCAATCTTCACTTTTTTGTGCGTCCACTCATCGTCCGCGTTATAGACCAAACTATCTTCTGACGTTTGATTCATAACGATCCGCGCTTTTGACGCCGCATATTTTTCCATCGAATTGTCATACCGGTCCAGATGGTTTTGCGTAATATTCAGAATGACCGCGACCTTCGGTCGGAATGCATCGATACCATCCAGCTGAAAACTGCTCACCTCCAGAACGACAACAGTCTCTTCATCAACGTCCAGAACGACTGATGAGAACGCCGTTCCAATGTTACCCGCAACAACGTGTTTTTTCTTTGCATCGCTGAATATCCTCCCGAGTAAGGTTGTGGTGGTGGTTTTTCCGTTACTGCCTGTGATCGCAATAATTGGACCTTTACAAAACCAACTAGCAACTTCTATCTCTGCAACGACTTGTATTCCACGTTTTTGTGCTTCCAGAACGACCGGCGCGTTTGTCGGCACGCCGGGACTTACGACCATCAAAGAACAATCATACACTTTTTCGCTGTGTCCGCCGCATTCGCATTCAACATTATTTTTTTTTAGCTCGTCAATGTGCCGCAGCGTGCTTTCACTGTTTCCGAAATCGCTGACGAACACAAATGCTTTTGCAGAATACAACAGCATTGCCACGGCAACCCCGCTCCGTTCCGCACCGATGACACTGATCTTTTTACCGGATAATTCTGCAATGTTCACGATTCAATTACCGCACTTTGAATGTTGTTAAACTCAAAATCATCATCAGAATTGCCAGAATGTAGAACCGTGTGACGATCTTAGGTTCCGCCCAGCCGAGCAGTTCAAAATGATGATGGATCGGCGCCATTTTGAACACGCGGCGGCCTTCACCATATTTTTTCTTCGTGTATTTGAAGTACAGCCTCTGCACGATCACCGACACAGTTTCCATAAAGAATATTCCGCCAAGAATCGGCAGGATGAGTTCTTTTTTGGCCATTACCGTTAATGCACCGATCGCTCCGCCAAGCGCAAGCGAGCCAGTATCACCCATAAAGATCTGCGCCGGATAGGAATTGTACCATAAAAATCCTAATGAGGCACCGACAAGGGCGATGCAAAAGACGATCAATTCACCGTTGCCGCGGAGATAAATGATGTTCAAATAATTGCTGAACTCGATATTGCCGGAAATATATACGATGATGCCAAGCGTCATCGCTACGATCCCCGATGTTCCGATCGCGAGTCCGTCAAGACCGTCCGTCAGGTTCACCGCATTCGATGTTGCCGTGATGATGAAGATGACAAGAGGGATATAGAAGATGCCGAAATCGAATTCCAAATTTTTAAAGAATGGTACCGTTGTTACCGTATTGGCATTGATCGATTTCAGTTCCGGCATGGAATACAACACATAACCAAGCACCAGTCCGATCGTTACTTGTCCGACGATCTTGTACCAGCCGATAAGTCCTTCCTTCTTCTTCCGGACGATCTTCAGGTAATCATCCATGAATCCGACCACACCAAGTCCGCCGGTCACAAAAATGATCATCTGCACATACGTGTTCGTCAGATCTCCCCAGAGCAGCGTGGGGACCAGGATCGCAGCAATAACGATGATGCCCCCCATCATCGGGGTTCCGGCTTTCAACTTGTGCTTTTCCGGAGATCCTTCACGATACGTTGTAACAATTCCCTTTGCTTTCAACATCGTAATCACTTTCCCGCCGATGATGAAACTGATGAACAATGCCGTGATGGCCGCCATCGCCGCGCGGAATGTGAGATACTTCACCACGCCGAATCCGGGCGGATGATAGACATGTTCGATCCAGATGAGCAGATGATACAGCATCAGTGTTGATCCTTTGTTTTCAATGAATCATTATCGTTCATCAACCGGTTCACCACCTCTTCCATCTTTATTCCCCGCGAACCTTTTATCAAAATCACATCTCCGTCTGTCAGCGTTTTTTTCAATTCATTCGCAAGGACTTCTTTCGATTCGTAATGCTGCGCCTTTGCGCCAAACGCTTCGCTGGTATATTTGGATAACGGACCGAACGTCAGCAAGCGGTCGAAATTCATTTCTGATGCAACCACACCGATATTCGTATGCTCACGCTTCGACGCATCGCCAAGTTCCCGCATATCGCCGAGCACAACAATCTTTTTTCCTTTTGCCGTGAATGACCGCAGCGTTTTTAATGCAACAATAACCGAATCCGGATTTGAGTTGTACGTATCGTTCAGAATCGTAATGTTGTTATTCACCGTTACCTCCATCCGCTTGGAGGCGGAGGTGAATTTTTCAAGAGCACCGGCAATTTTTTTCGGCTTCACCTTCAATTTCAATCCGACGGAGCATGCCGCCATTGCGTTTGTGACATTATGCAATCCCGGAACGGAAAGTCTGACGCCGAATGAAATGTTTTTTTTGCGCCATTCCACTTCGAATTTCGATTGTCCCAGCGCGTCGGTCAGCACTTTCTTCGCGCGAATATCGGCTTTCGCACCTGTTCCATAACATAGAGCATGTTTCAATGAAGCAGCATCGCCGCTCAAAAATTCATCGTCACAATTTACAAATGCAAATCCCGTATGCTCTTTCAGATAAGAGAATAACGCCCTTTCCTCTTTCGCAACACCGTTCTCATCACCGAAAAATTCCAAATGTTCCTTACCGATGTTCGTAATAAGACCGTGCGTCGGTTCTGCGATCTCACAAAGATATTTCAGTTCACCGAAGTGATTCGTTCCGATCTCCACGACGGCCGCCTCGTGCTTCTTCGTCAGGCGGAACAGCGTCTGCGGAACGCCGATATGATTATTCAGATTCCCTTCCGTGCTTAGCACGTCATATTTCGTACGGAGGACGGCCGACACCATTTCTTTTGTCGTTGTCTTTCCGTTGCTGCCGGCAATGGCGATGACCGGAATATCGAATTTCCGGCGATAGATCCTTGCGAGTTCACCGAACGCCGCCGTTGTATCATTCACTATCACGAACATACAGGGGAATGTTCTGAAATATGCTTCATTCTTTTGCGCCCATTCACGATGCACAACAATTGCCGACGCCTCTGCTTTTATGACAACATCAATAAAACTGTGCGCATCGAATTTTTCACCCCGCAAAGCGAAGAACAGATCGTCTTTTTTCACCGCGCGGGAATCGGTTGAAACACCCGCTATCCTTCTGCGCTTCAGCAACTCTCTGTTAACGAGTTCCGAACCGGACAATTGCTGGAGGTCTTTGACAGTGATTTTCTTCATACTCATCGAACAATTCCCGCACCGGTATGATCCGGGAAAAATTTATTTTAATGACGCCTGTTTCAAAATTTCTTCTCTATCGCTGAAGTGGATCTTTTCTTGCCCTATTACCTGATAGTCTTCGTGTCCTTTTCCCGCAACCAGAATCACATCACCGGAGGATGCCATGCTCAATCCCTTCGCTATCGCTTTTCCCCTGTCGGATTCCACAAATGTTTTCGATTTGGAGGATATCCCTTCAAGGATATCACTGATGATCTCCATCGGATCTTCGTTGCGCGGATTATCGGATGTTACGATCATGACATCGCTCAACCGATCCGCTATCGCACCCATCTTCGGGCGTTTTGTAATGTCACGGTCACCGCCGGCACCAAAAATGGTAATGATCTTGGTTTTATACCGGTGCGGCAAAATATCATGGATCGTCTGCAGACAATTTTCCAGTGCATCGGGCGTATGCGCATAATCAACGATCGCGGTCCAGCCTTTCGGCGACTGGATCTGATCGAATCTTCCCGGCGCGGGAGCAAGTGATGCAATGACCGACTGTTTATTCTTGACATCGATCCCTAGGGCAAGAACGGCTGCATATGCTCCGAGAACATTATAGACGTTAAATCTGCCGACTAATTTTGAAGAGATCTCTTCGCCATTGATGACCGCGGTAAATCCTTTCACGCTGACGGAAACATTCTCTGCCTTGACATTAGAATGATTATTCACGGAGTACGACAACACTTTCGCCTTGCATCCATCAACGACCTTCATTCCATAATCAGAATCGGCATTCGTTACGGCGACGGCCTCATTGCTCAATCCGTCGAACAGCATTTTCTTCGCCGTGAAATACTCTTCCATCGTACCGTGATAATCCAAGTGGTCCTGCGTCAAGTTCGTGAAGACTGCCGCCGTGAACGAAATTCCCTCGGTGCGATGCTGATGCAGCGCATGCGAAGAGACTTCCATAACGCAATGCGTGCATCCTTTTTGAACCATCTGCGTGAATAACTGCTGCATTTCCAGCGATTCGGGCGTCGTATGCGTTGCGGGATATTTTTCATCTCCGATCGCATATTCCACAGTTCCGATCAAGCCGACCTTCACGCCAGAGGATGCTTCCAACATCTGTTTGATCAGGAATGTCGTCGTCGTCTTGCCGTTCGTACCGGTCACGCCGATCATCGACATCTTTTTGGCGGGATGTCCGTAATAATTCGCCGAGATCTGCGCCAAAGCTTTCCGCGTATTGCCGACAACGATCTTCACCGTACCAGTATGCATGCATAACGAATCGGGGATCGCCTGATCATCCTCGATCACAATCACTTTGGCGCCGTTCGATATCGCCGACGACAGGAATTTATGTCCGTCGGAACCGGTGCCTTTGAGCGCCACGAACAGATTTTCCCTTTGCACCTTCCGCGAATCGTACTGTATGCCGCTGATCTTCACATCGTGCGTCGTCACCATCTTTCCGTACATCGTTTGGAACATCTTGGTAACAGAAACACCCTGTAATAGTTCAGATAATGTCATTGGAAGATCTTCGATTTTCATTTCATTGTATTTGCAGTTTCAAACATACCGTCCGTTCTCCGCAAACCTTGATCCTGCTGTTAATAGAGCTGTGCCGTAGCAATCACTTTTGGTTCACACATGATCGTCACTTTTGTTCCCTGCTTCATCGGCGTTCCGGGACTCGGAAATTGATTCGCCACGATTCCCGAGCCAACAATCGTCACTCCGTATTGTTCCGCGGCAAGTTTGTTTACCGCACGGCGAAGACTCATTCCGCGGACATCCGGAACCTGCAGCGTACCTGCGGCAACACTTAGTGCCGTTTCATTCATCATCAATTGAACAATTGAACCGCGCTCTACCTTTGTTCCTGCCGGCGGATACTGACGCACAACTTCTTCGCCTGCACCGATCACCTTTGCCGCTAGTCCTGACCGATTCAATGCGGCGATGGCATCATTCATATCATTGGTCGCAACATCGGGAATAGAAACCGTTGCATCGTTCTGCTGATCGACATTCTGCACTTGTTGCTCTGCGATAACCGTCTTTGCGATCAGCCCATTGTTGTTGATGATGCGGTCCGAAATTGCTTTGAAGATCGGCGCACTCGCCGTCGCGCCATAGTACCCGCCCGCCTTCGGTTTTTCGATCATCACCAAAATGACTACTTCCGGTTTTTCCGCCGGAAAAAATCCAATGAACGATGCATTATAACTTCCATCCTCATACTTCCCGTTAACATGTTTGCGCGACGTTCCGGTTTTACCGGCAATCCGCACACCGGGTGTTTTCACTGAAATGCCGGTTCCGTATTCAACAACGGCTTCCAGCATCTGCTTTACCTGGTCGTTCACATTCTTCGGAATCACTCGGCGGATCATTTGCGGCTGGCCTGCATAGACTTCCTGCCCGTTTTCATCTTTCTCTCTCTGTACGATATACGGTTTCATCAGCATACCGTCGTTGGCAATTGCCGAATATGCCGAAACGATCTGAAGCGGCGTAACGCCGACTTCGTATCCGTATGCAATGGAATTTAGCGATGCCATCGACCATTCCGAGGTCTTTTTCAGCTGACCATTGATCTCGGCGGGAAGTTCGATCCCTGTTGCCATTCCGAAACCGAAATCGCGCGCCTTCTTGTATAATTTTTCCTGGCCGATCAGATCGCTCACCTTTGCCATGACAATGTTGGACGAGTACGCCATCGATTCCAAAAACGTCACATCTCGCAGCGGGTGTGCATCATTGATAAACCGGATCGTTTTTCCCGGATATTCGATCCTATATTTTCCGTTCTCCGCATAGATCTTTTTTTCCAATGTGACAATATTATTTTCCAGCGCTGCCGATGCCGTAACAATCTTGAAGACCGAACCCGGTTCATACATGTCGGATACGATGCGGTTCTTCAACGCATCGGCATTCTGTACTTTGTTGAGATTCACCTGAGGATAATTTGCCATGGCAAGTATCTCTCCGGTCTGCGGACGGATCATCACAACAAGTCCTGCGTCGGCTTGTGTACGGGCAATACCTTTTTTCAATTCTTCATCGGCGATCGATTGATACTGCAGATCGATCGTCAGTTCGATGGAATGACCGTTCACTGCTTCCTCGCGCGGATAATCGACAGACGGTCGCTTTCTTCCCAACCCGTCCTTCTGCATGATCACATATCCGTCTATTCCGCAAAGCACATCATTGAACTGCTGTTCGATCCCGCTGACACCCACATTGTCAATATTCGTTGCTCCAAGCACCTGTCCGGCGATCTCATCGTAATGATACAGGCGCATCGCTTCATTCATCTTCACGACGCCTCCCATTTTTTTCAACGGGACCAGTTCGGCAACGTCGGGACGAAGATGACGTTCCATCCATACGAAGCGTTTTGCGCTTTGAAGTTTGGAACTGTAGTCCTTCTCCGGCTTACCCGTTACCGCGGAAAATTCCCTTGCGATCACTTTGGCATCGTCACCGGCTATCTTTGGATCGGCGGCAAAAGAGACAAATTCAGAATTCGCCACAAGAACATTTCCGTTTCTGTCATAAATGTTCCCCCGCTCGGCAACAAGAGGCACTCTTGCTTCGTACTGTTTCTTTGCAATGTCCTGATACTTCCCGGAATCAAGAAGCTGGATCTGCACTAAACGTATCGCTGCCGCACAAAAGGCAAACAGGAAACAGATCTTCACGATCAGTAGACGATGTTTATAATCTTTCTGCTGGGGCGATTCCTGTACCGCATCATCTCTTTTTTTGAACGGGTTCCACATAGCGTGCTGTCTGAAATTCCTATTGGTGTAATTTTTCTTTCACATCGGTCTCTTTTTCACCGTCAACCTCGAACCATGTCGGCGCTTCCTTGGGATTCATCATCCCAAGTTTTTCCTGTGCCATCAGACTGATCCGTTCCAAACTTGCCTTCCGGTTGATCTCCGCCTTAATCACTTCATTCGTGCTTACAATCTGACTGTGCTTTGCATTCAGGTCGTTCACTTCTTTTGCAAGAGTGTTCACGGCAATAACATTTCCGACGTATAATAGAGCAGCCGTTGCCACCAAAAATAAGATCCCGACGATATTGGATGTTTTTGCCCGTTTCTTCGTATTGATCCTTCGAACGTTCTGCCTCGGCATAGCGTAGCCGGGAGCAACGGCCTGCGGATCGAACTGAGCCGGAACAGCGTTATTATAGAACTGCCGGTCGTTGAACTTCGGCATATCGACAATATCAATTGGAATATTTTGATGATTTTTTGCCATACTTCTACACTGTCAAAATTCTTTCTGCCGCTCTCATTTTAGCGCTTCGTGAGCGTGGATTCTTCTTTTGTTCTTCTTCCGTCGCTTCCAGCGGTTTCTTCGTGATAATTCTCAATTCCGGAACGCGTGGGGTGTCCGGCTGGAATTTGTTTCCCGAAGGAATTGTGGCCGCGGCACATTCGTTGAAAAACGTCTTCACGATGCGGTCTTCCAGCGAATGATACGAGATCACTACAATCCTGCCTCCATCCGCCATGCAGCCGAGCGAATCACTCAATATCGATTTCAGCCGATGCAATTCGTCATTGACTTCGATTCTGACCGCCTGAAACACTCTTGCCAGCGATTTTACGGCAAACTTTCCGCCGACAACACTTTCAATGATCGATGCCAGCTGTCCTGTTGTTTCGATCGGCACCTCTTCTCTCCGGTAAACGATCTTTCGCGCGATGCGCCGGGAAAGCCGTTCTTCGCCGTAGTGAAAGATCACATCGGCAAGTTCCTCTTCTTCGTACGAATTCACCACCGCATATGCATCAAGAGACTGCCGGCGGTCCATTCGCATGTCAAGCCGTTCGTTCCCGCGGAACGAAAATCCTTTACTCGCATCATCAAGTTGAAATGAAGAGACGCCAAGGTCTAACAACAATCCATGAACCGTTGAAATGTGCTGAGAGTGAAGTATGTCTGCGATGTGTGCGGTGTTGTCGTTCACAAGTAGAACATTGTTTTTAAAACGCTGCAGACGTTTCCCTGCTTCGTTAATTGCGTCTGCATCAGCGTCGATACCGAGGAGCATTCCGTTTTCCGAAAGCCGTTCACAAATCTTTTCTGCATGTCCGCCCCCGCCTAACGTTCCGTCAACATATATTCCGTCGCTCGTTGTCACGAGATGCTCAAGAACTTCGTTGAGCATCACCGGAATATGATATGATGATGTTGTCATTCTTTTTACCACAGAGAACGCTGAGTTCGCAGAGACCGTTAAAATTTCTAATGCCGTAATTTTCCGCGTGATCTGCGGCAGATCATCACTCTTTCTTTTCAAAGACCTTCGACGCCACCGTCAAATAATCTTCCGGCTGACCGTCAAGATATTTTTTATACTCGTCGGGATTCCACACTTCAATGCGGTCGAACACGCCCATGATGAAAACATCATTTTCAATCTTAGCATACTGGAGCAATTCTTTCGGCAGAATAATTCTATATTGTCCGTCCAGCTCGGCATCCGTTGCATGATTCAGCAGCATTCGCGTAAAATACCGGTGCTGCGGATCGGTCTGCTGCAATTTTCCGATCTCTGCTTCACGTTTTGCCCACTCATCATTCGGATAAATAAAAATGCATTCCTCAAATCCGCGCGTGATCACGAACGAATTATTCGCTTCGGGCGCAAGATTCTTCCTCATCTTTGCAGGAATATTGATGCGACCTTTATTGTCAACCGTATAATTAAACGAACCTTTAAACGAGGACACGGATGAAATTCACCTTATTTTGTTGATTATTTTTTACCCACTTTAACCCACCATTGGACACAAAGTTACAGGATTTCGATCTAAAGTCAAGTAATTTCTCCAATAAATAAGGATATTTCGCAGATTTTTGGAATTATTGTCCGGAAGGTCTGACAGGAAGTCTGTAATGCAGATTGTTACGGGAATGAGTTAATATTTTACTTTAAGTGTAGTTTTACCATTTATGGTTTTGAAAATCGTGCTGCAGTTGACGAGCATCCGTAAAAAGGATCCCTTTCATTCCGGCGGAAATTGCTCCTTCAACATTTTCTTTTAGATCGTCGATGAACAGTACTTCATGCGGCTGCACGTTCAGAGAGGTACAAACATTTTCATAGACACTTCGTGCAGGTTTCATTGCACCAAGTTGAAACGAGGTGAACACATCGGGGAATAATTTTATCAGCGACGATAGGCGCAAAACTTTTTCCCAGTGACTTGCGCAGGTGTTGCTGAGAACTGCTATCCGGTATTGGAGCATTATTTTTTCAACGAACGGAATGATCTCCTGATTATCGGCAACGATAATTCCGTCAAATGATTCCCGTAATTTTTCCCGTGAATATTTTTTTTGAAATATTCCGTATAATGAATCATAAAATTCATTCGTTGACATTTTTCCCGTTTCATATTCGCGAATACTGTTTTGAATGTTTGCCTGATCGTACTGCAGCCGTTCTTCTTTTGTGAGCAGTCCAAGTCCGTTAGGAAAAGCTTCAAAGTCGATATGCATCAGTACCCGGCCAAGATCGAAGAGAATTACTTTGATATCCGTATTCATAGTTTTCACGTTTCACGGTCCGGCTTTCCCTCTGCGAGATAAAGCGAACCTTATTGTTTTTGTGTTCGAGAGTTTTCGATCAAGACGTTAATTGTTCAACGATAAACATCGCATCGTTTATGCGTTCCCTTCCTTCGGTATGTTTCACGTACGCTTGAAGGAAAAGATTTTTTCCTTCCTGCTTTAATTGCACCAGTGGTTCTTTGATCGCAGAGACACGTGCCATCATCTCCTGGAATACTCCTCCTTCATAGAAGTGTCTGTCGTCTTCGGATGGCAGGAACATCCGGAGAACACGTTTGTTCAATTCCACTTTCCGGATATTGGACCGTGAACCGATCACGCGAAGCGAGGCAAGGGAAAAAAGATTATCCACTTCTTCCATCGCCGTTCCGAATCTGTCTGAAAGTTCCGCTTTCAGTTCATCGACTTCTTTTTGCGTTGAGGTCTTGTACAGACGCCGGTAGATGTCGAGCCGTTCGGTGTCGCTTTCCACATAAAATTCGGGAAGATACGCTTCAAGATCCGCATCGACCTGTGTTTCAATGATGCGCGTTTTCGATTCAAGGGTAGCGGCAAACACTTCGGCAAATTCCTGTTCCTTCAATTCGGCGACAGCATCTTCCAGTATCTTCGTGTACATCTCGAATCCCATTTCCATAATAAATCCGCTCTGCTCCCCGCCGAGCATATTTCCGGCGCCGCGGATCTCGAGATCGCGCATCGCAAGGTTCAATCCCGAACCGAGTTCGGTAAATTCTTCTATCGCCTGCAGCCGCCGCAGTGTCTGTTTCGGCAGCGAATGGATCGGCGGGACGAGCAGATACGCGTATGCCTGAAGATTCGCACGGCCAACGCGTCCGCGCAGCTGATACAATTCCGCCAGACCGAACTTGTCGGCGCGATTGATGATGATCGTGTTGACACTCGGAATATCCACGCCAGATTCAACGATCTTTGTTGTAACCAAGACATCGAACTTCCGTTCAAGAAAATCGATCATCACCTGTTCAAGTTCATGACCTTCCATCTGTCCGTGGGCATAACGGAAACGCGCCTCCGGGATGGCTTCGATAAATGTTGACGTAAGAATATCGATATTGCTGACCTTATCCGTAACGATAAAGACCTGCCCACCGCGGTGAATCTCGTGAATCACCGCTTCCCGGATGATCTTCTTGTCATACGTTGCAATCTCCGTATGGATCGGAAGACGGTTGCGCGGCGGCGTGTTGATAACCGAAAGGTCGCGGGCACCCATCAGCGAGAAATGGAGCGTCCGCGGAATCGGGGTGGCGGTGAGCGTCAGCGTATCAACGGATACTTTCAGAGCGCGGAGTTTTTCTTTTGCGGCTACGCCGAACCGCTGTTCTTCGTCGATCACCAGCAGGCCGAGATCCTTGAATTTCACATCCTTCGATAACAAGCGATGCGTGCCGATAACGATATCGACGTCGCCGTCCGAGATTTTTTTCAGCGACTCCTTGATCTCTTTTGCCGATTTGAAACGGGAAAGCAGCGCTATGCGCACCGGATACCGCCCGAGACGATCGGAGAACGTATTATAGTGCTGCTGGGCAAGAATAGTTGTCGGCACCAGCACGCCGGCCTGTTTTCCATTCATCACGGATTTGAACGCCGCTCGTACGGCAATCTCCGTCTTTCCGAAACCGACGTCGCCGCAGACCAGCCGGTCCATCGGATGCGGCGATTCCATATCGTGTTTCATTTCAACCGTTGTGCGCGCCTGGTCCGGCGTATCTTCGTACATGAAGGAAGCTTCCATCTCCTTTTGCCAATGCGTGTCTGCCTGAAATGCGAAACCGGGTTCCATTTTCCGTTTGGCGTAAAGCTTAATCAGATCGCGCGCAATGTCTTTGATCTTTTTCTTTGTCCGGGCTTTCAGCCGTTCCCAATCCGGACTGCCGAGCTTGTTCAGTTTCGGTTCGTGCCCTTCGGACGAAGAATATTTCTGAATGCGCGTGATGTAATTAAGATTGACAAAGAGCGTCCCTTTTTCCGCATATTCCAGTTTGGCAACTTCCTGCTCCGCTCCGCCCACCTTGATCTTTTCGAGACCGAGGAATTTACCGATACCGTGGTCCACATGCGTGACATAATCACCGCGGCGCAGCGCATGAAGTTCCTTTGCCGAGATCCCTTTAAAACGCTTCCGTTTCCGTTCCGCACGCGCCTTAATGCGATTAAATATCTCGTGTTCGGTTAGGATCACGATCTTTGCCGACTCAAAGACGAATCCGGAATGGAATGATTCGGTGGAGTATTGAACCGATAGAATTGATCCGGAATCCACTATCGGTATTTCGGGTTCAGGTGTTACGTTCTCATTTTCTTCTTCGGTGATTTCCCGGGCCGAATCCCCGAACGCAAGATCAGAATCTTCTTCTATAAGGTCCTGAATTCTCTCCAGTTCCTCTTTCCTGTCCGAGGTGATAATGACATCATATCCTTTGCCGGAAAATTCCGCAATCTTTTCGCGCAGTATTGAAATGCTTCCATTGACGCTCGGCTGTGATTGCGATTGAAAATCGATCTGTGCCTGAGATGCCTGAAACGGCGAATGAATGAATCGCGGATATTTTTCAAATTCTTTCAGCACATCGTCGAACGAAAAATCCGTTGCTACGCCTTCGGAGACAAGTTCATCATATTCCCTTTTGAGCAGGGAGATATCTTCGGAAAAGACCGTCAGTTCGGCGGAAAAATAGGAAAGAAGGGAAACTTTTCTGCTCTGTATCTCCGTGTGCTGATCGTTCTCTTTCTTTCGCAGCACATCGGGAACGATGCTTACCGACTGCAGTTCTCTGATCGACCGCTGCGACAGCACTTCAAATTCGCGGATCGATTCGACCGTATCGCCCCAGAATTCAATGCGAACGGGGTGTTCTCCGACGAAGGGAAATACGTCAAGAATTCCGCCCCGTACCGCAACATCACCGTACGATTCGACGAATTGTTTCCGCTCAAATCCATGTTCGGAAAGCGCCGCAAGCAATTGTTCGAAATTGTGTTCGGTCTTCGCCGAAAGTTCAATGATGGAACTTGAAAATTCCTGGCGATCGGGAACACCGAATCCGAGCGCTGTTGCATGCGTAATATAGATCGCCGGAGTGTTCGTCTGCAGAGCTTTCAGCGTTTCAATCTGGGAAAGCGGTGCGGACATATCCATCGCTTGTGAAGCGTGTTGCGGTTCGACAACGCACAGTTTCACATTTGCGTCGCCAATGATTGCGGCACAATCATCGCGAAGTTTTTCCGCGCGTTCCTGTTCATCGAGCACAACCAGAACCTGTCCGTTCGCCTGACGAAACAATGCAACAGCAACGAATGCCCACAGGGAACCGGAAATTCCATGGAGCTGCGCAGGGTTTCCGGCGGAGACATTCAGAGCGTTGAGCTTCTGAAAATGAGCGGATTCGAATATTCTATTGTTAATGTCTTTTATCACTGCCATTGCGGATGGTTCATTTAAAACAGACTAACCCCTGCCGACGAGTCGTTGAGAACTTGTTAGCACGGGCGAATGAAGATAAAGAGAAAAATATCGGAAAAGAATTATTTCTTTTTTTTCAGCCAAACAATAAATTCTTCTGCGTTCATGAATCCGACGTACCGCCGAACTTCCTGTTGGTCGGATCCCAACAACAATGCCGTCGGCATCGCTGAAATATTATATTTTTTCATCATGGGTTGACCAAATAACGGTTCGTCAACATTGATGCGAGTGGCAATAAATTCGTTTTTCAGAAGCGTAATGACCGAATCATTGGTAAATGTGCTCTTATCCATTTGCTTGCACGGCTGACACCAGTCGGCATAAAAATCGATATAGATCAATTTATTCTTCTCTTTTGCATATTGTGCTGCATCGGCAAAGGGAACCCATTCTACCGTATTTGTTTTTTGATAGAATTCCAGCGCTGCGCCAGCCGATGCACACAAAAGCGCAATTGCCATTAAATATTTAATTCCAGATACAGTGCGCTGGTTCATGGTTTATTCCGATCCTGTATCTATCTGTATTCTATTTATTGAAATAAGCATCAGCGCGGCAAAAAAAGCCACGGAGGCGATTCCCCACAGAATATACTCGACGGGAAATCCCAGTCCCAGTTTTGAATAGTTCAGGGCATCTTGAAAACCTGATGGAGACATAAAATCTTTCAACGTCATAAGCCAGGGTATATCCCAATATTTCTTTGAAATAAGCATTTCCATCAACTGCGAAGATCCAAACCAAATATAGAGCGCCAATGAATTAAACGCTCCGCTGATCCAGCAGGAAATACCTGTTGAAATAACGATATACAAGACCACTTCACAGCTTTTGAACATGAGGAACGTTACGGTTGACGAAGCGTCAAAAATAATTTTCGACTCTGCCAAGAGCGTAAAATAGACGATGGGAAGAAGAATTGTAATCGCCAATGTTGCCAATGCCACCGTGATAACAACGGATATTTTTGTCAATACATATTGCTGTCGAGTTACCGGACGGATGAGAAGTGTTCTCAACCAGCCGCTCTTTATGTCAGATCCGACTATTCCGGCAGAGAAAAGAATGACCGAAAAGAACGATACAATAGAATAACATATTTCCACAAGGTTCGATGTTTTCGGTAATTGTTTCATCGTCCCCATACCAAAGGCAATGACATTCCCAAAGGCAATAATGCCAAATGCCGTAACGATCATTGCCGGAGTCCAGAAGCGTTTGAATTCCGCTTTGAAGAGAATGGAATAATTGTTCATGATCCCGTTCCCTTCCTTTCCAGATTCTTTCTGAACAGCTTCTCCAGGTGGCCCGGTCCGATATCCTTCATCGGAGAGTCATCAACAACCGTTCCGTCATTGATGAAAATAATGCGGTCGCAGATAGATTCCACTTCCGTTAAGTGGTGCGAACTGAACAGTACGGTAATTCCGGATCTTTTCTGTTCCGCAAGATAATCACGCAGCACAAATACGGAGGGAGGATCGAGTGCGGCCGTCGGTTCATCAAGAAACACCAGTTTCGGTGAACCGAGAAATGCAAGGACCAGTTCTAATTTTTGTCTCATCCCTTTTGAGAGCGCAGAAAGCGTACGTTTGTACGCATCGAACAAATCGAATGTCTGCAGAAGATGCTGTATGTGCTCTTCCGAATTATTTATGCCGATCAGATCTGCGTGAAGCTGAAGGAATGATTGCACGGTAACATTCTTTGCCCGAAACTGCGTATCCGCCTGGTACCCGATAAGCGATCGGGCGCGGAGTGATTCCGGATGTTCATCGAACAGTTTCACATCACCTGTATCCGACGAAAGAAATCCCAGCAAAATCCGCATGAGCGTCGATTTTCCCGCTCCGTTCGGACCGATAAGACCGACGATCTCCCCTTCGTTAACGGTGAACGAAACATTGTGCAATGCGTCAACGGGGGATCTATTGATCTCCCTGTACGTTTTGGATAGATTATTTGCACTGATAGCCGGCATTGTATTTCTCAAGATTCTGTGTATGCTTACGCCAAAAGTATAAAAGAAATGTTGAAATGACAATTGATTTCATCTATTTTCTATAACTCATCACTGTCTCTGCGGAAAAATGAAAACGTATGATATCACATTGCTTACGGCACAACACTATCTGGATCCGGCAGATCCCGATTGGTATGTGCAGCAGATTCTGCACGAAGATCTGTTGCTGCGCGAAGCCTTGGAGCGAAAAGGATTACGGGTCCATCGGATAGATTGGACAAATAAAGAATTTGACTGGTCGTCAACCGGCACAGTTCTTTTTCGTGCTGTGTGGGATTACACGGAACGATATGACGAGTTCATCCGATTCTTACACGCCGTATCAGCACAAACAACAATGATCAATCCGCTGAAGATTATTCTTTGGAATCTTGACAAACATTATTTGCACGACCTTGAAAAACTCGGAGTGAATATTCCTGAAACTACGTATATAGAGAAAAATACATCAACATCACTTCAGCATCTTTATTCAATTCAAGGATCACGTGAATCCATAATAAAACCTGTGATGTCTGCCGGCGCACGGCATACATATCGTTTGAACGGCAATAATCTTTCTCAGCACGAAAGTATTTTCCAGCAATTGGTCGCCGTGGAAGCGATGATGATGCAGCCGTTTCTTCATTCCGTCACGACACATGGAGAGAAAACCCTTGTTGTTATCGGCGGAAAATTTACGCATGCCGTTATCAAGAAGGCAAAGCCGGGCGACTTCCGCGTGCAGGACGATTTCGGTGGAACGGTCCATCACTACATCCCGACAAATGAAGAAATCGCCTTTGCAGAAAGAACCGTGTCCGCCTGCGTACCGATTCCATTATACGGCAGAGTGGATATTTTGCGTGATAATAATGACCAATTGGCAGTATCCGAACTGGAATTGATCGAGCCGGAACTGTGGTTCCGGTTTCATCCTCCGGCTGCGCAGCTGCTGGCGGAAGAGATCGTAAAAATAATTTAGGGCATTTACTGCTTTCCTCGTTTCTTCCTGCTATATTTGGCGGTCATTTACGAAAGGAAATTCCATGAGTGAAATAAAAAATTCTACAGTTCTCATTACCGGAGGTGCTTCCGGCATCGGCAAACTAATGGGATCGATGGTGATCAGCAAGGGTTGCTCAGCGCTGGTCATCTGGGATATGAATCAGCAATTGCTGAATGAAACGGTGAAAGAATTTTCCGCCTTGCTGAAGAATGTGAAAGGGTACGTTGTTGACGTTTCGAATACCGAACAGGTGCGGACAACGGTCCAGCAGGTGACGAAGGATGTCGGTCCCGTCAATATTCTGATCAACAATGCTGGGATCGTTATCGGCAAATATTTTCACGAACACACGCATGCCGATATCGACAGAACGATGTCGATCAACGCCGAAGCGCTGATGCATATCACGCTGGAGTTCCTTCCGGAAATGATCAAGCAGAATAAGGGACACATTGTGAACATTGCCTCCGCAGCGGGATTGGTCGGCAATCCAAAAATGTCTGTCTATGCCGCAAGCAAGTGGGCGGTGATCGGCTGGTCCGATTCGATACGGCTGGAGATGGAAAGACTTGGAAACAATGTGAAGGTAACATGCGTCACCCCTTATTATATCAGCACCGGGATGTTTGACGGAGTGAAATCCTCCATCTTCGTTCCGATCAATAAACCGGTCCCGGCGGCGCGAAAGATCATCCGCGGAATTGAAAAGAACAAACTGCACGTGCGCATGCCGCTGATCGTCTATACTCTGCAACTCTTCAAAGGGGTGCTTCCTACCCGGGTATTCGACCTGATCGTGGGAAAATTCCTGAAAGTATATAAAACGATGGATGAATTTACCGGCAGAAAATAAATACGCCGGAGAGAAAAGTCTGTCCAACAAAAAATATTATGAATATTAAAGATATCATCTCTGCACAACGCGCCTTTTTTCAGACCGGTGCCACACGTTCCGTCACGTTCCGGATTCAGCAATTATTGAAATTTGAGCGGGCATTGAAAGCGAATGAACAATTACTGTTCGATGCGATCTACGCCGATCTGAAAAAATCGCGGTACGACACATTCACCTCAGAACTCTCGCTGGTCTACCGGGAACTATCGTTCATGACCGGGAATATCGGAAAGTGGAGCAAAAAGAAACGGGTCTGGACAAACCTTGTTAATTTTCCTGCACGCAGTTACGTTCTGCCCGAACCGTACGGAGTTACCTACATTGCCGGAGCATGGAATTATCCGTATCAATTGACACTCGTACCATTGATCGATTCTCTGGCTGCAGGAAATACGGCCGTGGTGAAACCGAGCGAGGTTGCTCCGCGAACATCCGCGGCAATGGCAAAGATCATCAACGAAACATTTGCTCCCGAATACTGTGTTGCCGTTGAAGGAGGCGCCGATACGGCATCAGAGATCCTTGAACAGAAATTCGATTACATTTTCTTTACCGGCGGAACAAAGATCGGCAAGATCGTGTACGAAGCTGCGGCAAAACATCTTACGCCGGTCACGCTGGAACTTGGCGGCAAGAATCCGGCTTTTGTGCTGCCGGATTGCGACATTGCTACGTGCGCAAAACGGATCGTGTGGGGAAAATTACTCAATGCAGGACAAACCTGCGTCGCCATCGATTATCTTCTGGTCCATTCCTCCATCGAACAGAAACTGCTTGCCGAGATGAAATCGGTGATGGAGCGTCATTATCCCAAGGATGCCGTTTCGGATAATTTCATGGCGATCGTGAACGAACGGCATGTGGAACGCATTCAGCAGCTGATCGATCCGAAAAAAGTGTACTGCGGTGGAATTGTGGATAAGAAAAACCGCTTCATCGCTCCCACCATTCTTCACAATGTTACGTTCGATGACGACGTGATGAAAGAAGAAATCTTCGGTCCGGTGCTGGCAGTCGTGCGGTATGACGACCTGAATTCAGCCATCCAACGGGTGAAGGAATATCCGAAACCTTTGTCCTTGTATGTGTTCGGTTCGAACAACGGGGAAAAAGAGAGGTTGTTCAGCGAGTTGTCGTTCGGCGGCGGATCGCAGAACGATGCCGTTATGTACTTTGCAAACGACTATCTTCCGCTCGGCGGCGTCGGATCCAGCGGCATCGGCGCCTACCATGGCGTAGAAGGATTCAAAACATTCTCTCACTATAAATCGATCATGGAGAAACCGACATGGCTGGAGTTCTGGTTCCTGAAGGTCCCGCCGTACAGCGAATGGAAGCTGAAGATACTGCGGTTACTCCTGGAGAAACTGTAAAAATAAGAAGAGCCGTTCACCTGAACGGTTCTTCTGTTTTAAAACACTCTGTTCCTCCGTACCACCTTCCTTACCATCCGTATCACATTCCTCTCGAGCGTTGTTTCTTCCATGGACCCTGTGTGAACAATGGGGGCATTGAATGCACCATTCGTAACATCAATTGTTTGACTTGTCACAAGGGTCCCATACGTCAGAAAATAACCGTGGCCGGAGAATGTTCCCCGCATGGTTGACGCCGAGATTGAATCTATCGCGGCCGTGGCGGTTGAAGCGAGCAAATAGCCGACCTCGAGGAACGTTGAATCGTTGGGATTACCGTGCGGAAAGTATGAAATAAATACCCGCTTAAGGGTGCCGGGATACAAAAATGTTCCCGAATAATCGGCGGTGTTGCTTTCGAAACTGATAATCGTCACATCAATGTCCGCCGGTGAGTTCACTTTATAGGCCAGCAGAAACAGCGTCTCGAAATCCTGAATGGCGATAACCCCCTCGCCCGATACCGGCGGTATATTACCATATACGGCAATCCCGTTTGCCGAATAATTGCCGCGGGTTGACGTGAACAAAAGAGAACCCGGAACATTTGCCGTATACGAAGTTTTTACGGTAACAGAAATTGTGATTGTTTTTGCCGGAGAGGAAGAGTCTTTCACTTTCACCGATGATGAGCCCTCGGCAAGCGCGGTTACCTGCAGTTCCCGCGACGATATTTGAACCGTGATCACCGAAGAGTTCGTGTTTTCCAAGACAGAATATGGTTCCGTTCCGCCGGTAATGACCGTTTTTCCCTGACCGCCGATCAGCAGCGCAAGATTGGTTGAACTGGCAGATAAGATGCTCCCCGTACCGATGCCAAATTCGTCGCCGGTGCTTTCCTTATCGCAGCCGAAAAAAATCATGATGAGGCACAAATAACCGATACTGTTCAAAATATTTTTCATACTATAGTCCGCGTGGATTCGAAATTCCTGTTTTCCTGATGCAAATTAGGGAAATGATCAAATACTAGCAACGGCAGTTTTCCGGCCGGAGAAAAAATATTTTGCGAATTAAAGACAATCCTCTTAGATTGTTACCATAGAAGGATAAGCATACACCAATGATTTTATGATCATATTTTCATTCGATATCGAGACAAATATCCGTACGGCCACCTACAGCGGCATTATTACCGATCATGAACTGATCAACGCGTATCGGGAACTGCATGCAAAGCCGGATTATAATCCAACGGCAAACGATCTTGTTGACCTGCGTCTGGTCGATCAATTGAATGTTTCCTCGGAATCTCTTCACCATCTTATTTCAACGTATATCCCCGTTGATGTGCGCGGCCGGCATACACGGCTGGCAATCATCGCCGCATCCGATTTCACGTTCGGGATGTCTCGCTTGTATGAAACACTCCGGGGCGACGAAGTTCCGGAAGAGATCCACATCTTCCGGCATTATGATGATGCCATCCTTTGGCTGCAATCGTAATATTTCTCCTCTTTTTCCCGTTGAAATTATTTCGCATATTTATTCTCCCCCCGCTTACTTTGGCCGTATAAAGATAAGAGGGGTTTTTCATTTGTCTCACTAAGAAAACGATCATTATCTATGAATACCAGCAAATCTTTTTTCACCGGCATCGCTTCCTCCGGAGATCTCTCCGGAAAATTCGACTCACATCTTATCAATGCGCGAACGGCAATGGAACAACTCCTGGCCGTCAGCGGCGATCGTACGGTTGCAAATACGCTGACGTTCTACGATCAGATCCTGACGGAATTGGATGCCGCCGGCTCGCAGGCAAATTTGATGGAAAACGTCCATCCCGAAGAACAGATGCGGACAACGTCGGAGCAATTCAGCCAAAAGGTTTCGGCGTTCGGTTCCGAACTTTCGCTCAACCGCGGTATCTACGATGCACTGACGGCGGTCGACATTTCCGGCGCCGACGCTGCAACAATATTTTTCGTCCAAAAAACTCTCCGCGATTTCCGTTTGGCCGGCGTTGATAAGGACGAAGCTACCCGCAATGCGATCAAAAAGATCCGTGAAGAACTGGTGCTAATCAGTCAGGAATTTTCGCGGAACATCCGTGAAGACAAACGGAGCGTCACGATAATGGATGTGAATGAACTTGAAGGCCTTCCGCAGGACTATATTGACAGGCACAAACCGAACGAAAAAGGTGAGATCATTCTTACGACCGATTATCCCGATGCCGTTCCTGTGCTGACCTACGCAAAAAGCGACACTCTGCGGAAACGGATGTACATGGAATTTAATAACCGCGCCTATCCGAAAAATATGGAGGTGCTGGACCGGCTGATCGCAAAGCGTCATGAACTTGCCCGGCTATTGGGATTCGAAAATTTTGCCGCCTGTGTCACGGCCGATAAAATGGTGAAAAGCGGGAACAACGCTTCGGAATTCATCGAAAATATTGCTTCCGCCTCGCTTCAAAAGTCCCAGATCGATTACAAACAATTGCTCGCACGGAAGCAGCAGGATCTTCCCTCGGCTGCGGAGATCAATCCGTGGGAAGCGGGTTATTATGCCGAACTATTGAAGCGAACAGAGTATCAATTTGACGCGCAGAAAGTCCGTCCGTACTTCCAGTATAAAAAAGTGCAGCAGGGCATTCTTAACGTGATGAGCACATTATTCGATGTTGAATTCAAGAAGAATGGATCGATCCCCGTCTGGCATGAATCCGTAGAGTGTTTTGAAATGTTCGAGAATGGCGCGCTTGCAGGACGGTTCTATCTGGATATGCATCCGCGGGAAAATAAATATAATCACGCGGCCCAATTTGGTATTTGCAACGGAGTGGCGGGGAAACAAATTCCGGAAGCCGCCCTCATATGTAATTTTCCCGGCGGTGTTGAAGGAGATCCGGGATTGATGGAACATAATGATGTGGAGACATTCTTCCATGAATTCGGTCATTTGCTCCATCATCTTTTTGCGGGACGACAGCCGTGGATGGGACTTTCCGGAATTTCCTGCGAATGGGATTTTGTCGAAGTTCCGTCTCAGCTGCTTGAAGAATGGGCATGGGATGCTCCGACGCTGCAGACATTCGCGACACATTATCAAACCAATGAACCGATTCCGGGCGAGCTGGTTGCACAAATGAAACGGGCCGATGAATTCGGGAAAGGATTATTCATTCGTCAGCAAATGTTCTATGCTAAACTATCGCTTTCCTGTTACGACAGAAATCCCGCTTTGGTGGATACCAATGCCCTGGCAAAAGAACTCCGCGAACGGTATACGCCGTATAAATATATTGAAGGAACGCATTTTCAAACGTCGTTCGGGCATTTGGACGGATATTCCGCTATCTATTACACCTATATGTGGTCGCTTGTCATCGAAAAGGATTTTTTCAGTCAGTTTGACAAAACAAATATCATGAATTCAACAATCGCAAAAAAATACCGCGATCTTGTTCTCGCGCGAGGCGGATCCAAACCGGCAGACTCAATGGTGAAAGAATTTCTCGGAAGAGATTTTAACTATGACGCATGGAAATCGTGGCTGGAGAAGTAAGAGCTATTGACAATAGAAACTTAACAACGGTGCTCAGTCATAAGAACCGAACACCGTTGTTATTTTTAACAAATATATATGTGATTTTGATACTATTTTAGATACATCATCTTCTTCACATCAACAAAACGGTTGCGAGAACCATCGGTTGGTGTTGCTTCAATACGATAGAAATAGACTCCGCTTGCTAATCGTGTTGAATTGAACGGAGTTGAATATGTTCCAGCGTTTTTAATCTCATTCACCAATATTGTAACTTCTCTTCCAAGTATATCATAAATTTTCAGACTGACTTTACTATCCGTTGGTATTTGATATTTGATTGTGGTTGTTGGATTGAACGGATTAGGATAATTCTGCATCAATGAGAATTCGGATGGAATGAGTCCGTTGCCCACAACCGATGCGACAAAATCGCTCTCCAGTTTCAAGGACCATGCTTCGAGCATGCCGGAATCCGCCGGCGCTTTGTCATAGATCTTCAGCATCCACACACCGACAGGATTAGAACCAATAAATTTCTCCAATGATGAGTACGGACGATATTCACCGGTGAATGGTGCTCGCGCAAAAGCGAGATCGGTCAAGGAGGCATCGCTGAAAACAACATTGAACATATTATCTGCCTTGAAGCCGAGCTGATGGAACAGTGTGTCGCTGATGCCGTTGTGCGAAAGGACGATCGTCAGATCTCCGATGGCGGTATGCGAGATCTTATCCGCCAGAACAACGATATTCTTCAGCACATTGCCGGTCGTTCCCGGCAGAACAATGATCGTATCAGCGGCAACAGAGGGATTTCCAATCGCTTTTTTGTGCTGCGAAGAAAGATACATCCAGCGGTCGACGATATGGGACGTATCGACCTGCAACGGATATTCGACGATGAGCTGCCCCTCTTCCTTCCAGACAAAGTTACGCGTCCCTCCAAACTCCCCCTGCTTGTAACCGGCGCGGGCAAGAGTAAAGAAATAATCCTGGCCGGTCTTGTGGGTGAAATTCGCGTCGGTAGACAAGCGCAGATCGAATCCTGCACGATTGGCAAAGGTCCGGTGTTCCAGATGGCCCGCATCAGGTATACTGGAGGGGTAACTCTTCCAGGTAATCCCTCCGTTCACGGTGCGGAACATCGGTTTCGTGATACCGGAATTTTTTTGCAATATCACTTCCCCTTGGGGGAGCATGACAGCATCGTACGGATCAACATTCTTTCCGACGGAATCGCTGAACACGGTCATCCATTGCGGTATGCCTACAGCACGCTTTTGAAGAGAATATATTCCATCGTTCAAATTCACATTCTCACGCCATAACGACGTCGTATCGGCAGAATGGTACTGGTTCCGATGGTTTGCCTTGATCGTATCAAATGGTATCCAATACCAATTCGTTCCGGAGTGAACGGACATGAACACTGTCAATTCCTTCACGGCATCGCCTTCACCGGAAACAATGACATTCTTTCCGTTCGGTATCGTGATCACAGGATGTTGTTTATAGGAAATGATCGGTGACTGTGACTGCCATGTGAGTCCTTTATCGGTTGAGAGCATCACCGTATATTGCGTATCGATCTTCACACTTCCCCACACATCCGTGCCGTTCACCATGAACCGACTTCCCCACTGACCGGACGAATCCACCACGGACCACACATTACCGCCGTTGGATGACCGGAACAGTTTATTCTGCGCGGAATAGATAAACGTCACCGGATCGATCATCGTAAGCGAACTGAAAAGATCGTTCGGACGCTCTGAGATCCTCGTACGTTTATTGAAATTGATGATCGTGCCGTGATCACCGACCACGATGGCAAATGAACCGGATTGAAAGATGCCGTTCAGGTCATACGGTGAGATAGTTTTGAACCGGATCGTTCTTTCCTCTTGTGAGAATCCGATCGTTCCCGTCTCACCGGTCACGACAGCGACCTCAGCCTTCGGATCAGCTGAGACTGATAACAGCGGTACCGGCGGAAACTCGATCGATGATGAAACAACAAACTGATCATTCAACTCTGCAATGTTCGATCCATATAAGAGGAGTTTCTTTCCGTTCTTCCGGATCGTACGGAATGTCTGTCCGAACAATCCGCCGCTGTTGATCGTCCACCAGCCTGAGATCGTTGGATATGCATAAACACTCGCATTATCACCGACAATAATAAATAATCCATTGAACGATTCTACATCCCGCAGCGTCGCTCCGTTATTCGAATTTGTCGTGGACCACGTTAGTCCCCAATCCGTGGAGTAGCGGCCTAGTCCTGCCGTGCCGACAGCAAGGATCAATCCCGAATCATTCCAGGCGATGGCATTCAATGTCTGTTCGCCGGTCTCAGAGATCTTCGTCCACACGGCGCCGCCGTTGTTCGTGCGGAGAATTCCGCCAGCACCGACAATGAAACCGAGCGTATCGTTGTAGAATTTTATCTCCTTGAAGTCAGCGTGAACCGGTGAGGGAACTTTCGTCCATACATTCCCTGCATCCATAGTATGCAGAATGGTTCCGCTGTCACCGACCGCCCAACCTTCGCTACCTTGTTTGAACCAGACGCTGTAGAGATCCGTTGTAGTGCCGGAATTCTGTGTCGCCCATCCTTTCTCCGGCTGAGGGTCCGGCGGTGCGGGAGGATTCGGCACGACGCTGATCTTGTTGAGCCAAAGAACGGATTTCGACTGAGGGTAAATGCTCTGTCCGACAATATTATACGTTCCATTACCCTTGAAAAGATAATGCGGATATTCATAACTGTTGCCCGGAGAGGAATATGCAACTGAACCGTTCTGCTGACCGTTCGGTGTGAATTCTGTAAAGAGGAAGCTCCCTTCGACGGCACTGAAGGATTGTTTCATCACACCGGACGCAACAACATAACCGGCAGGATCAACCGCAAGATGGTGCAGCATGGAATAGTTTCCACCGCCGAAGTTCCCGATGAACGTGCTGTCTGTTCCGTTAAAACGGAAGATCCTCGAGATGGTTGTCGTCAGTGAAAGTGATCTTCCGATCCCTGCATACACGCCGCCGTTGTTATCGCCGGCGAGTTTAGCACTGGAGTTCGCGGTCATCCGATCCCATTGTGATGCTCCGGAGGAAGAGATCTTCCTGATCCGCCCTCCTTCCGTGAATGATAGGAAATGATTGTATGCAACAAAGATATTTCCCGATGCATCCACATCCATATCCGAGAATTCAACATTCACTCCGCTGATCGCCAGCGAGTTGACCCATGCCGGTGAACCTCCGGCCGCAGTATATTTTACGACCTTCGTTTCTGAAATATAGAGTGACGGATTGATCTCCGAACGGCTTGTGACGGAAATAATGATGTTGTTCGACTGGTCGACGATCATTTCACCGAGCATCAGGTCGCCGTATTCCGGTTCGCGGTTCAGCGGCATCGCTTTCACCGTCGTGTCGATCCATCGCAGTTGTCCGGCAGAAGAGTAGGAACTCACCATGAGCGAGGTTTTAAAGAAGCCGCCGGAGATCCGTTGTTCATGCTGGACGGCAATATAGACATTCCCGTCCCCATCAGATACAATCAGCCGATTCTGTTCTCGGTAATCAGCTGTCGGCTTTTCAAGGAGCAACGTCTTCGCCCAGAGACTGTCTCCAGATGGTGAGTATTTAATTAAAGTTTGTTTCTGGTTATCATCGTTAACAACGATGTACACGTTTCCCTGTTTGTCTGAAACCATTTTATAAACATAATTACCTAAGGTTGGAAGGTTCCGTTTCCACATAAGTGAACCTGTGTTTGAATATTTCGTGAGTCCTAAAGCGATGATATACAGATTTCCCGAATAATCCCTTGTTGCATCATTAAGGTAAAACGCGCTGTCGGGTGCTGCTTGTGTATTTGTCCACAGTAATGCTGGTTGCGAATATAGCGCGTGAATTGACAAAAGAATTGAACACAAATAAATTGTTTTTAGACTATACATAGTTCCCCCCATAGGTTAATAAAAGACAGTTTTGTCTTCATTGTAAGAGAAGTGGGGGAAAAAAACAAATGATAAAATTTAAATGCGATATGTATCACAGAAATACGCTCGGAATAAAGAAAAAGAGTCTTGTTTTATTTCTCTTTCTCCGCACTTCTCTGTATTTTCTACAGCATAACTTCAAAAATTTAGCCATCATAATCACAATGAACGAACTTATCGTAGCAAGCATCACCGGCATCGACAAGCCCGGCCTGACAAGCAAGATCACTAATTTGCTATCGCGGTACGATATCCGCATTCTCGATATCGGGCAGGCGGTGATCCATAACCAGCTATCACTCGGATTATTGCTTGATGTTCCGTCGAAGTCCGCTTCGTACGAAATGATCAAGGAAGTATTTCTGAAAGCACAGATCCTCGGGCTGACGATCCGTTTCACTCCTATCACCGAAGAGGAATACGGCGTCTGGGTCAACGAACAGGCAAAAAGCCGTTACATCGTAACGGTTCTCGGACGCACGATCACTGCCGGACATATTGCAAAAGTCTCCGGCATCATTGAACATCACCGTTTGAATATCGACATCATCGAACGGCTCTCCGGCCGCGCTTCGCTGAATGAAAAAAGGGACGAACAGCGCGCGTGCGTAGAGTTTCTGGTGAGCGGTGAACTGGAAGATCCGTTCGGTTTACGATCTGCGTTCATGAACGTCGCTCACGAGTTCGATATCGACATCGCATTCCAGGCCGACTCGATGTACCGCCGGAACCGCCGGCTGGTCGTCTTTGATATGGATTCGACGCTCATCAAGATCGAAGTGATCGATGAGCTTGCCAAGTCGCGCGGGGTCGGCGAAGAAGTGGTAAAGATCACCGAATCCGCTATGCGGGGTGAACTGGTCTTCGATCAAAGCTTTACAAAACGCCTGGCTCTGCTGGAAGGTCTGGAAGAATCAAAAGTACAGTCGATCGGAAATACGCTACCGCTCACCGATGGTGCGGAGCGTTTGATCTCGACATTAAAAAAATTAGGATACAAAACGGCGATCGTCTCCGGCGGATTTTCGTATTTTGGAAATATCCTGAAACAGAAACTTGGGATTGATTATGTCTTTGCGAATGAGCTGGAGATCGTCAACGGAACGGTAACCGGAAAAGTAAAGGGAACAATTGTTGACGGAAAAAGGAAAGCAGAAATTTTAAAAGAGATCGCGGAAAAAGAACAGATCTCGCTTGAACAAGTGATCGCGGTCGGTGACGGCGCGAACGATCTTCCGATGCTCAATCTTGCCGGACTGGGGATCGCCTTCAATGCAAAACCGATCGTCCGGCAAACGGCGAAACAGGCGATCTCGACACTCGGATTGGACGGAATCCTTTATCTTATCGGAGTGAGAGACAGAGATATTTTGTAACCGATAGAGATCTTCGTTCCGGTTCCCCGGCGGAGAGAATTTTTTGCAAATTTTATTGATGCGGAATATTCCCTCTTCATGTCTTTGTCCTCCCCTCATTTAAAACTTCATCTATCGTCTGTTTGCCTTTGAGGATAGTGAGAAACTGCGTTTTAGTAAAAAATCCGTCAACAGGCACCATGGCGACAGCTTCCTTGATATCCTTCGCGGAGTGACCGGAAAGGAAAAAAACAAGAGTTTTTTCATCCATCGATTTAATGAACCGCAGCGTCACCAGCCCGTTCATCCCATCCATCCCGATATCTAAAAAAACGAGGTTCGGCGAAAAACTTTTCACTTTCTGCAGACATTCCCTGCCGGATCTTGCCGTTTCGATCGTCAAATGACCATACATTGACCGCAAAACATCTTTGATCATAGCTAAGAATGCTTTGTCGTCATCAACGAGCAGTATTTTGTATGATTTTATGGCCATAGGAAAGATACGTTCATTGACCTTAATGGCAAAATAATGAATTTCGTAATCATAGAAAATATAACATTTTTAGGCGTTATCGTCTTTGCTTCATAGCACTTCCTGCCAGCTATTCCTCTTCTCCCCGGCCTACTTCATCGAGCGTTTCACCCTATTCATCGAAATAATCCTGAAATCGCACTTCTGTTGATTAAGTTTGTATCACAAAATTAAAGAATACAAACTTATGATCACCGCAAAAAGAATTTTTGATATCACCGTTTCAGGAACAGCGCTTCTCTGTCTTGCTCCGGTCATGGGACTCATCGCGATCGCCATCACATTGGAATCGAAGGGGCCCGTTTTCTACGCCGCACCGCGTGCGGGAATGGGGTTCAAGCGTTTCAAATTATATAAGTTCCGGACGATGTATTCCGGAGCCGACCAGAAGCTGAAAGATCTTGCGCATTTGAACATGTATGCTCAGCCCTCCTTCACGAAAGAGAATCTGAACGATTGTATCGAATGTAAAACGCTTGGTGTATCCTGTTCTCCTCTTCTCATCACTCCTGACGGATCAATGATCTGCGAACGGCTGATGAAACTG